>NC_017834.1:1566346-1932693 GCF_000260715.1 Bifidobacterium animalis subsp. animalis ATCC 25527 | reverse complement strand
GATTGCGCGAATTGTCCCCATATTTCAACGGGTTTGTGGGTAATGCGGCGAATCTGCCCACAGCGCGCGGTGTACATTTTCGCGAGCCTATGCACCACGGCAATTGTGGAAATGTGCGTGGATCACGCCCACGGGTAGGGGTGCTTGTAAATTGGTAGAGCTTGACTCATGAGGAGCCGTGCACGAGCATGGCCTAAATTAACCGGGAGTTTGTATGAAGAGGACATTCCAGCCGAATAACCGCCGCCGTCACATGAAGAGCGGCTTCCGCGTTCGCATGCGCACCCGCGCAGGCCGCGCGCTCATCAACCGCCGTCGCGCCAAGGGCCGCAAGTCCCTCTCCGCCTGATTCGCACGCGAAGTGGAGCGGCTGAAAAACCATCGCGAATTTGTCGCCGTACTCAAACGCCGCCGTCGGGTCAGTGACGCGGACATTGTGCTGCATTACGTGGTGCACACGCCGTCGACCCCGACCGGTGCGGCACCGGCGAGGCGTTTGGGTTTGGCCGTCTCCAAATCGGTGGGGAACGCGGTGGTTCGCAATACGGTGAAACGTCGATTCCGAGTATTGGCGCATCGCTATGAGCATGAGCTTCCCGCAGACTGCGATATTGTGCTGCGTGCGAAGCCGAGGGCGGCGCATGCCTCCTTCCAGTCTCTTGAAGCGCAGATTCAGGCGCTGTTTCGCGCAGTGATGCGCAAATCGGAGCAATCGTGACAGGGTATGCAGGGCGAGTGATGATTCGTTGCATCCGCTGGTATCAACGGCGGATTTCGGCGAATACACCGCCCTCTTGCCATTATTACCCCAGCTGTTCCAACTATGCCCTTGAAGCGATCGAACGGTTCGGCGCCATTCGCGGTGGCATGCTCGCCGCATTGAGACTCTTGCGCTGCAGGCCCTGGACGCGTTGCGATATTGACGATGTTCCCCAACGGTTCTCGCTGTTCTACAGATGTTCGTGGTCGAAGGCACATGAGGAGCCGAGACTTACCCCGCTGCCATCACACGGGAAGGAGCAGGCAGCCTAAATGAATTCCGAAAACTTTCTTCTTGACGCCGGCATCTGGGGATTCGTCTACAAGATCCTCACGCCAATAGAATGGCTTATGACGTGGGTGATGTGGGTCTTCCACAAGCTGTTCACGTTCATTGGCATGCCTGAGCACGGCATCTCATGGGCACTGGCGATCATCTTCCTGGTGATCGTGGTGCAGGCCTGCGTGTTCCCGCTCTACTACAAGAGCATGAAGGGCATGCGCGCCATGCAGGCGATGCAGCCCAAGATGATGAAGATCCAGAACAAGTACAAGGGCAAGAACGACCCGGCTTCGAAGGAAGCCCTGCAGCGCGAGATGATGAAGCTGTATAAGGACAACAACGCGAACCCGGCCGGCTCCTGCCTGCCGATGCTGTTGCAGGGCCCGGTGTTCATGTGCATGTTCTACGTGCTCTCCGCCATCCCGTACATCGCACGCGGCAAGCGCAGTCCGCTCGGCGCCTTCGACGTCGCCACCGCGGAGTCGTTCTCGCAATCCACGTATTTCGGTGTGAAGATCACCGATTCGTTCACCACCGCCACCACGACCGGCAAGGTCGTGATCGGCATCTTCGTCGCGTTGATGTGCGCCTGCCTGTGGTACATGCAGTTCTATTCGATGCGCCGCAACACGGCGCCGGCCTCCGTGAACCGCCAGAGCCAGATGATGCAGAAGGCCATGCTGTGGGTCTTCCCGATCATGTACATCTTCTCCGGCGTGGCCATGCCTTTCGCCGTGCTCATCTACTGGCTCGCGAACAACATCTGCAACCTGCTGCGCACCATGTGGCAGGTGCACGAATTCCCCACGCCGGGCAGCCCAGCCGCTGAGGCGAAGGAGATTCGCGACCACAACAACGAGAACAAGAAGCGCGAGAAGGAAGGCCGGCCGTCCCTCGAGGAGGAGGAGCTCATCAAGGCCAAGCAGGAAGCCGAATCCCGCGTGACCCAAGGGTTCCAGCGCGAACAGCCGAAGCGCAAGAACCGCGGCAGGAAGAAGTGACCGGTCGCCCGGACCGGTGAGCTATATCGGCAAGGCGGTCGGCGACATACTCGGTGTCGTCGGCCGCACCCACCTGCAAGACCAGCGATATAATCGAGTCAGTATGAGTAAGGAGTGCCAACATGGTGCAGACTGACGACAAGACGCTTGACCAGCTCAACGAGGAGGCGGACATCGCCGCGGATTACCTCGAGGGACTGCTCGACATCGCGGATTACGAGGGCGACATCGAGATGGGCGTACGCAACGGCCGCCCGATGGTCCAGATTGTGGCCGACGACGACACCGACATCAAGCATCTGATCGGCAAGAACGGCGAGGTGGTCGATGCGCTGCAGCAGCTCACCCGCCTTGCCGTGCAGCAGGCGACCGGCGAACGTTCGCACCTGATCGTGGACGTCGACGGCTTCCTCAAGCGCAAGCGGCAGACCCTGCGCGATATGGCCCTGGATGCCGTGGACGAGGTGCGCGAAACCGGCGAGCCCGTCGATCTCAAGCCAATGAACTCGTTCGAACGCAAGATCATCCACGATGTCGTGCGTGACGAGGGCCTGCGTTCCCGCTCGCATGGCGAGGAGCCGCACCGCTATGTCACGGTGTATTTGAAACGTGCCGAGGCCGACGGCGAGGCAGTAGAGGAAGACGAGTTCCTCGTCGACGACTGAGTCGCCTGTTCGTCTCGATGAAACCGGCGTCGCACCCGAGTGGTGTGGCGCCGGTTTTTCATAGAATCGCATGGAGCAGTGCGGTGGGACCGGGGTGTGCAAGTCGTGGAGCAACGTCGAAGGCTACCGGCAGTGCGGCGCGCGATGGGGCCGGACGGGAAGGATTCGTCACTGTCGCAAGCTCCCTTACGTTCCTCATCTTTCCCGGCCGGCCCCATCGCGCACCGCGGTGATTCGCCGGTACCTGCTGCCAAATGAGAGAAATAATTCGCGGCGCATATATTCTTCTCGTGAACCATGGGCTACATCAGAAGAAAATCTGAAATTCAATATTTTCTTCCCGCGAGAGGTCTGTAGATTGGAAGAAAATCTGCGGTTCCATATTTTCTTCCCATAACCGGCTGATCGGCACGCCTTGGGGTTTGGCAGGGTGGTTAGGATGGGGGTATGAGTGAGATGATGAGCGACGAACAGATTGAGCAGTCCGGGATTCTCGAGACCATATTCGGCGACGCATTGCCGAAGGTGCGGGCATTCTACGAGAAACTGAAATCCGAGGGGGAGCCGCGCGGACTGATCGGCCCGCGTGACGTCGACATTCTGTGGGAGCGCCATCTGCTCAATTCCGCCGCCGTGGTGCCGTTCATTCGCCAGGCCACGAGCGGCAAGCAATTCCGCTCGGTCGCCGATATTGGCAGCGGTGGCGGATTCCCCGGTCTGGTCGCGGCCGCCATGCTGCCCGACCACACGTTCACGCTGATCGAGCCGATGGAACGCCGGTGCGAGTGGCTCTCCGAATGTGTGGAGACGATGGGTTTGGAGAATGTGCAGATTGTTCGCGCGCGCTCCGAGGAGGCGATCGCCGCACTCGAGCAGGCACGCGGGAAATCCTCGGGACGCGGCCATGCCAAGAACACGGTGACTCCCGAGGTGGCGCAGGCGATACGGCATCCGTTCACCGTGGTGACCTGCCGGGCGGTCGCGCCGATGACGAAGCTGGCCGGATGGACGTTGCCGCTCGTGGCGCCGCATGGCGAGCTCATTGCGTTGAAGGGACGCTCCGCCGGTGCCGAGATCGAGAAGGCGCGCAAAGTGATTGCGCAGTACGGTGGGCGCCACGCGCGGGTCAAGGAAGCTGAGGTGGCTCCGGGCCTTGAGCCCACGCATGTGCTGATCGTTGACAAGCAGTAGCGGCCATGTCTGCGCCGGCCTGGCGACTACGGAACAGATTCGTCACTGTCGCAAGCTCCCTTACGTTCCTCCACCTTTTCCCACCACCTCGATCCCGGCCGCACAGATGACTCAAATGCTCATGACCGCCCTATGGGGGGAGTGATTGTATTAGGTATAGCGCGGAGTTGGTGGGGTGGGCGCGAGGCTCCGGTGAGGCTTCGTCACTGGATCGCAAGCGCTCTTTACGTTCCTCAACCTCGACGGGGCCTCGCGCCCACCCCACCAACTCCATCGTTGACGACCATCTACCAGACCCACCGGGTGCACTAAGGTTCATAGAGATTTCGAGCGGCTCAACCACTACATGTAGTGGCGGGGCATTCTGGTTATCCACAGAGTTATCCACAATGTGCACATCGGCGTGTTCTTGAGCTGTGGAAATCTGCAAAGCCATTGAAAATAGCCAATTTCTGAGCTTGGTATGGGGGTGGGTTATCCACCGGTTATCCACAATCATCCACAGGAGATGTGGATAACTTCGCGCTGGGTCGAATGCGGAAACGACACGTTTCACATGAAACAAAACACGGCATGTTTGTCCGTATGCACGAAGAAACTGGATACATTGCGATATGAGGAGGAATCTTCGTGACACACCAAGGGAGCAGCCCTGAGTTCGAAAGCGCCGAAGACACCATTGCGCGAATCTTTTCCGACCATGAGAATTCCGGTGTCGGCTCGGAAATTGCGGATGCATCGACCCGCCTGCATGCATTGGAACGACTGAAGTTCAAGCAGCCCGCGCAGACGCGGCGCATCGCCGTCGCCAATCAGAAGGGCGGTGTGGGCAAGACGAGCACCACGGTGAATCTGGCGGCGGCGCTCGCATTGGCCGGCATGAACGTGCTCGTGATCGACATGGATCCACAAGGCAATGCATCCACCGCGCTCGGCGCCAAGCACAATTCGGGCGACCCTTCAGTCTACGACGTCATCGAGGGGCGCGCGGGCATCGCCGACGTTATGCAAACCTGCCCTGAATTCCCCACGTTGCAGGTGGTCCCGGCATCCATCGACCTCTCCGGCGCGGAACTGGAGATCTCGGATCTGCCGAACCGAAACGATCTGCTTGACGAGGCGCTCGACAAGTTCCTCGACTCAGCCGAGATCCACTACGATTACGTGTTCGTCGATTGCGCGCCGAGCCTGGGTCTGCTCGTGATCAACGCGATGTGCGCGGTGAACGAGATGCTCATTCCGATCCAGGCCGAATACTATGCGCTGGAGGGTCTTGGGCAGCTCATCAACACGATCGGCCTCGTGCAGACCCATTTCAACCCGCTGCTGCTCGTCTCCACGATGTTGGTGACGATGTTCGACAAGCGCACGCTGCTCAGCCGCGAGGTGTATCAGGAAGTGAAAACGCACTACCCGAGCATTGTGCTCGACACGACGATTCCGCGAACCGTGAAGATTTCCGAGGCGCCGAGCTTCGGTGAGACGGTGATCACGTACGATCCGCGCGGACTCGGTGCCATCTCGTACCGCGAGGCCGCCTACGAGATCAATGAACGCTCTCAGATTGTGCTGGAAACCATTGCGTCGAGGAGGAACGAGAACTGATGGCATCGAAATCACGGTTGGGCAGGGGACTCGGCGCACTGTTCCCCACGCTTCCCGATGAGCAGGAGTTCCAGCACGAAGCGCAGGTTGTAAAGCCTGAACCGACGAAGCCGGAACCCGCGAAGAGGACGACAGCGCGCAAGACGGCTAAAAAGGCCCCCAGCAAGCCCGCCAAGGCTGCAACGGGACCAAAGAAGGCCCCATATGACCCCGAGGCCTATGCGGACGTCGACGGGCCGATTTCGCCGCTGAGCTCGACGATCCCCTCAATGGGCGCGATGACGATTCATGCGGAGACGGTGAACAAGCTGTCCGCGCCGATGACACTGCAGCCGCAGGCGGCGGAGCACCATGTGGCCCAGCAGCCCGACCGCCCGTCGAGCCCGGTGAAAATGCATGGCAAGCGCGCGACGATGCCTGCGATCTCATCCATGACCCACCACCCGAGCGACATGTTCTTCGATGGCACTCCGCTGGCAAACACGGCGAAGCCGAAGGAAGAGGAGAGCGAGGCGCCGGAGCTCAAACCGGTCGCCGGTGGTTACCTGGTGGAGCTCAATCCGAATCAGATTGGCCCGAATCTGTACCAGCCGCGCACCACGTTCAACGAGGAGGAACTGCAGGAGCTCGCCGACTCGATCAAGGAAGTGGGCGTGCTGCAGCCGATCGTCGTGCGCAAACGCCCGCAGGAGCAGATTGACGAGGCAAAGCGCAGGCAATCCGAGGAGCATGCCGCAGACCGTTTCGCCGGGCGCATGGACAGCGAATACGAGCTCATCATGGGTGAGCGGCGCTGGCGTGCGTCGCAGTTGGCGGGACTCACCGAGATTCCGGTCATTGTGAAGACGACGTCCGACGAGTATATGCTGCGTGACGCACTGCTCGAGAATCTGCACAGGGTCGCGCTGAACCCGCTCGAAGAGGCGGCCGCATACCAGCAGATGATTGACGAGTTCGGGCTGACGCAGAAGCAGCTCGCACAGTCCGTCTCGAAATCACGCCCGCAGATTGCGAACACACTGCGTCTCATGAACCTGCCGGCGAGCGTGCAGAAGAAGGTCGCGGCGGGGCAGCTGTCGAGCGGTCATGCGCGCGCCCTGCTCGGTCTCGACACCGATGCGGAGATGGAGCAGCTCGCCCAGCGCATCATAGACGAGGGTCTCTCGGTGCGCAGTGTCGAGGAGATCGTCTCGATGAGCGCGAACAAGGAGCCGCGCAAGCCGAAGACGAACCGCAACAATCCGTGGGCCGGTTCTCCGATTCAGCAGCACCTTTCGGAACGGTTCGCCACCAAGGTCTCGATCAAGGGTTCCGAACAGCATGGCCGCATTGAGATTGTGTTCTCATCTCCCGAGGAGATGCAGCGCATCATCGATCTGCTTGGGTAGGGACTGAGACATCACCCGTTGAGCGGATGGGGCCGACGCCCGGCAGGCCTGCTTCATCAAAGTGCCTGCGCACTTCGTGCGTAGCACGCTCCTCAGCAGGCCTGCCGGGTGTCGGCCCCATCCGCTTGGTTATTGCTTCAATGGCATACGCGTAACCTCAGCCGGTATGGGAGCGGCACCGTCGCGGAACCCATGCTGAGGAGCGTGCTACTGACGTAGCGAAGCCGCGTCATGCAGACACCTCGATGAAGCATGGGTTCCGCGACGGTGCCGCTCCCATACCGGCTGAGGTCGGGCTGATTCTCTCCGTTGCTGAAGAGGGGCTAGATGCCCTCGGGAATGTCTTCCAGGTAGCTTTGGACGTCAAGGGCGGCGCGGCAGCCCGAACCAGCGGCGACAATGGCCTGCTGGTAGATGGCGTCCGCGCAGTCTCCGGCCGCGAATACGCCCGGAACGCTCGTGCGGGTGGCGCCGGTGGAGGTTTCGGCGATCTGGATATAGCCGTGCTCGTCGAGGTCGACCTGGCCTCCGAGGAAACCGGTCTGCGGCACATGGCCAATCGCCACGAATACGCCGTTTGCCTCGATCTTCGAAGTCTCGTTGGTCGCCGTGTTGCGCAGGTCGAGCGAGGTGACCCCCTTGCTATCGCCGTTGATGCGTTCGACGACGGTGCTCATGAGCAGATTGATCTTCGGATTCTCCCGTGTGCGTTCCACCATGATCTGCGAGGCGCGGAACTCGTCGCGGCGGTGGATCAGCGTGACCGACGAGCCGAAGCGCGCGAGGAAGTTCGCCTCCTCCATTGCGGAATCGCCGCCGCCCACTACGACGATCGGCTTGCCACGGAAGAAGAAGCCGTCGCACGTCGCACAATACGAGACGCCCTTGCCAGAATATTCGAGTTCGCCGGGCACATCGAGATGCCGGTAATTTGAACCGGTCGCCACAATGAGCGCGCGCGTCTGGAGATCCTGGCCGCCACTCAGACGCACGGATTTGAGCTCGCCTTGCAGATCCACCGATTCCACGTCGTCGAATATGATCTCGGCACCGAAGCGTTCGGCCTGTCGCTGCATGCTTTCCATGAGGTCGGGGCCCATCACGCCATCGGGGAAGCCGGGGTAGTTCTCGACCTCCGTGGTGTTGATGAGCTGGCCGCCCGGGGTGAGCGCCCCTGCGACGACGACGGGCTTGAGTCCAGCGCGGGCCAGATAGATCGCGGCCGTATAACCGGCGGGGCCCGATCCGACAATGATGACGTTACGTACTGCTGCTGTGCTGTTCATGACTCCCACAATAGGCGCGGGTTTTGGATTATTCCTCCCGCGTTATGCCTTACGGGATGTCGTTGCGGCTTACGGGATGTCAGATTTCGTCCATTCCCGCATATTCCCATGCATATATGGCTGTTTTCCACAGTTGCGATTTTGCCCTTGACATCCCGTAACGATTGAAAGATGCCGGCGGGGGTGTGGCAAAAACCACACCCCCGCGAAATTGTTTCCCTGAGGCCGCAAGACCGCGTGCTAGAACGCCTGCATCGAGTTGATGTACAGCTGGTTGCCGGGCAGCGAATCGATGGGCACCCACATCACGATGTCTTGCGTGTTCACCGATTTGTCGAGCTTGACCTCGGTGGTGCCGCCTTCGGCGAACGTGAACTCGGCCACCTGCTCGCCGGCGTTCGGGTCGCCGTTCGTGTTCACGCGAATGTAGCCCTTGCCGCCGGAGGACTGGATCTTGATGACGATCTTGGAGACGTCCTCCTTCTTGTCGAGGTGAATGTAGTAGCCGTAGCCCTGCTGGCCGCCTGGGCGGTCGAGGAAGCGCTGCGAGGCGACCGGGTAGGCCGTGGTGTTCTCGGGCTTCTTCGTCTCCGTGGGTGGCGGGGTGGGCTTGACCTCTTCGGACGGCTCCTTCGACTTGTTCTGCACATCTTCGCCGGAGCGGGTGCCGAACGGCACCTTCTCGATGTCGGCGTCGCTCGGCCAGTAATTGGTGTTCTGCTTGCCGAAGCCGAACAGCGTGCCGCCGGTTGCCAGACTGTGGATCGCCACACCCAGCACGGCGACGAGAGCCACGATCACGACGATGACGGCCGCCGTGGCACCCTTGCTGCGCTTCTTCTTCTCCTCGCCGGCGGTGGTGAAGGCATGCGGTGGATTGGTGTTCGCGCCCGGATTGCTCTGCGGTGCGAAGCTCGGCGGCAGCGCCGGCGTGCCGGCTGCATATGCGGCGTCGATTGCCTTCCGCTCCTCTTCAAGCGCACGCTGCGATTCGGTGCCGTTCGGCACTTCGTTACCTTGGTCGTCGATGAGCGGGATGCGCCCCGTGGTGGTGACGCCGCGCGTCGCGTCCATAGACCCGTCACGCACGCCGGAGACATCCACCGGCACGGTCATGCGCGAGGGTTGCATAGGCGGTTCGTTCTGCGCGTTCGGGTCGAAGGCCGAGAACATCTCGGTGGCGTCGGCCGGCGAGATCTCCGGAATGGCGCTTGCCGCGTCCTCCCCGCCTTCCATGTAGGCCTTGCTCTTGTTCCAGAGCGCCTTGAACGAGTTCGCCGGCATGGATTCCGTCTTCTCGCCGGGGGTCTCGTCTTCGTCATCCACTTCCACGGCGGCGAATTCGGGACCTGCAGTGGAGGCGAACGTGAGCGAGGGAAGCGTCTGCGAGGAGATCAGGGAATCCGGCAGTTCGAGCAGATCGCTGGGCAGAATCGGGCGCACCGGCGCATAGACCACTGAGCAGGCGCCCTCCGCGTTCGGAATGCGCAGATCGTGCCGGGTGAGCATGTGCAGCGGCTTGTATGGGCCGAGCAGCGCTTCGAGCTCGTTGAGCGTGAGTAGTGGAATCGTCGGCGTGGTGCCGTCCTGCAGTTCGAGACCACGCTTGCAGATCACGAACAGTTCCATTGGCACATCTGCAGGCAGATCGTTGAGATTGAACTTCGGCGGGAAGGTGGACGGGCGGCGCGTGAGCATGCCGTAGAGCACACTGGCGAGCTGACGCACGGCGAGACGCTCGTCGTTGTCGGCGGGCGAGGCCCCCGAGGTGTCGGCCAGCGCGGTGCTGATCGACGCGTCGGCGAGCTGGATGCCGCCCACGGTGATGCGCACGGTGTCGGTGGAGACCGCGTGATGCGTGAGATGATCGCGCTGCAGCGAGGCGAGTGCCTTGCCGGTTTCGCCGATCACGGTGCGCATGGCCTCGTAGCTGAGCGGGGAGGAATCGGGACGCTGCAGGTATTCGGTGAGCGAGACACCCGCGTCGAGTTGCGTGAGCACGACGGCGACGGGCCCGTCGTGGAGCAGCTGCAGCACCGGGGTGAATCGTGGGTCCTTGGTGGCGGCGAGCGTGCCGGCGACGGCGTTCGTGTTCTTGAGCACGGCCTTGTTGTTCACAATGAAGAGCTGGCAGTCGCGCGAGAGCACGCGGTCGTTCGCCTTCCAGGCCTGCAGTCCCGGCTCCTCGCGGAGTGGTGATACCAATGTGTACCGGTTGAGAACGGTGTCTCCTAAGTGCGGCCTCATATGCTCCCCATCTGTGCTCTGCGCTCTCCTATAAGTTGATTCGATTCTACTGTTGCCACTGGTCGGCTGCGATAATCCCTCAGACTGATTATCTTGCAGCGCAACGGGGTTTTCGGCCAACTCGATCGGCTCGACCACGCCAAGCTGTTCGATCTGCCCATAGGGTTCGGCGGGCAGGTCGGTGGACATGCTCGGCGGGAAGCTCGGCGGCATGCTCGAGGGGATGTTGGGAGGGAAACTGGGCGGGAAGCTCGGCGGCATCTCCACAGGTCGTGCCGTGCTTGCAGATATTCTGCGGCCGACTGCCGGCGTGGTGCTGGCGGATCCCCCGGCAGTCGTGGACGTCTCGGATTGCGGGGCCGGGCTCTTGCGCCCGAAGCGCGCCTTGAGCGTGGCGATGATGCCCATGAGCTCCGCGCATCTCAACACCCAGAGCACGGCGACATAGATGACGAGCAGCACCACGGCGAGCACACCAGTGGCCAGCACGGTGAGAATCCAGCCGGTGACGCCGAGTCTGGGTTTGAGCACCTGCGCGATTGAGTAGACGGGGTTGCGCAGTGCCATGCCGATGATGATCGTGACCGCGGCGGCGAGCAACGCCTTGCCGTACGTGACGGCGATGCGGCGACCGTCGAGCTGTCCGTTGAAACGCTTGCGCAGCATCACGACGAGCGGAGTGAACGACAGCACGTACGCCAGCGACATGCACAGGCCCACCATCGTGGCCCAATCCGTGGCAGGGAACACCCTGGTGCCGATGAAAATGAGCACGAGCTGCAGCGCATACATGAGCGCCATGAACATGAACGGCGAGCGACCGTCTTCGAACGCATAGAATGTGCGCTGAATGAGCAGGTAGGCACTCGCCAGCGGCAGGCAGATGCTCATGCCCACGAGCGGACCGCAGATGAGCAGCGCCTGCGAGACACCCACCGTGGGCAGCAGCGAACGCGTGATGGCCAGCGGCATCACAATGAATGCCGACGAGAAGAAGCACATGATGACGCCGACGGTGCGAAGCGCGCTTGACAGGTCTGTGCGGGCGCCGTCGAGGTCCTTGGTGGCGATGGCTTGGGAAATCTGCGGGAACAATGCGGTGGCCACGGAGGTGGCGATGAGCGAGTAGGGGAGTATGTAGAGCGTGTAGGCGTTCTGGTAGGTGGCGTTGCCGGCCACGTCGAACTGGTTCATATGCAGGGTGCGTTCGGCGATCGACGGGGCGCTGGTGAGAATGCGTGTGGTGATCACATTGACCACCTGGTCAATGCCCACTATGCCTAGGCTCCAGCCGGCCACTGGACCCATGGACCGCAAGCCAATGCCACGCACGCCGAAGCGCAGGTGGAAGTGGAAGCCAAGCCGTTTGAGCGGAATCAGCAGCACCAAGCCTTGGAATGCCACGCCAAGCGTCCAGGTGCCGGCGGTGAGCGCAAGGGTGGCGGGAGTCCAGAACCCGATCGGCTGCTGCGCCGCATTGCCGAACATCGCAATGAACACGCCGAAGCCGAGGCAACTGATCACATTCGCCCCCACGGAACTCCACGCGTAGGCGCCGAATCGGTTCTTCACGGCGAGAATCTGCCCGAGGAGCATATGCAGGCCATAGAAGAAAATCTGCGGGGTGCACCACAGCATGAATGCCATCGACAATCCCACGAGATCCGGGCTGCCGTTCACGTAGATGCGGGTGAGCACGGGGGTGAGCGCGGCGATGATCACGGTGGCGCCGAGCAGCAGCGTCAGTGCGAAGGTGACGATCTTATCGAGCGTCTCCTGGGCGTTGTCGCTGTTGAGCGTACGCGTGATATGCGGCACCAGCACGGCGTTGAAGACGCCGCCGGAGACGAGCGTGAAGATCACCTGCGGAATCATCGAGCCGGCTTGGTAGGCATTGGCTGCCATACCGGTGGTGCCTATGGCGGCCGCCAGCAGAATCGTACGAATCTGGCCGGTGATACGGCTCGCGGCCGTGCCCGAGGCCATGATAAGCGAATTGCGTCCTATGGAAGAGCTCATTCGTCGGGGTCCTTCTTGCGATGGAATTGGCGCCACAGGCCTACAATGCCCAGCAGCACCGCGATGATGATGAACACGATGCCGCTTTTGTCGCTGATCTGCAGCGACGAGGTGATCGTGGTGGTGTGGATGCCGCTGAGCGGCACGCCTTCATGATTCACGAGCTCCTGATTGGCCACCGTGGTGCCCGAGGTGGAGACGCGAATCTCCAGCGTGGCCGGCGCTTCGCTGTCCGGCGGCACATTCACGTCGACGAAACGGGAGGTGACGATCTCCATTGAATCGGTGCGCGACGAGATGCGCAGTGAGATCGGGTAGGGCAGGCTGTTCGTCACGGTCACCGGCAGCGAGGCCGATTCGGAGACGACGTTCACATTGGTGGGGTTGGTAAGGCCGATGCCTTGGCGCAGATAGTCGACCATGGCCTGTGTGGCGACCGTGAGCGCGCTGGAACGTGCGGTGTTCGCATTGAGTGACAGCAGCGCGAGCTCATCGTGGGCCTGCAGCCAGCGGTTGCTCCATTGGAGGGCGCCCAACGCATCACCGGAATCGTCTGACGTGGCATTGTCGTTGGCATCACCGGTATCGTTGGCATCGCCGTTGCCGGGCTTGGTGTTGTTGGCATCGCCCGCCTGTGCCGCGGAGTCGCCCGGCATACTGCCATCGGCGAGCAGCACGGAGGTGTTGAAGTGCTGGAGGTCACGGCGTGTGTGTGCCAAGGTGGTCAAGGTCGTGTTAAGCGTTGCCGTGTCATATACAGCCGGGTCGACGGTGGTGGTGTCGGCCACGGCCGCCGCGTCATCGCCGCTCATGTACGGCTCGCTGGCACGGAGCGTCTCCAGATCGGTGAGATCGAGCCAACTCGCCTCCTGCAGCGCCCCCATGAAGGTGGAGACGTTCGCGGCAGAGGAATCCGGGCCGAAACTCACCAGCAGGCAACGGTTCTGGTACGGCTGTTCCATTTGGTAGAAGGCGCTCTGGGCGATGAACCTCTGCAGCCGGCCGGCGGTGTTCGTCTCCGCCTGCGCCTGCTGCGACGTGGCTTGGCCCGCCGCCAGCTGCGAGAGCATGGGATGCGTGGCCATCACCGTGACGTCGCCGTGGGCGGTGGGCACGCGATAGACGCCGGTGTGGGCTGCCGTGTCATCCTGATCATCGAAGTCATGGGTGGCGATCACCGTGTCATACCCCTGCATGCGCGCCGTATCGAGGGCCTCGGTGTTCCAAGCCCCCACACCCTGCATCGCATAGACAGGGCGCTCGGCAGTGCCGTCGTTGAGCACGGTGCGCAGCGTCTGCACCGAATTGGAGGAGGCCCAGCTCGATAACGGGACGCCGGCATTCACATATCCGTTCGCATTGCCGGCATAGCTGTAGCGAGTAATGTCGAAATCGGCGGGTTGCATGAGCGCCTGCGTGTGAGGGGTCTGCAGCGTGGCGAGCACCTGCGGATCCGCGAGCGTCTGCACATGGGGGAAGCGCTGCATGAGCTGGTCCTTGGCGCGCAGTGCCTCGGTACTCTTGCTGTCCAAGGCTGCGATGGCGGAGGCATGCGTCTTCGCCGAGCGATCCGCCCGCAGCGCCTTGAGTGTGGTCTCGTCGAGCGACCAGTCGCCGGCAGTGAGCGGCATCAGCATCGTCATATGGAGCTGCGGTGTGCGCTCGCCCTGCAAGCCATCCTGCGAGCGCGTGACGAAACTGTGCAGCGTGCTCGTCTGCGCGCCGTCATCGCTGCGGTAGTCGAGTGCGAGCGGGCGCGGACCCCACGAATTGAACTGTTTGAGAATCTGCTCGCTCGCAGGCAGCGAACTGTTCACGGTCACCGATTTGTGTGCGGCGATGCGCGGCACGTGCAGGGTGACAAGCAGGTCGGGCAACGGAATCTGCCCTCGGCCTTCGGCCCATTCTTGCAGGTCGGTGCGGGAGATGAAATTGTAGGTGAAGTTCGTGAGTGCGTCTATGGAGCCGTGGTCCACATCCGCGTCGGTGTTGTTCATGACGGTCAGATTCAGTTTGTAGCCGGAGGATGGCGTGATCACCGGCGTCATCGAGTTGACCGTGATTGATACGCCGGGTTTGGCGGCCTGGTCGGTATTCGTCGTGGTGTCGGGTTCCTCGGCATGTGCCGGTCGGACTGCGAAGCCGGTGCACAATGCCAGTATGAGCGTGAACAGCACCGTGAGCAGCGCGGTGCCCTTGCACCGCTGTCGTGCCGTGTGGCGCAGGTCGGTGCGGTGTGGATTCACGTTTAAGCCTGCCTATTCAGTTTCCTTGCGTACAGCCATGCAATCTTACGCTCATTAGGGTAGCTGAGCACATCGTCGAGGTCTGCGAAATCCACCCATATGGCGTCTTCGGCCTCGTGATCGGGGTCTCCTTCAACGGTGAGCTCGCCGCCCGTCTGCCGTAATGCGAAATGATGCACCAACTTGTGGACGCGTTGACTTGTTCCGGTAAACCAATAGTCTATCGTGGCTATGGAATCTACCACCTCGCCAATGATGCCGGTCTCTTCGTGAATCTCGCGCACGGCGGTCTGCTGGGGTGTCTCGCCCTTCTCTATATGGCCTTTCGGCAGGCACCATTCAAGATGCCCGCTGCGCGAATGCCGGGCGATAATCGCCACGCGGCCATGCGCGTCGAACACGAGTCCACCCGCCGAGTATTCGCGCACCACTGGCAGTTCCTGGGCGTCGAGCGAGGCGAATGATCTACGGCGGTCGGTGCTGCGCCGTTGCGGCATCATTGCCGGGGTCGGTTTGCCAGGGTCACGCGGTGCCGCGTTGCGCATGGGGTGCGCCGGAACTGCTGTGCTCTGCGCCAGCATGGGCTGCGAACTGTACAGGGGCTGCGTGGCGTGCAATGCCTGCATCATGTGTGCTGCATGGGCGGCCTGCGCCACCTGTGCCGGAGTCGGTATACGACGTGTGCTGCGCGCTTGATTCGGCACAGGGGCCCCAGAGGGTTCGGATTGTTCCTGCGTGGCTTCGTGGGCGGTCGGGTGCGACGGCATATCCGCCGGCGTTGGTATATGTGCCGATTGTGCGGAGGCTGTTTCGCTCCGTTCCGCCCTGAGTTTCGCCTTGACCGCCCCGGCCTCATCGAGCACCGTGTTCAGATGCACCGTGGTGGTCTGCGACGTGTACATGAGCTCGTCCGGCACCAGCAGGTCGAAATCCGGGTCATCGGGGCTCAGGGCATGGTTCACCGCAGCGTTGGCATGCATGCGAGCAACGTCTGCGGGAGTGATCATGGTTTCAACCATACTCAATAAATGTGCGTATGGGTATCGGTATGCTTGATGGCGGAATGACGGGTGCTGCGGCCAAGGCATGCAGCCGTGGCGTTATGGGCGTTTCGCCGCTTTTGCGCACCCGTCAGGTTCTTGTATTGCAGATTGGGCGTTTCGCATGGGCGGGCGCAAATGAAAGGTGCGGCGTGAACTTCGAGGTGTGGCCTGAGGCGATTGAGCTGGGGCAGATGTTCGCAGATGAAGGCTTTGAACTGGCGCTGGTGGGCGGCCCGGTGCGTGACCTGCTGCTGCACCGGCGCTCGCATGACCTCGATTTCTGCACGAATGCGCGTCCGGAGCAGTTCGAGCCGATTCTGCGGCGCTTTGGACACGATGGCTTCTGGGACATGGGCCGTAAGTTCGGCACACTCGGTGCGATGCGCCGGCGGCCGGATGGCACCGAGGTCAAGGTGGAGGTGACCACCTACCGCTCCGACGTGTACGACCCGGATTCGCGCAAGCCGGAGGTGAGCTACGGCGATTCGCTCGACGGAGATCTCTCCCGCCGTGATTTCACGGTGAATGCAATGGCACTCACTGTGCCCGACCTTGAATTCGTAGACCCGTTCGGCGGGGCGAACGACCTCAACAAGCGGGTGCTGCGCACGCCGGTGGACCCATATCAGAGCTTCGACGACGACCCGTTGCGCATGATGCGGGCGGTTCGCTTCGTTGCGCAGCTCGGCTTCTCGATTGAACCCGAGACCGCCGAGGCGATTACGCGCATGACCGACCGCATTGAGATCGTCTCCGCGGAACGTGTGCGTGACGAGCTGACGAAGCTGCTGCTCTCCGACCGCCCGCGTGCCGGCATTGAGGCATTGGTGGATTCGGGTCTTGCCGATGTCGTATTGCCCGAGATTCCCGCTCTGCGCTTGGAGATTGACGAACACCACCGCCACAAGGATGTGTTCGACCACACGATGATCGTAGTCGACCGCGCGGTGGCATTGGAGACCGGCCCGGATGGCCCGGTGCCGGCCCCGGACTTGGTGCTGCGCTTGGCGGCCCTGATGCATGACATTGGCAAGCCGAAGACTCGCAGATTCGAGCCGAGAGGCAAAGTGAGCTTCCACCACCACGATGCGGTGGGTGCCAAGATGACGCGCAAACGGCTCAGGGCGCTGCGCTTCGACCATCATGTGGTGGAGCAGGTGAGTGACTTGGTCGACCTTCACCTGCGCTTCCATGGCTACGTGGACGAACCGTGGACCGATGCCGCCGTGCGTCGCTACGTCAAGGACGCGGGCCCGCTCTACGCCCGTCTCAATCGGCTGACGCGTGCCGATGCCACCACGCAGAACCGACGCAAGGCGCTCATGTTCGAGCATGCGATGGATGAGATGGAGGAACGGGTCGCCAAGCTCAAGGAGCAGGAGGACATCGATGCGATTCGCCCCGATCTCAACGGCGACGAGATCATGGCCGAACTCGGCATCGCCCCCGGGCCGTTGGTGGGCAAGGCGTACCGACACATGCTTGAATATCGTCTCGACAACGGCCCCGTCGATCACGACACCGCTGTGGCTGAGCTCCACAACTGGTATGCCTCGCAAGCCGAGTAGTGCGCTGTAGGAATGCCGGTGTGCCGTGTGCGGGTCCCGACCGACGCCCCCGCTTCGTCGAAGCGTCTCCGTACGGCGGCTTTGCTGCCGCGAGCCGCGGTAGCAAAGCCGCCGTAGCGAGCGTTTGACGAAGCGAGGTCCCGCCCCGACCACAATCATGCCGAAAAGGTGCCGTTTCAGGCGGACGAAGGGGAATCAGCCCACCGGGGTATGCTCGGGGGCCTTGGGAAGGTCTTTCATGTCGTTCGCCGGCTTGCAGCCTTCGATGTTCGGGATCTCGGAGCCGGTCTTGGGCAGTTCATCGGTTTTCGTGAGGTTCTGGAACGTGGCGCCCAGAATCACGTCCACCAGTTTGTCTTGCCGATCATCCATCTGCAGCTGGGCGTCAGGGAAGTTCGCGGCAAGCGTGTACGCTTGCGGAATGGCGTTCTTGCCGAACACGATGGTGGTGCGCTCCACCTTCGCATTGTCGTAGTTGTCAATGCTCTGCACCACGAATTCGCGGTTCTGCAGCGCCTGGCCGACGGCATTCGCGAACCCGGAGAACTTCGTGCCATTGAGCACGCGCGTGGTTACGGATTTGCTGTCGAGGTACTTCGGTTTGCTGCCATCTTCGGCAGGGGATACGCAGGGCGCCACCACACCGTGGTTCGCCCCCTCGGCAGTGGTCTTCACCTCGCCCAGACCACCGACGTGGAACAGGAACAGCGACGAAATGAACAGCGCGACCACGAGAACCGCGCCCACGACCGCGAACACGATCGTCTGGCGCCTGTGCATGTACTCCCGGCGTTCTTCGCGGGCGTCATTATTCTCTGCCATGTCAATCCTTTACATGTAACCGGTGGTTCCAGTATCGCATAAGCCCTGACGCCCGGCGGTCCGGCTGCCCGCTACTCGGCTCGCATGAGCGGTACGGCCGGCACCTGTGCTTCGATGATGCGGTCGACGGCCCCGGAAGCCTGCCATGCCGCGCGCGTCGCCTCGCGCACCCGGTCGTTAGGCACCACGGCGATCACGGTAGGGCCCGATCCGGAGACGAAGGCACTCGTCGCGCCCGCCTGCTGAGCTTCGCGGATGGCCACGCCGCTGCGCGGATGCAGCGAGACGGCGGCGTGCTGCAACTCGTTGAGGTCGCCTTCTCCTGCGCCGAGCACGTCGAAGGTGGAGTAGACTTCTGGCGTGCTCAGCTGTGACAGGTATGCGCCGACGAGCATGTGCGCGCCATCGCCGGAGGGGGCATCTGCGAACAGATCGCCCACCGCATGTTCGATACGCGGGTCGGATGCGGTCAGATCCTCTATACGCTCGCCGAAGCCGGTGCCCAAAGCCAGGCCGCCGGTAACGCAGAACGGCATGTCGGCGCCCAAGGTGGCCGCTATCTCGCGGAGTCGTGCCACTGGCCAATTGAGATTCCACAACGCATTGAGCGCGAGCAGTGTGCCTGCCGCATCCGCCGAGCCGCCTCCCAGGCCGGCTGCGACGGGAATGCGCTTCTCTATGCTAATGGAGACGTCAGGTTCGTGCCCGCTGGCCTGCGCCATCGCGAACATGGCGAGCACGGCATGGTTCCTGCGCATGTCGCTCGTTGACGCGGCCAGGTCTCCCAAATGAGTGCCAGCGAGATCGAGGGAGAAGCCGGTTCCCGGTTCCTTGGCGGTCACCGTCACCGTGTCGTATATGCCCACGCCGCAGTAGATGGTCTCCAAGGTATGTCTGCCGTCCCATTCCTCACGGCGTTCCCCCACATGCAATGTGAGATTCGTCTTGGCAGGGCAGTCCACATGCACGCTGGCGTAGTCTGCGCGGAGCATGGGGGTCTGGAATCGGGCGCCGTTGGGTGCGCTCATGCTTCAAGCTCCTTGCATGCGGTGGCGAGCGCCACGAATTCATCTATGTCAAGCGTCTCGCCACGGCGAGTCGGGTCTATTCCCGCGCGTTCGAATGCGCCGGGGGGCACGATTTTCCTCAATGCCGCGTGCAGTGTCTTGCGTCGCTGCGCGAAGGAGGCGTCGATGAGCCGGAACACCAGATCGCGTTCCACATTGCGGTTGTTGGGATTGCGCGGATCGTCTGCGGCATGGCGTTCGAACCGCACCAGTGCGGAATCAACGTTCGGCGCTGGCCAGAACACGTTGCGGCCAATATTGCCCACGCTTTTCGCGGTGCCGTACCAGGCGAGCTTTACGCTCGGCGTGCCGTAGACCTTGGATCCCGGCTGTGCGCTGAGGCGTTCGGCCACCTCTTTCTGCACCATCACGAGGAAGGAGTCGAGATTGCCGAATCGTTCGAGCAGCGTGAGCAGAATCGGCGTCGCCACATTGTAGGGCAGATTGGCCACCAGTGTGAACGTCGCGGCGTCGGCGAGCTGCGGCAACTGCGACGGCGTGACCTTGAGCGCATCCATGTTGACCACACGGAATCTGTTAACCGCATTCGGCATGAACTCGGCGATCGTCTGCGGCAGGCGCTGTGCCAACGGCGGATCGATTTCCACGGCGGTGAGGTCGGCGCCGGTCTCGAGAATCGCCAAGGTGAGCGAACCGAGCCCGGGACCCACCTCCATCACCTGGTCACCGGCGTCGACGCCCGCCTCGCGCACAATCTTGCGCACGGTGCCGGGGTCGATCACGAAGTTCTGCCCGAACTTCTTCGTCGGCGTGATGCCCTCTTCGGCGGCGATTCTGCGAATATCGGCCGCTCCCAGCAGGTTCCCGCCGTCTGCTTGCGCTGTGCCCATGCTTGCTCCCGAATCCTTGTGTGATCTTTGTGTGATCCTGTCTGTCAAATGCTCAATACCAAGTGTAGGCGTCTTCATCTGCTGCATGTGCGGCCGCACCACTGTCGGGCAGACCGGATGCGTGCCAACATGTGGCGCTCCTTAATACCACCCGTATTTCTCGGAGTGGGCCCACGCCTTGCTCGGACTGCCGTACTTCGGATGCGTGGCGATGTAGTTGAGTCCCCAGTCAATCTGCACGGCGGCGTCTTCCTTCCAGTTCTCGCCGAACTGCGCCATTTTGCTGCCCGGCAGGGATTGCGGTATGCCGTATGCGTCCGACGACTTGTTCTCCGCATACCACAGCCAGTTTGATTCGCGGTTCCACAGCTTCACCAGATCTTCCCAGTTCTTGCCGGTCCACCCGTATTGTGCTGCGGCGCCGGCCGCATACGCTTGCGCGGCGCTCGGACTCGGCTTGCACAGGCGGCAATTCGATGGCGTGGGCTGTTCCGGTTGCTGCGTCGGCTTTTGGGTAGGTGTCGGCGTGGGCTTCGGCTGTTGGGTGGGCTGCGCGGACGGTTGCTGCGTAGGCTGCTCAGACGGTTTCTGTGTGGGCTGTGCGGATTGCGTCGGCTTGCTCGTCGGTTGCTCGCTCGGCTTCGCGCTGGGCTGCTGGCTCGGTTGTGCCGAGGGGGTGGGGGAGGATTCAGCACTTGGTTCCGCGGCGTCTCCGGTGTTGTTTTCCGTTGCGGACTGCTTGTCGTTCGTACCCGCGGAATTGCCTGCAGATTGGCCTGCGGATTGCACTTCGTCGTTGGACGCGCCGGGGTTGTCTTCCTTCTGGGGCGTCTCTTTCACGGGTTCAGGCCCTATGGCGATGATCCGGTCGATTGGGGTGGACAGTGGGGTGGTGTCCAACAGTTCGCGGGAGTCCTCCTTGCCGTCTACGTAGGTCACGCGGTAGCGCAGCTGATTCTGCCCGTTCCTGCCCTCCTGCCGTACCTCGGTGACCCCGGGTTCAAGCGAGTCGTCCACAATCGTCTGCGTGGAGAACGGAACATCCTCGGTTTCGGTGATCTCCTTGGTGGTCACGCGCTCCACGCGCAGAATAGTCTGCGAGCCGTCTTTCGAAACGCTCACGCGGTCGTTCTTGCCCAGCGTGATGCCTTTCGAATCGATTATGGAGGCGGCGGGGAGCTTGCCGTTGGGGGCAATGGAGGTCTTGCCGTCCGCGATCACGGTGACCGGACCGTCGGCGTTGATCACCAGTCCGCCGGTGAGCTGGTTATACACGTTCTTGATGTCCACGGTGATGCGGTTCGCGGCCACTTCGTTCTGTTCGAAGAAGGCGATGAGCTGTTCCGCGCTGTCGGCGACCGTCCAGAACGGCATCTGCTGGCCGTCGATTGAGATGGTTGTCTGGTAGGCGCTCTGCACGGTGACGGTGGAGTTGTCGGTGAGCTGGCCCGGAGTGGAGGAGCGCACCAGATCGTGAGTTTTGAGCTTGACATGCTGTTCGCGTAGAAACCCGGGAATCGTGGTCGCGAACGTGGTGACGGTGGTGGTTTCGCCGTTCACCTCGAGCGCCACGGTTTTTCGTGCGCACACGAAGAAACCGAGCAGCAGGGCCACAATGGTGACCATACTCGACGCAATGCGAATGGTCCGCAATCGCATCATGCGCTGCGGAGTCCAACGTCTCGCCATGGTTCCTCTTTCCCGTTTTCCGTTGCAACGGAGCCCCTGCATCTTGCGCCGCAGGCGTGGTCGTCGAGCAGGTGCTTGTGAATATGTGCTATCGATTGTACCGGCAGCAACTCACCTTCTGCATAGACAGTGAACGTGAATAAAAGAAATGGCTTCAGCGCCGAAACGCTGAAGCCATTGAGGTAATAGGGGCGAGAGAGAAGGGGGTTATCTCGCCCCCGTTGAGCGCGACCGCTAGGGGAGGGTCGCTGCTCAGTCCAGAAGTCTCATGGTTGGGGGGGAAGACTTCTGGATCTTACTCGTGGTAAGTGTTATTCAATTATCAATTCAAAGGAAATGTACCTTCATTGTACGCGATACATTCCCCCGACACAACCGTGGAGCCTCCTGTCGGGATCGAACCGACGACCTGCCGCTTACAAGGCGGCCGCTCTGGCCATCTGAGCTAAGGAGGCGCAACGTGCGCTCGACGTCAACAGCCGAGCATAGCAGATGCCCGGAATCGCTGGCAAACCGGCCACGCGCGTGTCACACAGAGCTTTCACAATCTCGGCTCGGTATGTGGAATATCTCCACGGTCGTCACAGAGTATACCTCACGTGAGGCGAGGGCATGGTGTACGTGCGTGTCTAGCTGCAGATTTTCGTGGCCCCGCTATCGCCGGGTGGGTCACTGTGAGTTCGTGGCAGCCCCGGTGTTGTTGTCGGCATAGCCGATGAGCGGCTTGCCGGTCGCGCCAATCGACGGACGCACCTCGGCATCACCCACCTTGTTCTGGGCCAGACCGATTGCCTCGAGGAACGCCTCGGCGAGCGTCTTGTGGCTTGTGACCTCGCTGCTGTTCATATCCCAGTAGTAGCCGTTGATCGTCATCGTCGGGGTGCTCATCGCACCCTTGAGCTGTCCGGAACGGTTGAACAGCTCGGAACGGGTGGGGGTGTAGGTGTTCACGGCATCGAGCCACTTGTCGTAGCCGCGCTGCATCGCCTTGTCCTGCACATCCTTGGAGATGCCGGTGCCATCCATGCGGGCCTTAATCTGGTCGTCGGTCACCTGCTTGTACCCGGAACCCTCTTCAGGCTGGAAATCCTTGGCGTAGAGGTTCGTGATGAAGTTGAGCAGATGATTCGGGTCGTCATCGTGCTCTGCCACGTAGATCGCCGCATTGGCGGTGCGGCTCGAGTAATCGTCGACATTGTTCGAATCACCGTTGATCCACGAGTAACGGTCCATGAAGCTCATGATGTGCAGGTCGATGTTGATCTGGCCTGCATCCATCATCTTCACGAGGTCCTGGTCGAGGTTGCGGTTGAGATTGCCACAGCCAGGGCACATGAAGTCCATGTAGATTCCTACGGTGGGCACGCCCTCCACCGGCTTGTTGTAGCCGTTCTTCGACACGAGTAGGCCTCCGAGCTCGCTGGCCTTCGCCGGCTTCACCTTGGAGTCCTTGAGCGTGGCCTGCGCTGCGGATTGTTCGTTCGCCGCCTCCTGCTGCTTGGCGGCACTCGGATGCGTGTTGCGGTACACGGCGATGCCGGCAATGGCGATGAGTGCGATGAGCACCACGGTGACCACGATGCCGATGATCGTCTGTGTTCTGCGTTCCTTCTGCAGTCGCTCGCGCTCGGCTTGTGCGCGCGCCTGCTCCTCCTGCCGGCGTTGAGCCCGGCTTTCCCGTTTTGGTGTCTTTGCGGCCATGCCCGTCCTTTCCTTACCCTAAGCAGTCTATGGCAACGCCCATGCTTTGGCAATCGCGTGCAGCTGCGGCATTCGGGTAGGGCGCGCTTGGCTCTCCGCTCGTCAGGGCATTCGGTACGGCGGCTTCACTGCTGCGCTTCGCAAGGTTCGTCTGCCTGATATACAGCGTTCATGGGAAGAAAAACTGGGCCCACATATTTTCTTCCCAGATATGAGGTCTTTCATGGGAAGAAAAACCTGCACTGCATATTTTCTTCCCATTTGGAGATACCTGATGAATGACTGGCGCGATTCGCCCGGAGCTGACCGCAGCGTCTTGCATGGTCTTCAAGCCGGATCACGGCAGGATGGGCCACCAGTCGATGAAAGGGGTGGTGATGAGTAGTGTGACCGATCCGATGAGCAGCGCGATCCAGATGGCAAGGACGATGAACCTGCGGATGTTGTTGGGTTTGCCCTCCGGTTTGAGCATGTGCCTTTGCTTGGGGCTCAGCCCGATGATCACGCCACCCCCGGCGCGTAGATTCGCGGAATACGGCCCGAATTGCGAGAACAGCCATGCCAATGCCGCGGAGACGGCAAGCCAGGCTCCGCTCGTGGACTCCGGCGATGCCGCCAGCAGCCGTATCTGACTGATCGGCAACGGCGATGGTGCATCCATGGTGAACGTGGGGAATCCGGTGAGATAGATGGCCGCGAGCATTAGCGCCACATAGATCGCCCAGAACAGCAACAGACTCCAGAGCGACATGAACAACGCCGCAAAGGCATGCCACGGCAGCTGGGCTACACGCAACACCTTGGACCCGTTGCCCTCCTGCCCATTGCGCCTGAGCACATGGGCCACATGTGTGTTGAGGTTCATGCCCAATGTAAGCTCCACCCAGATCAGCATGCTGGCGGCGATGCCTGCGCCCATGGGACAGGCGGCGGCCAAGGCCATCAACGGCAGTGTGGCGAGCAGCACGGGGAGAATCCCGCGGGTGCGGTGCATGCGCACGGTGTTCTGGTACGCAGTCGCGACCGGTCCGTAATCACTGGGCAAGGCAGGTGTCTGCGGGGCATACGCACCATTGGGCGCATCATATTGGGACTGGTCGAGATTTGGGGAGGCCTCTGCGTTGTTTGCCTCAGGGCCGACGGGTTGGAACCCGGTTGCGGATTGCATGGGGCGCATGGCCTGAGTCGCCGCTTCGAGGAGTGGTGTGTCCGTAAGTGGGGTGGTCGGTTGCGGCTGGGGCATCGTCACCGTATGCTCGGAGTCCCACTGTCGGGAAAAGCTCTGTTGGGGTAAAACCCTTGTGTCAACTGTGCTCTCGGTATCGTTGAAGGAAGGTGTGACGATATCGCCATTGTCGTTTGCCGCATGCGATGCCCGGGCTATAGGGGGGAGGGGCACCGTACCTGTGGAGACATTCACCGGCATGGCCTCGGTGGGCAACGACTGGCGGTGCCATAATGTGCGCGGGTTCTCCACACGCTCATGGGTGCTGAGCACGCTGCCTGGCACCCCGGGAGCATCGGTTTCCCTGCGCCCTATGCGGCGAAGATCAAAAGGGAGCATCGCCTCGCCGTCACTGGTCCACGCGTCGGTTCGAATGGCCTCCAACAGTTCCTGTGGGGTGCAGCGTTGGGCCGGGTCGGGGTTCAATGCGGCACGGAACGCCTCCAGTGTGTGCGGGGGCAGCCCTGCCAGATTCGCGTGACCGGATGCCTCGCGTTGCAGCACCGCCATCATGGGCGATGTGCCGAACACCGGTTCGCCGGTCGCCGCGAATGCGAGCACCGAGGCCAACGACCACCAATCGCTGGCCGCCGTGGATTCGGCGCCCTCGATGACCTCGGGGGCAATGAAGCCGGGTGTGCCCATCACGAGCCCGGTGCTGGTCACATGGCTTTCCCCCGGCGTCATCGCGATGCCGAAATCCACGAGCACAGGACCCGTCACCGAAATCATCACATTGGTCGGCTTGATGTCGCGGTGCACAATTCCCGCCTCATGCACTGCATGCACGGCGTCGATGAGCTTGCTGGAGAGCCGTTCGAGATCGTCTCCCACATACTTGCCGTTATGGCGAACATCCTCACGCAGATTCTCGCCCTCGATGAGTTCGGTCACCAGGAATGCCAGCGAATCGTCTATCTCCATGTCGACAATCTGGCAGACTCCCGAATTGCGGATCTTGCGCATCGCCACGGCCTCACGGCGCAAGCGCTCACGGGCGACCACCTGCGCGCGGTATTCGGGCGAATCCGGATTGCCGTCGTCGGAATCGGAGAGCGACGCCCGCAGGATCTTCATCGCATACGCATTGCCTCCGCCGTCAACGGCGCGCCATACGGAACCCATGGCACCGGAACCAAGGCGTGACTCGAGCGTGTAGCCGCCCACCACGTCTCCGGGCTGCAATTGCAATGCGTATACATCAGTCATACGCCTATCGTATAGCGAACGCACTCGCGATGCGAACAAATGTGCGAAAAGCGGGTGGGCGCGTCGACTCAGGCCGGTTCGTCGCCCTCATGGGAGTCGTGGGGCGGCATGTGCCCGCTGCGATCCCCGCGCCATTTCGATTTGCGTGTGGTTTGCCCGGAGGTGTGCGCATGCCTGCGTTCCGCACGCCGCATGCGCTCGATCTCGTTGTGCAGACGATTCACCGAATCGGTGAGCCGCAGCAGTTCCGCTTGCATGATCTTCGACTGTGCGGTGTTCAGATTCGGCCCGAGAATCTCCTCCTTGAGCGGATCGGGTGCGTCGATGATGTCCTCATCGCCAGTGGTGTAGTCCTCGGCGTCGAAGTCTTCGCGAACCTCCTGTGAACTGCTCGAGACGGATTGCGTCGCACCCTGCGTCCCCTTGGAAGCAGCGTCGCCCGAAGTGGCGGTTTTCGCGGTGTGCGCCAATGGCGGCATGGGCTGGCGGGCCACGTTGACCTGGTCGATCACCCACGACGAGATCATGGCGCTCACGATGCCGATGACGGCGATGCCGGTGATCATGAGAATGATCGCGATGAATCTGCCCAGTGTGGTGACCGGGTAGACGTCGCCGTAGCCGACCGTGGTCACCGTGACAAACGCCCACCAGATCGACAGCGGGAAACTGGTAATCGTGGCACCGGGAGCCTTGTGCTCCACCGAGTATTCGGCGAGCGCGCCCACATAGATGAGCATTGAGACCACGGCCACCGCGTACAACGTGATGCGGCCGCGCGAGGCCGTGCCGGCCGAGCGGTTGAACATGTGCAGCATGGGGACGAAGCGCAGCAGCCGCAACGGCTGGAACATCGGCAGAATCATCGTGATGAGCAGGATCAGGTTGCTTTTGAACCAGCTCCACCGGTTGGGCGCGAGGTACAGCGAGACGGCGTAGTCGATGCCGTAGAGCACCCAGACCAGGTTGATCACCAGATTGCACAGCCGTGTGTGGGTGCCTGCGAGAATCTGCCATGAGTACGCGAACAGGAAGAATGCGGAGAGCACGAACATGGGTGCGTTCGTGTAGTGCTGCCAGGTGTGCAGTGTCAGACCGGGCCGTCGTGCGCTTTTTCTTGCCGTCATAGTGCCGATTCTATTATCGACATCGATTCCGCGCGTGACATGGACGCCAATGTGCCCGTTCTGTGGACATGCTTGCGTGTCGCACGGCAAATTTGGCAAGATGGCTATCACGAACCTACCAGTTCGGGCAAGTGGGGAAGCTTGTGCATATGCACGAGACGGCGTGCAAGGCGGAGGGATTTGCTTTGTTCGCCGGATTGTGTATAGTGAAGAGAGCTCATCGAAGAGAAACACTTCACAGAGCAGTGGAAGGTTGTGGCCTAGTCGAAGACGACGGTTGCAAACGGAAACAACACAACACAGTAATCCCCTCACAACGGATCGTTCGGCACGTACCTGCCGATGAAAGGATGAACAGCACATGGCAGAAGTCATTTTCGATCATGTCACTCGTATCTACCCGGGCAACGACAAGCCGTCGGTGGATGACCTCAATCTTGATATCAAGGACGGCGAGTTCCTCGTTCTCGTCGGACCTTCCGGCTGCGGCAAGTCCACGACCCTGCGCATGCTCGCAGGCCTCGAAGAGGTGAACAAGGGCCGCATCCTGATCGGCGGCAAGGACGTCACCACGATGCAGCCGAAGGACCGCGACATCGCAATGGTGTTCCAGAACTACGCGCTGTACCCGCACATGACCGTCGCCGACAACATGGGCTTCGCCCTGAAGATTGCCGGCACCCCGAAGGACGAGATTCGCAAGCGCGTTGAGAAGGCCGCCGAGATCCTCGATCTCACCGAGTTCCTCGACCGCAAGCCGAAGGCTCTCTCCGGTGGTCAGCGCCAGCGCGTCGCCATGGGCCGTGCAATCGTTCGTGAGCCGAAGGTCTTCCTCATGGATGAGCCGCTCTCCAACCTCGATGCAAAGCTCCGTGTGCAGACCCGTACGCAGATTGCGGCACTGCAGCGCCAGCTCGGCGTCACCACGCTGTACGTTACCCACGATCAGACCGAGGCCCTGACGATGGGCGACCGTATCGCCGTCATCAAGCTCGGCATCTTGCAGCAGGTCGGTGCCCCGACCGAGCTGTACGACCGCCCGGCCAACGTGTTCGTCGCAGGCTTCATCGGCTCTCCGTCGATGAACATCAACACCCACCCGGTGGTCAATGGCAAGGCCCAGATCGGCGCCGACACCATGGAACTGCCGAAGGAGGCCCTCGACAAGCTCACGCCGGAAGACAAGAACGAAATTATCGTCGGCTTCCGTCCGGAGGACGCCTCGCTGGCGGCCCCGGATGAGGCGAACGCCTTCTCGCTCAAGGTCGTGAACGTCGAGGATCTCGGCTCCGACGGCTACATCTACGGCAACATCATCACCGATGATTCCGTGGCTCAGAAGACCACTGACACGCTGATGTCCGACCAGAACCAGCTCACCACGATTCGTGTGAATCCGCGTGTGCTCCCGAAGGTCGGCGACGTCGTCAAGATCAAGGTCAACCCGGCCAAGATGCACCTCTTCTCCCCGTCCACCGAGCTGCGTCTCAACTAAGCCAAGCGCATCCGCTTGGAAACAGGCGGAAGCGCACATGTAGGGCGTTGACATGATATGCGAAGGACCCCGTTATACACGGGGTCCTTCGCATATTCGGGCGCATTCTCTTCCTTTTGCAGATTATTCGGGTGTCCGGCGTGGAATGCGGGTAATCTGGGAATCTGAAATCTGAATACCGCACTGTATGGCACAAGGATGGGTAGGGCATGGGAATAACCGATAATCCGCAATTGGATCCGCGCGCGTTGAAAGCGACGTCGGTGAAGGCCGAGGATCCCGCGACGCCAGGCTCCGAGCCATCGACGTTGAAGATCACAGCGGCGAGCTCGGACCCGAAGATGTTCACGCTGCCGTGGGAGAAGCCGCTTGCCACCTGGCCGCCGGAACTGCTGGTGAATCTGCCGCGAGGCATCTCCCGCCATATCGTGCGCTTCGTGCACGTGGGCGACGAGGTGTACGCGATGAAGGAGATCACGCGCACCGTGGCCGAACGCGAGTACGAGTTGCTGCGCCAGCTGCAGAAGCTGAATCTGCCCACTGTGCAGCCGATCGCCGTGGTCACCGGCAGGCATGACGACAGTGGCGAGCCGCTCGAGGCGATCCTGGTGACCAAGCACCTGCGTTTCTCCATGCCATACCGCGCCCTGTTTGCGCGCACGCTGCGGCCCGACACCGCGGAACGCCTGATTGACGCGTTGGCCGTGCTCATGGTGCGTCTGCATCTCGCAGGCTTCTACTGGGGCGATGTCTCGCTGTCGAACGTGCTCTTCCTCAAGGATGCAGACGCATTCTCCGCATTCCTCGTCGACGCCGAGACGGGCGATCTGCAGATTGAACTGACCTCCGGGCAGCGCGAGTACGATATCGATCTGGCCCGTACGAACATCATCGGCGAACTCATGGATCTGAGCTCGGGTGAGCTGCTGCCGCCGGATGTGGACGAGATCTCCATAGGAAACCGGCTCGTCGACCGCTACCATTCGCTGTGGAGCGCGCTCACCGACACCGACAACTTCTCGCCGAACGAGATGTGGAAGATCGAGAAGCGCGTGAATCGTCTCAACGAGCTTGGCTTCGATGTGGATGAGCTCGAGATGAAGACCGCCGAGGACGGCAAGCGTGTGCTCGTGCGCCCGCGCGTTGTCGATGCTGGCTATGCGAACCGCAAACTGCTGCGCCTCACCGGCCTCGACGTGCAGGAGAACCAGGCCCGCAGACTGCTCAACGACCTCGACGCCTACCGCGCCTCGAGCTGGCGTGACGGCGAGGATCTCGAGATTGTGGCGACCGACTGGATGCGCGAGGTATTCGAGCCGACGGTGCGCATGATTCCACGCGAATACCGTTCGCAGATCGAGCCCGCGCAGTTCTTCCATGAAGTGCTCGACCACCGCTGGTACATGGCCGAGAAGGCCGGCCACGATGTGCCGATGGCCGAGGCCGTGCAAAGCTACATCAAGAACGTGCTGCCGCAGTACCAGCTCGACACGAAGACGGTGAACGAGCTGAACGCCGATGCCGATGCCGGTGTGGTCGACGACGAATACACGTATGACGACGCCTCGAACAACAGTGAGCACACTGCGCCGGCGACCGCTCATGACGACGGGTACAATCCCGAGGACGACCCGGATGCCGCCGTATGGGCGCACTGAGCGGCCCCTCGATGTGAATTGATGCAAATCGCCGCATTCTGTATGGCGGTGTGCGGTTCTTCGCGTACGGAGATGCTTGTTCGCGAACAGCGCGTCGTCCGTTAGCGTGAGAGCCACACCACGTCTACGGGAGGCGAATATGGAATCCAGGCATGTAGAGCATCTCATCATCGGTTTCGGCAAGGCAGGCAAGACCTTGGCCGCGCGCATCGCCAAGGAGGGCGGCCATGTCACGCTGGTCGAGCGTGATCGCAACATGTACGGCGGCACGTGCATCAACATCGGCTGCCTGCCGTCGAAGTCGCTCATTCTCGACGCCTATGCGGCAGACCGGCATGGTGCCGAGCCGCGGCAGGCCTTCGCCGAGGCGATGGCGGCGAAAACGGCGCTCACGTCGAAGCTGCGCACGGCGAACTACCGAAAGCTCGATGTGCTCGACGGCGTGGCGGTGCTCGATGGCACGGCGCGGTTCACCGCCGCGCACACCGTGCTGGTGGATGGCGCGGATGGTGTGCAGACGGTGTTGGAGGCCGACCGCATCTACATCGACACCGGCGCCAAGCCACGGATTCCCGATATCGAAGGCATTCGCACCACGCCCGGTGTGTATGACAGCACGGGCATGCTCTCGCTGCCCGCATTCCCCAAACGCGTGGTGATTCTGGGCGCAGGGTTCATTGGCCTGGAATTCGCGTCGATGCTTGCAGACTTCGGTTCCGAGGTGCATGTGCTCCAGCACAACGATCGCGTGCTGCCACGTGAGGACGCCGACATGGCCGAGGCCATTCTCGACATGCTGAAGCGACAGGGCGTCGAAGTGGTGACCGACGCGGTCGTCACCCGTGTGAGTCCGGGATCCGGCGGCCATGCCGGTGAGGGCGCTTCGGTTCGGGTGGACGCCGAAGTGAACGGAGCCGCCGCGGTGTTCGGCGCCGATGCGGTGCTGGTGGCCGCCGGACGCGTTCCCGAGACGGCAGACCTCGATCTGGCCGCCGCAGGCATTGAGACCGATGCGAACGGCGGCATTGTGGTGGACGATCTGCTGCGCACCACCGACGAGAATGTCTGGGCGATGGGGGACTGCAACGGCGGCCCGCAGCACACGTACATCTCACTCGACGACTACCGCATCGTCTGGTCTCAGATTGCGCCGGATGCGCCGGAATACAACCGCGCGCAGCGCCGCAATGTGCCGTCGTGCGTGTTCCTGCATGTGCCGTACGCGCGTGTGGGTCTCAATGAACGCGATGCCGCCGAGCAGGGCATTGCGGTGCAGGTGCACACGCTGCCCACCGCCGCGGTGCCGAAGGCCGTGGTGATGCGCGAGACCGAAGGACTGCTCAAGGCGCTCACCGACCCCGCCACCGGGCAGCTGCTCGGGGTGACGCTGCTATGCCCGGAGGCGTATGAGATGATCAACACGGCCAAGGTGGCGATGGATTTCCATGCCGATGCCGCCTACCTGCGCGATGCCATCTTCACGCATCCCACCATGACCGAAGCGTTCAACGAACTGCTCGCCTAAGGTGGGTCATGTTCGCGACCTCGCCGACGGCATGCGATGAAATACAAACCGGGCATCATACTCGTCCTCTGACTGCAGCTTGGAACAGATGACGAGCGTGATGCCCGGGGTGTTAGTTGGCGGCTTCGCCGGCCTTGCGCCGTGCATTCACGGTGGCGTAGAGGGCGATGCCCGCTGCCACGGAGGCATTCAGCGACTCCACGGCGCTGGTGATCGGAATGCTCGCGATGGCGTCGCATGCCTCGCGGGTGAGCCTGCTCAGGCCCTTGCCCTCGGAACCGAGCACCACGACGAGCGGATCGGTTTCGAAGCCGGTCTCGCCCACGAGCTTGCTACCGCCGCCGTCGAGGCCGATGCTGTAGTAACCGTGTTCCTTGAGCGCCTCGATTGCCTTCGTGAGGTTCACGACGCGGGCGATCGGCATATGCGCGGCGGCTCCGGCGGAGACTTTCCACGCGGCGGCGTTCACCGACGCAGAGCGGCGTTCCGGCAGAATCACGCCGTTGACGCCGAATGCGGCGGCGGAACGGATCACGGCGCCTAGGTTCTGTGGGTCGGTGATGCCGTCGAGGGCAATGAACAGTGGGCGTGCGCTCAGGCGGGAGGCCTTGGAATCCGCCATCTCCATAGCACGTGCCTTGCGCTCCGCGCGTTCCACCAGCTCATGCAGCGACGAGTACTGGAACGGGTCGGCCTTGAGGATTACGCCCTGGTGATTGCCCGAACGTGCGATGCGATCCATCTCCAAACGGTCCGCCTCTAGCAGGTTCAGACCATGCTGACCCGCCAGACGCACGATTTCGCGCGTGCGGTCGTCGTGTTCGATGCGGTTCGCCACGTACAGCACACTGGCGGGAACGCCCACGCGCAATGCCTCGAGCACCGAGTTGCGGCCGATCACCAGATCGTCGGAGTTCGACGTGAAATGTGCGGCGCGACGGCGTGCGGCCAGTCGCGGATCGGAGCGCTGGCGTTTCTCGGCCTGCTTCTTCGCCTTGTACGCCTTATGGTAGACACGGTCCTCGGCCTTCGGGGTGGGGCCCTTGCCGCGCAGGGAATTACGATGTTTGCCGCCCGACCCCTTGGTCGGGCCCTTCTTAGTAACCATGCGCTCATTCTCTCAGCACCCGTTGTCAAGAATCGGTGAAAAAACAAGGGGCTGCACACCATATTCACTTACAGGCAAAGGGTTGCGTCGCGGTATATGGAATAATGGCAACCGTTAGCATTGCGCGACAAAGCGTATGCCCATAACCGCGCAGCCAAGCGTGTGCCGGCCCTGCAAACCGTTGCAGCAACAGTTGCAGTCTGTGCAATACTGTGCAGATTGCGTATGCAGACTCTGCGGATGTTGCGAACAGAGGCAGTTGCAGGCCAGACAGAGCATGGTTGACTACTCCGCGGCTGACCGAGGAGATTATTTATGGATGATCGCATCATAGATCCATCCGCACTGAACCGCGAACCCCATGTGGAACCTGCGGATGCCGAAGAATCCAAGGAAGTGAAGGCCCAAGAGGCGCTGCTCCATGACGTCGACCCGTCGCTCGCCAGCGCCGACGAGGTGGCCAAGGCCCTCAATGTGGATACCCGCACCGGCCTGAGCAGCGAAGAAGCCAAACGCCGACTCGGGGAGTTCGGCCCGAACGAACTGGCCTCCGCACCGCCCGTGCCCAAGTGGAAGAAGTTCCTGCAGCAATTCCAGGACCCGCTGGTCTACCTGCTGCTCGCCGCGACGGCCATCTCGCTGGTCGCGTGGATCATCGAGAAGGTGAATGCGACCCCCGGTGCCGAGGGTGGCGAGGCGCTGCCCTTCGATGCCATAGTGATCGTGCTGATCCTCATTGTGAACGCCGTGCTCGGCTATGTGCAGGAGGCGAAGGCCGACGAGGCGGTCAACGCACTGTCCGAAATGACGGCGCCCACCTCCAATGTGCTGCGCAACGGCCGGGTGGAACGCATCGCCACCACCGACATCGTGCCGGGTGACGTGCTGGTGCTCGGCGAAGGCGACACGGTGCCGGCCGATGGCCGTCTGTTCGCCGCCGCCAGCCTGCGCATCGCGGAGGCATCGCTCACCGGCGAGTCCGTGCCGGTGAGCAAGAAGCCGGAGACGCTTGAGAAGGCCAAGGCCTTGGGCGACCGCTCGAACATGGTGTTCAACGGCACGTCCGTGACGCAGGGCACCGGCCGTGCCATCGTGACCGGCACCGGCATGAACACGCAGGTGGGCAAGATCGCCGACCTGCTGCAGTCCACTGAAGACGACACCACGCCGTTGCAGAAGGAGATGAACCACGTCTCGAAGATCCTCGGCATCGCCGTGTGCATCATCGCAGCGGTGGTGCTGCTGGCGCTCGCCGTGCTCGAAGGCTTCCACAGCGTGCATGACGTCATCGATTCTCTGCTGCTCGCCGTCTCGCTCGCTGTCGCCGCCGTGCCGGAAGGTCTGGCGACCATTCTCACCGTCGTGCTGGCTCTCGGCGTGCAGCGGATGGCTGCGCACCATGCCATTGTGAAGAAGCTGCATTCGGTGGAGACGCTGGGTTCCGCATCCGTCATCTGCTCCGACAAGACCGGTACGCTCACGCGTAACGAAATGACCGTGGAACGCGTGGTCGTGCCGAGCGGCGAAGTCGAACTCACCGGCACCGGTTATGCGCCCGAGGGCGATATGGTCTCGCTGAACGGCGATGCCGTGCCGGAGAACATCTCGCACGAGGTGTACGCCACGTTGGGCGCCGGCACGCTGGCCAACGACGGCGAACTGCGCGAGGGCCCCAAGCCCGGCACATGGGAGATCGTCGGCGACCCGACCGAGGTCTCGCTCGTCGTGGCAGCCCGCAAGACGCACGCCGACAAGCGTTTCCGCCACTTCACCCGTGTGGCCGAGATCCCGTTCACGTCGGAGCGCAAGCGCATGTCGGTCATCACGAAGAACGACACCGACTCGAGCAAGCTCACCGTGTTCGCGAAGGGCGCCCCAGACGTGCTGCTGAGCTACTGCGACCGCATCTTCGTCAACGGTGCCGTGCGCAAGCTCACCGAAGGCGATCGCCAGGACATTCTCAACAAGGTGGAGGAGCTCTCCCGCAACGCCTACCGCACGCTCGGCGAGGCATACCGACCGCTCGAGACCGCTTCGCTGAGCGAGGTGCCGGGCATCCGCACGAATGCCGCGGGAGACGTCTCCGACATCTCGGAGCAGGCGGATGTGATCGAACATCAGCTCATTTGGACCGGCATGGTCGGCATCATCGATCCGCCGCGCGTGGAGGTGCGTGACGCCGTGGCCGAAGCACATCGTGCAGGCGTGCGCACGGTCATGATCACCGGCGACCACCCGCTCACCGCGGCCCGCATCGCCTCCGATCTGGGCATCATCGAACAGGGCGGCAAGGCGCTCACCGGCGACGAACTCGACGCCATGAGCGAGCAGCAGCTCGACAAGGCGACCTCCGAGGTCTCCGTGTACGCCCGTGTGGCCCCGGAGCACAAGCTCAAGATCGTGGAAAGCCTGCAGCGCCAGGGCAACATCGCCGCCATGACTGGCGACGGCGTGAACGATGCGCCTGCGGTCAAGGCCGCCGACATCGGCGTGGCCATGGGCATCACCGGCACCGAGGTGACGAAGCAGTCGGCCAAGATGATCCTGGCCGACGACAACTTCTCCACCATCGTCGCCGCCGTGCGCGAGGGCCGCGGCATTTTCGACAACATTCGCAAGTTCCTGCGCTACCTGCTCAGCTCGAATGTGGGCGAGGTGTTCACCGTGTTCCTCGGCGTCGTGCTCGCCGGCTTCCTGGGCATCAAGAACCCGGATTCCGTGGGTGTGACGGTGCCGCTGCTCGCCACCCAGCTGCTGTGGATCAACCTGCTCACCGACGCCGCCCCGGCGCTCGCGATGGGCGTGGATCCAACGACCGAAGACGTAATGAACCGCAAGCCGCGCAAGCTCACCGACCGTGTGATCGATGGCGCGATGTGGGGTGACATCGTCTACATCGGCCTCATCATGGCCATTGTGACGCTGATCGGCATGGATATGCACCTGAGCGGCGGTCTGTTCACCGACCGTTCCGTGGATGCGCTCGGCCACGACGCCCAGATGGTCGAGGCGCGCACGATGGGCTTCACGATCCTCGTGTTCGCCCAGCTGTTCAACGCGCTCGCCTCGCGCTCGCACCTGCAGAGCGCCTTCAGGGGGCTGTTCTCGAACAAGTGGCTGTGGGGCGCCATCGCGCTGTCGATTGTGCTGCAGCTGCTCGTGATCTACGTGCCATGGCTCAACACTGCATTCGGCACCACGCCGCTGCCTCCGATGGCATGGCTGGAATGCATTGGCCTGGCCGCCATCGTGCTCATCGCATCGGAGATTCGCAAGATCTTCCTGCGCATGCGTGCGAAGCACTGATTCCGTTTGGATTCCCGCAAGGGGCCTGCCGGTCGTGGCAGGCCCTTGCGTTTTCCGGGCACTGAATGCGGCCACGGCTGGGTCGATGGCGGTGTTCGCTCATGCCGCCGGTGAATTCGCTTGGTATTACTACACTGGGCCGTATATGTGCGCGCGAGGGGCATGGCAGCGTATGCATGCGTCCGACGTGCGCAGGAACACTCATCGTCCTTTGCAAGGAGAAGCTGATGCTGCTATCTGACCGCGACATCCGTGCCGCGCACGCCGAGGGTCATATCTCGCTTGATCCGTGGACCGACGAAATGGTGCAGCCAGCGTCCATTGACGTTCGTCTCGACCGTTTCTTCCGCCTGTTCAACAACCATGCGTATACCTACGTGGATCCGGCGGAGAACCAGGGCGAGCTCACCGAACAGTTCGAAGTGGGCCCGGACGAACCGTGGATTCTGCACCCCGGCGAGTTTGCATTGGGTTCTACCTGGGAGTACGTGAAGATCGACGAGACGCTCGCCGCACGATTGGAGGGCAAGAGCTCGCTCGGTCGCTTGGGCATTCTCACCCATTCGACTGCCGGGTTCATCGACCCCGGTTTTGAGGGGCATATCACGCTTGAGCTGTCGAATGTCTCGACACTGCCCGTGAAACTCTGGCCTGGCATGAAGATCGGCCAGATGTGCTTCTTCCAGCTGAGCTCGCCGTCGGAGCACCCTTACGGCTCCGAGACCACTGGTTCGCATTACCAGGGGCAGCGCGGCCCGACGCCGTCGCGCTCGTACCAGAACTTCTACCGCGCGCAGATCACCGACTGATGTCTCGGTGAATGGATGTACAGATTGACACAGAAGGGCGAAGAGAGGCATGACTGATTCGGAGAATCCGTCTGATTTGCAGTTTCCGGTGAGTCCGGAGCCGCGCGATTTCGATGTCACCCATGTAAGTGGACAAAGATGCGCTCGAATTCCCGAGCATGGACGACGATCCGTCGCATGCCGCCGCACACGAAACCCAGCTGCAATCTGCGGGCTCGGCGAATACGGCTGCGATTCCCGCGCCGCCGGCGAGTGGGCATCCGCATGATCACGCGCGCCGCACCGCGCGTTCGGGCGCACATGATGCAACGCCGACGCCGGATGAGACCCCTGCGGATTCCGCGGCGCCCACGCTAGCCGCGACCCAGCCGCTCATCACACCCCAGCCCAGTGCCGGCCGTCATGCGGCGAACACGGTGAACGGCGCGTCTGCGGGCGATGCCGCGCCCACGCAGCTGTTCACGTCGCCCCATGACGATGTGCTGGCGGGCGTCTCGGTCAATCCTCCGCTGCCGGCGGATGCACCGACGCGCGTCGTCTCCTCGGAATGGGAGCAGATTGTAGATTCGCAGACGTCGGTGATGCCGCCGGCCGCCCCGGCCGCGATGCCGCCGACCATTCCGCCGACGGATGCGGACGGCAATGCAGATGGATCGGGTGACGAGCCCGACGAGGAAGCCCCTCATCACTCGGCAAATGGTGGCGGCAAGAGCCATACGAAGCTCATCGTGGGCATTGTTGTTGGCGTGCTCGTGATCGCGCTCATCGCTGGCGGTATTGCATGGTGGTCGAGCAGTCGCAAGAACGACGCACAGCGGAATGCATACACGCTGTGTCAGAACACGCGTGATTCGTACGACGATGCCCATACCGCACTGGCGGCGGCATTGAAGGATGCCAATGGTCTTGCCGGCACGCCGGCCGATCAGGTCGCCGATGCGAAGACGCTCGACACGTTGAAGAGCGCCGTGGCCGACGCCGAGAAGCTCGACCAGCAGTCGGTGGCGGAATGTGCGGCGGATGCCGACGCGGCTGCGATCGAGAAGACCACGGATGCGCTGCGCAACACCACAGACGAGATCACCAAGGCCAAGAGCGCGGTTGACGCGGCAACGAAGGCGGTGAACGATTCGAAGAACGCGAAATCGCAGTCGGCCGCACGCGACGAATTGACGAAGGCCATAGACGACGCGCAGAAGATTCTCGACGCAAGCGCCAACGCCGTGACCGACGAGCAGGTTCGCACCGATCTGGAGAACCGCATCGCAGATGCGCGCAAGCTGGCGGACGGCCAGAATCTGAACGCGGAGGATGTGTCGGCCATGGTGAAGACGCTTACCGATGCCGGCACCGCCGTACAGCAGTCGCAGACCGAGTATGCGAACCAGCAGGCTGCAGCGGCCCAGCAGGCGGCCGAGGAGGCGCAACGTCAGGCCGAAGCCGAGGCGCAAGCAGCCCAGCAGGCGCAACAGCAGGCTGCGCAGGCCCAGCAGAATACACAGCCCACCACACCCGACGCCGGGGACGCTGGTGCGGCCAACACCGACACCACTACGCCCAATACGACCGACACCACCACCAACGGCGGTGATACGCCGTCGAACGGCGATACCACGGGCGCCGCTCAGTGACCTCATGCGGCGCGTGCGCGTGGCACCATGCCCATTTGGCGTACAGCATGGCAGACCAAGCGGGTGCAGAGGTAATGCGCGTATATTAAGACGCATGAGCACTGCAGACGACACCACGAACCCCCACGATCCGTTCGAGCCCTCCGACGATCTGTCGCGCGAGCTCGACGATCTGGTTGATTTCGCCAATCTTGAGCATGAAATGAACGAGGCAGCGAACACGACGCCGTCGGGCCCGTATGCCGGGCAGAGCGCCGGTGAACGCAAACGCATGGAGCCGCCGGTGGGCCGCGTGGCCTCGGTGGTGCCCGGGCATTTCGGCGACCGGCTTGCCGTGACCGAGGCGTTGGCCTCGCGAGGCGGCGGCAATGCGCAGCCGAACCGACCACTGTTCGTCTGCCTGCATGGCTGGGGGTCGAATGAGGACGACCTCGCCGGCATGATGCGCTATGTGGCGCCATACAACGATTTCGTGTCATTGCGGGCGCCGCTCGTGCTGCAGGAGGCGTCGTCACGCGGATTCGCCATGCAGCCGGGTGCCTACAGCTGGTTCCATGACGCGGTGCCGGTGGGCGACGATCTTGATTATGACGCCTATGCCGCCGCCTGCGCAATCGACGACTGGGTGACCACGAACGTGGACGAGAACCGCGATGTGGTGCCAATCGGCTTCTCGCAGGGCGGCACGCTCGCCGTCGAGCTGCTGCGCGTGCACCCGCAACGCTACCGCGCGGCGATCTCCCTCTCCGGATTCGTGGCGCCCGGCAATGTGCCCGAGACCACTCCGTACGACGACATTCTCGCCGATCTGAACATCCCGGTGTTCTACGGGTACGGTGAACTCGACACGGTGCTGCCGAAATACATGATCTACGAGACAATCGCATGGCTCGAGGAACACACCTGGCTCACCGCACGCGGCTACCGCGGACTCGACCACGCGGTGAGCATGGAGGAGTTCTCCGACCTACGCCAGTGGCTGCTCGACCAGGACATCGCCTCCGGCATCATCTGATTCGCAACCACTGCCGCCGTATTCAGACTCTTCCGCAAACCGTGCCGCGCAGTGCCGATCAGAAGGCAGATCAGAAGTTCGAATCGGCGGCCACGCTCATCACATACACGTTCTTGCGCAGCTGACGTGCCTGCGCGCGCGTGATGTCGCCGGCCTCCACCATGTTCTGGATCACGCTGAGCTCGATGCCGAAGCTTTCACGCTTGACGTCTTCGATCTGGGTGACGAGTGAGGCGGAATTCGCCATGTTCGGGCGCGATTTGAGCGCCGCTTCCGCGCGCCGGTAATCCATGAGCAGCGACGATACGTACTCCGTGCCGTAGGTGTTGCTGCTCATCTCCTCGTACAGCCTGTCGATCACATGATCGAAGGCGCCGAGTTCCAGATTGCGCAGACTCGCGTAGATCTCGCTTTCATTGACGAGCGGCGTGCTGCGGCGAATCGTGTTGGCGGCACGGCGGGAGAGCAGGACCAGACGGCGCTGCGCCGAATGGGCACGCCCTTTGACCTGCCAGACCACGTGCGAGGAGTCGTGTTTCGTGTTCGTGTGACGCAGGGTGTCCATGATCTGGTCGAGCAGACGTTCGCATGCCTCGACATTAACCTCGCGTTCGCGCTCGCTGAGCGTGGGGTCGAAACGGAATTCGGCGAGCCTGCGCTTGACGTACTCCTTCTCCCAGTTGAGCGCGTCGATCTGCAGTTCGATGCGTGCCGAAGGGTCTATGGTGCCCAGCTGGTTCTTGAGCCGGCCGATGCGCTGGGTGTACGAGTTGATCACCACCATCACGGCGGAACGGTTCTCGTCGGTGGTCAGTTCCGCCAATTCCTCCACCGTGCGCCGCAGCACCTCTATGGAGGCCTCGGTGGTCTCGCGTGACGCGTCCTTCGCGCTGTTCGGCGCGATTACGGGCAGGAGGAAGTTCGCGAGCAGCAACGTCACGATGATCACGCCGCCGGCGATGAAGATGAGTTCGTCGCGCATCGGGAACCATTCGCCATCGGCAATGGTGTACGGGATCGTGAACATCAACGACAGCGTGATGGTGCCCTTGGCCCCGCCGAAGGTCATCACGGCGGCGGAACGCCAGCGTCCGGGCGTCATGCGGCGCCTCTTGTGGGAATCCTGCGCGCGGGCGAGACGCAGCATGCCCGAGACCCACAAGAAGCGCAGTCCCACGACGAGCGCGGAGACGCACAGAATAATCGCAAGCAGCGTGTAGTTGCTCACCATCGGGTTATCCCAGCTCGTGCGCATAGCCCCCGGCAGCAGCATGCCGAGCAGAATGAACACGGCGCCGTTGAGTGAGAACGAGAGCACCGACCACACGCTTGAGGCGACGATGTTCGTGCGGGCCACATTCGGCCCTATGCCGGTGCGGTCGAAACGGATCACGAGGCCTGCGGCCACCACCGAGAGAATGCCCGAGACGTGCACGGCCTCGGCGCCCAGATACAGCAGGAACGGCAGGAACAGCTCCATGAGAATGCGTGTGGTGGTGGTCTCCCAACCGAGTTGGCGCGAGGATTCGAACACCCAATTGGCCAGCACACCCACAATGCAGCCGAATATGGCGCCTCCGAAGAAGGTGATGAGGAACTCCCAGGCCGCCTCGGTGACGCGGAACTGGCCGGTGACGGCGGCTGCGATCGCGAACTGGAAGCCGACGATGCCCGAGGCGTCGTTGAACAGCGATTCGCCTTTGAGCACGCCAATCTGGCGTTGCGTCAACGTGGCCTCATGACTCAGCGAGCTCACGGCGACCGCATCGGTGGGGCCGAGTGCGGCGCCGAGCGCCAGTGCAGCGGCCAACGGGAACATGGGCCAGAGTGCGTGCAGCGAGAATCCGACGACCACCATCGTGAAAATGGCCAGACCAATGGCGAGCGACAGCGACAGCTTGAGCGATTCGAGCAGCTGGCTCTTGTTGATCTCATGCGCCTCAAGGTAGAGCAGCGGCGCAATGAACAACACGAGGAACAGCTCCGGGTCGAGTTGCACATCCGGGAAGAACGGCATCTGCGAGGCGATGAGACCGAGCACGATCTGCACGAGCGGCGTGGAGATGCGCGGCAGGAAGCGGCTCAGGAACGATGAGAGCAACACGGCGCCGAGAATGCACAGAATGAGAATAAGAACGCTCACAGGCTTCCTTTCTGTATGCGTGTCGATGGGCAGGTTGGCTGCTGCGGGCACGGTCTGTGGCCAATCTTCTCATATGCTATCTGGCTTCAGTATGCTGTATAGGCAGAGCCGTCGTCTGAGAGCCTAGCAAAACCAGATGTCGAACGGTTAAGCGCTCGGAATGGGGCGGGTGGGCGATGGCGAAATCTGGGCAATGCAATGGGAATACACGGGAATACACGGAGGCAGATGCGGTGACGGCAATGGCACGATTCGAAGAGGCGATGGGCGAGGCGCTCGCGCAGGCGCGACTGGCGCGCTCCTCGGGCGATGTGCCGGTGGGGGCGGTCGTGCTCGATGCGCGCGGTGAGGTGATCGGGCGCGGCTGCAATCTGCGTGAGCGCGATGCGGATCCGCTTGCCCATGCCGAGATCGTGGCGATGCGTGACGCGGCAGCGGTGCGCGGGAATTGGAATCTGGCCGATTGCACGCTCGTCGTCACGCTCGAGCCATGCCCGATGTGCGCGGGCGCATGCCTGCAGACGCGCATCGGCCGCATCGTGTTCGGCGGCTGGGATGCCAAGTTGGGGGCGTGCGGTTCGGTGTGGGACATTCCGCGCGACCCGCATGTGGGTCATGAGCCCGAGGTGTACGGAGGCGTGTGCGAGCGCGAGTGCACGGCATTGCTCGCCGAGTTCTTCCGTGACCGCCGGCATGCCTGATCTGCGGTGAATTACTTGCCGTGTGCGCGGAACACACCATGGCGTGGCAAGGAATGCGCGATTGCGTAGCATGACAGCGTAGTCACATTGCAACGACGCATGCCGAAAGGGGAACCATGACGCAGATTTCCGAATTCAACGCGACCACGCACGCCGGCGAGGCATTGCATGTGGTCTCCATGGAGAACCACGACGCGGATTCGGCGTTCGCGCTCGCGTTCGTGGCCGACGAGTTGCCGCGTGTGGTGCATTGGGGGCGCCCCCTCACCCAGCCGCGCACGCTGGTGAGCGCGGTGGACGCCCTGCGCCCGCAACGGGTCTCCGGTGCGCTCGACGAGACCACATGGCCGAGCGTGCTGCCCACGCCGGCCGAGGCATGGACCGGCGAGCCGCGTTTCGTGGTGCGTCGCGATGGCGTGGAGCTCTTCTGCCGTTTCGTCGTCACCGACACCGCGGTGGGTGACGCCGGGGTTGCCGTCACCGCCAGCGACGCCGAACAGGGGGTCGAGATCACCTGGACCTGCGAGATGCGCGACAGCGGCCTGGTGCGTCAGCGCGCGGACGTGCGCAATCTGGGCGCGGGGAATCTGGAGATTGGCAAGGTGGAACTCGGCTTCCCGGTGCCGGCCGACATGACCGAGCTGCTCACCACCACCGGGCATCATTTGCGTGAGCGTTCACCACAGCGCCAGCCGCTGACGATCGGTCGGTTCCAGAAGGCGAGCATGGTGGGCCGCCCCGACTTCGACGCCTCGCTGCTGCTCAATGCAGGCCGCCCCGGCTTCGGCTTCACGCATGGCGACGTGTATTCGGTGCACGTGGCATGGAGCGGCAATTCGCTCATGTCGGCCGAGCGCCTGCCATACACGACCGGTGTGATCGGCGGCGCGGAAGTGCTTGCCGGCGGCGAGATCACGCTGCATGATTCCGCGGACTCCTACACCACGCCGTGGCTCTACGGTTCCCACGGCGAGGGGCTCAACGAAGTCGCCGCGCGGTTCCACGCCGATCTGCGCGCCACCCATGCGCGTTGGCGTGCCGAGCATGGCATTGCCGGCAAACCGCGGCCGGTGATTCTCAACACCTGGGAGGCCGTGTATTTCGACCATGACTACCACACGCTCGTCAAACTCGCCGACAAGGCCGCCGCCAGCGGCGTCGAGCGCTTCGTGGTCGACGACGGCTGGTTCGGTGACCGCCGTGGCGACACGGCGGGACTGGGCGATTGGCAGATCTCCCAGGAGGTGTGGCCCGACGGTGAGCACTCGCTCAAGGCGCTTGCCGACTACGTGCATGCCAAGGGCATGGAGTTCGGCCTGTGGTTCGAACCGGAGATGGTGAACCCGGATTCCGCCATGTACCGCGAGCACCCCGACTGGGTGCTCATGCCCACCGCGCACCGTCTGCCGATGCAGGGGCGTAACCAGCAGGTCGTCGATCTGACGAATCCCGAGGCGTACGCATATGTGTACGGCTGCATGGACTCGCTCGTCGGCGAACTCGGCATCGACTACATCAAATGGGACCACAACAAGTATGTGACCGAAGCGGCCTCCCCGCGCACGGGCCGCCCTGCCGTCCATGGGCAGACGCTCGCCGTCTACCGCATGTTCCACGACCTGAAGACCTCCCACCCCGGTCTGGAGATTGAAAGCTGCTCGTCGGGCGGTGGCCGCGTCGACATGGGCATTCTCGAGCTTGCAGACCGCATCTGGGCTTCCGACTGCGTGGATCCGGTGGAGCGTGCCGACATCCAGCGCTACACCTCGCTGCTCGTGCCTCCGGAGATGATCGGCGAGCATGTCGGCGCCAGCCCCGCACACTCCACGCACCGCGCGACGAGCCAGGAGATGCGCATGGCGATGGCGTTCTTCGGGCACCTGGGCATCGAATGGAATCTGCTCAAGGAGCCGCAGCACGACCTCGACCTGCTGGGCGAATGGGTGCGCGCCTACAAGGAGCACCGCGTCGACTTCGAACATGGCGTCGCCGTGCATGGCGACGCCGCCGACCCGGCCGTGCGCGTGGACGGTGTGATCAGCGCGGACGGTGCGCGTGCCGTCTACCGCTTCACCCAGCTCACCACGTCGCAGACCTACCCGGCCGCACCCGTTGCGCTTCCCGGACTCGACGCGCACGCCACCTACCGGGTGCGTCCGCTCGCACTGAATATGGCGAGTGGCGAGCCATTCAGCGAGATCGGCAACGGGCAGAGTGAACTCGGCTGGTGGAATGCGAACGGCGTCGAGATGACGGGCGAGGCGCTCGCAAGCTACGGTCTGCGACCGCCGAGCATTCACCCCGCTAACGCGGTGCTGTTCAGCGTGACGCGCGTGTAGCACGTCATTGCGGCCGCGCCTTCGCTAGCGAATGTAGGTGGCGATGGTGCGGGCGGCGGCGGAATCCGACCACAGCCGCCAGCTGAACTGCGGAATCGAGAATTCGACCGGCGCGGCCTGGCTGTGCCGGTAGGCATCGATGCCCTTGCGAATGAATTCGCGGTTCTTCTTCGCAATGAACGAGCTTTCCCCGCTGACGAGCACGCGTGAGGGCATCGCCAGATTCGAGACGGTCGCCACAAGCACGCCGAGCCGGTAGCAGGTGCGTTCGGCGAGTCTGCGCGCCTGCGGCCGGTTCGCCCGCAGATCGTGCGAGAACTCCTCGAAGGTGGTCACATGCCCCATGATGCCCGAGTATTCCTCGGCGATCGAGTCGGACGTCAGGCATTGCGAGCAGCCGATATGCCCGGAGGAGCAGCGCGGCCCCTCCGGGTCGATCAGCACATGTCCGGCCAGACCATAGCTTTTGTCGGGGTTGTCTATCGGGTCGCCGTGGTCGGAGATCGAATAGCCCACGCCGGCGCCCATCGTGATGACGGCGAATCTGGGGACACCAATGGCGTCGCCGAACCAGCATTCGTGCAGCAGCACCGAGTCGAGGTCGTTGAACACCTTGGTGGGAATGCCGGTGGCCCGCTGCAGCATGCCGCCCAGATCGACGGTGGAATCCCAGTACAGGAACGGCGCGAAGGTGACGTAACGGTCGTCTTCGACGTGGCCGCCGAGCGAAAGACCAAGCGCGGTGGGCGAGGGGGCGTCAGGGGAGGAGGCGGCGAGTTCACGCACCATGCGGGTGATCTGCTCGACCACGGCCTGTGGGGCGGTGTTCGACACGGTTTCGGTGATGTCACTGCCGATGGGGTGGCACACCGCGTTCACCTCGGACACCGTGATGGCGCCGTCGTGAATGTTGACGCCGACGAAGGCATGCGAATCCTCGCGAATGCGCAGCGCGGTCTGTGGGCGGCCGCGACGCTCACCTGACTCGCGCAGGTCGAATCCCTGCGGCAATCTGCCCGCCTGCGTGCTGCCAGCCGGCATCTCCTCGATCACGCCGTCGTAAATGAGATCGCTGGTGATGCGCGAGAGTGCGCCTTGCGACAGATTGAAGATCTGTGCGAGCGGCGTCCGCGCGATCGGGCCGTATTGCATGATGCCGCGCGCCACATTGTGCGTGGCATCCGAACGACTGAACCAGCGTGGAAAATCAAGCGAATCCGAATTAGTTTCCATGAATACATAAATATACGCCAATTACTTGCGCGGTTTCAAGGCACGCAGGGAGGTGGGAATGAAAAGGGCGGTTCCATACACTGGCAACCGTCAGTCGAGGTAAGGGAGCCTCGGTGATGGAAAGTGGAAATGGACAAGGGAGTCAGAATGAAGTTCGCGACACGAACGAGACGTTCGGCCATGCGACGCATGCTCCGCGGCATCGGCGCGGCGGTGTGCGCCCTGGCGGTCGGCGTGGGCGCGGCGGGCTGCGGCAACAGTGCCGGCAGCGGGCAGGTCACGCTCGATTTCTTCCAGTTCAAGGCGGAGGCCGCGGACTGGTTCGAGGAGGCGGCACAGGAGTTCGAGAAAGAGAACCCCGACATTCGCATCAACATCAACAACTCGGCGAATGCGCAGACCGACCTGCGCACGCGTTTCGTGAAGGACCGCGTGCCCGACGTGATCACCTTCAACGGCGACTACAGCTTCGGCACCTTCGCCGCCTCGGGGGTGTTCCACGATTTCACCGATGACCCGCTCGTGAATGACCTCAACGAGGGCATGGTGAACATCGCGAAGAACCTCGTGCAGACCTCGGATCCGGCGAAGAAGAGACTGTACGGTCTGCCGTTCGCGGGCAATGCCTCCGGCTACATCTACAACAAGGATCTCTTCCGCAAGGTCGGTCTCGACCCCGACGATCCGCCGCAGACATGGGATGAATTCATTGCCATGCTCAAGAAATTCCGTGATGCGGGCATCAACCCGGTGCAGGCCACACTCGCCGATGCCTGGACCACGCAGGCGCCCCTTGCCTCGCTTGCCGGCACATTGGTTCCCGAGAGCGAATATGCCGCGCTGAAAAGCGGCGACACCACGTTCAAGCAGATCTGGACCGAACCGATCGAGAAGGAAATCGAACTGTTCAAGTATGCGGACAGCGAGAAGGGTGTCACCTACCAGCAAGGCACGCAGAACTTCGCCAAGGGCGCGGCCGCGATCATTCCGCTCGGCACCTATGCGATTCCGCAGATCACGATGATCAACAAAGACATCGACTTGGGCTTCGCCCAGATGCCCGCCACGAACGATGCGGGCAAGCAGATCCTCACCGCCGGCGATGATGTGATCCTCACAATGGGCGCGAACAGCAGGCACAAGGAACAGTCGATGCGCTTCATCAGGTTCCTGATGAGCAAGAAGCAGCTCGAGGACTACGCCGACGCACAGTCCGCGATCACGCCGCTCAAGGAGACCTATTTCGGCAACAAGGCGCTCGAGCCGGTGCGCCCGTTCTTCGAGAGCAACCGTGTGGCGGACTTCTGCGACCACTACATTCCGTCGTCCATCAACATAGGCGGCTACCTGCAGTCCGCGATCATGAGCGGCAACGTGAACCAGTTCATCGACTCCATGCAGAACGAGTGGAACAAGGTCCAGGCTCGTGACTTCCGCAAGTAGTCTGCGGCCGGGATACAAGGGAAGGAAAGCAAAATGACTTCGTTGGCCAATGCCGACCAGCAGGCGCGCGCCATGGAGGACGTGCTTGCGAATGACATCGACACGCATCACTCGCGCACACCCGCGGGCAAACCGCCGAGCAAGCGCAGGGTCTCCGCGTTCTCCCGCCGCAAGGTGGACCACGCCTATTACTGGATGGCCGTTCCGGCCGCCGTGATCTTCGCGGTGTTCCTGTATGTGCCCTTCGTGCGCGGCATCATGTACTCGTTCACGAATTCGCAAGGGTACGGCAGCTACAACTGGATCGGGTTCCAGAACTACGTCGCCCTGTTCCGCGACGAACGGGTCGGCCACGCTTACCTGTTCACATTCCTCATCGCCATCGCCATCACCGTGCTCATCAACGTGATCGCACTGTTCCTCTCGGTGGCGCTGAACGGCAAGATCGCCTGCAAGAACGGCTTCCGCGCGATCTACTTCATTCCGTACACGCTGGCCGTGCTCGTCATAGGCTACGTGTTCAAGTACATCTTCATGCAGCCGCTGCCCGAGCTCGGCAAGGCGCTCGGCATTGGCTGGCTGAGCGAGTCGCTGCTCACCAGCGAGCGCTATGCGTGGATTCCAATCGTGTTCCTCGCCGTGTGGCAGGGCGTCGCCTATTCGGTGCTCATCTATCTCGCCGGCCTGCAGACCGTGGACTCCGAGGTCTACGAGGCGGCCGCGATCGACGGCGTGAACGCCTGGCAGAAGTTCTGGAAGATCACGTTCCCGCTCATCGGACCGTTCTTCACGATCAATCTCGTGCTCACCATGAAGAACGCGCTCGGCACCTTCGACCAGGTCGTCGCGCTCACCGACGGCGGCCCGAACTCGAAGACCGAGACCGTCACCTACCTCATCTGGAAGGGTGGCCTCACCGGCGGAGAGTACGCATACCAGACGGCGAACGCCGTGCTCTTCTTCATCGTCCTCGCGATCATCGCGTTCATTCAGCTTAAGTTCTTCGGCAGCAAGGAAAAGGTGTGATACCAATGACCACCGCAACCGCAAACACCATGTCGCAGCAGTCTGCGCAACAATCTGCAACCATGAATACCGCGCCGGCCAAAGCGGAGAAGTTCCGCAAGGACCGCCGCATCAATTGGTGGCTCACCGCGGTCGTCGCCGTGTTCAGCCTCACGATTCTCGTGCCGCTGTATTTCACCGTGGTCACCGCATTGAAGACGCCGGCGGAGGCGGGCTCGTTCTCGCTGCCGACGAGCTGGCAGTGGGGCAACTTCGCGGCCGCCTCGGCCAAAGTGGACTACCCGCGCGCCGCGCTCAACTCGGCGATCATCACCGTGCTCGCCGTCTCGCTCACGCTCGTGACGAACACCTTCGTCGCCTACGCGATCGCGCGCAACATGGACAAGCGTTTCTTCCGCTTCCTCTACTACTTCTTCATCGCTGCGATGTTCGTGCCGTTCCCGGTGGTCATGCTGCCGCTCGCCAAGCAGATGGGCTCGTGGCACCTCGACAACCAGGCCGGCCTGATTGTCTTGTACGTGATTCTCGGCCTTGGCACGAACCTGTTCATCGCCACCGGATTCATTCGCTCAATCCCGGTGTCGCTCGAAGAGGCCGCGCGCATCGACGGCGCGGGCACATGGCGCATCTTCTGGAAGATCATCTTCCCGCTCATGGGGCCCATTAACGCGACGATTGCGATCATGACCGCACTGTGGGCATGGAACGACTTCCTGCTCCCGCTTATCATCCTCACCGATCAGAGCAACCAGACCATCCCGCTCGCACAGTATGTGTTCAGCTCGCAGTTCGCCACGAACTACCCGCAGGCGTTCGCGAGCTACCTGATGGCCATGGCCCCCGTGCTCGTCGTCTACATCTTCGCCCAGAAGTGGGTCGTCGGCGGTGTGATGCGCGGCGCCGTGAAGTAACCCGCGACCCGTTCTGCCGACTGCGCTGCGGGAGTGGAGCGGGCGGGCGTCTGCGGGTAGCGCATCTGCGGCCAGCGCAGCGGCGACCGGTCCGTCTGCGGCCAGTGCATGGGCGGCTAGCGCATCTGCGTAAAAGGGGACAGATAGGCGTTCTATCTGTCCCCTTTTACGCAGACTATTACTTTCAGTAATTCTTTGTCTCTGCTTTCCCCTTCTTCCTTTTCATCCTTTGCGTAATTTGGGACATCTGTGGGTCGGAGATGTCTCTTTTTACGCAGAGCTAGCGTTCCCTTTCACGCAGAGTTCTTTCCTGCAGAGTTGTAGCGGGCACCGCGTCTTTCGGCGGCGATCGCCTGTGTTCTGTTGCCCTGTTGTTTTGCGTAATTGGGGACGTGCACGGGTCCGCGATGTCCCTTTTTACACATTTACGCAGATTGCAGATGCGTATCCGGGAGTGCGGGAATCTATGGCTGCATCTGCATATTAAGATCTGCAAATTGAGACTGAGTTTGCAAATATGGCACAGCAAGCGGCTCGCGAGCGCCTTGCCATAGTCGGGTTTGCAAGAAAGGCACGTCTGCGCGCTCCTAGATTGCCTGTCCTGCAGCTGCGGTCTCGCTGGGACCAGGCAGACGCGTCATAGTCGCCCATGATGAGACTGCGTTTGCAAATACGGCGAGATAATCTGCGATCCAAGAGCCAATCTGAGATCCGATTGCAATAACGACACCCGAGTGCATGTTCAGATTGCCCGCATGAGACCGGAGTTGCAAGCAAATGCGCGTTAGGCAGTGCGCGCTGCTGTTTTGCTGAGGGAGTAATGACGCTCGGCGTGGCGGGCTGGAAACGGCAGCCAAAGCTGGTTATTGTGGCGGGAACCAATGCAGGTCAACGAAGAACGGCAGGAGGGAGACGCCCATGATAACGGTGAGATCGGTGGTGGCGCATACCGAATGCGGGCCGTTCGATGAGCGCGGCGAAGTCGAACTGCCCCCGGACTCGGTGAGCGAACACAAAATACCGTGGCGCACACTGCGTAGCGCAACGGTGACGGAGATAAGTGCGCAGCTGCCGGAATCCAATCCGATTCTCGAGCATCCCACATTGCTGGCCGGGCGGTCGGTGTCCGTACGGCTGCAATTGGGCAGATTGAAACCAGTGGGGCAGATTCTGTGCCTTTACCAGCACAAGGAATGGTGGATGCGGCCGGCATGGGTCGAGCATTTCTGTGACATACCGGAGCGCACCCAGCTGGTGCTGTGGAAATCGGCGAAGGCGTGGCATGTGATGATGCCGGTGTTCCGTCACGAGATGCGCGTTGACATTCGCGGCGATGGGCGAGGCCACAATGACTTGCTGCTCGATGTCTCCACGAATCAGGTTGACCGTGTGCAATTGCAGGGGCCACTGCTCGTCCATCGGCAAAGCGATCGGAAAGTCGAGGATCCTTACGAGCTGATTCGGGGATGCGCGGAGTGGGTCATGTCGCAGAACGGTGGCTTGGGGAGATTGTGGAAGCAGACTCTGCCGGAATCGTTGCGCGGTTTTGGCTGGTGCACCTGGGACTCGCTCGGCACGAACGTGAGCGAGCAGGCCATTATCGCCAAAATGGAGGAGTTCGCCGCCAAACACGTGCCCGTTTCGTGGGTGCTCATAGACGACGGTTGGTCTCAAGTCGAGAACGGTAAGCTAACCGGTTTTGACGCCGACACAACGCGCTTCCCGCAGGGACTCTCGCATACCATTGACGTGCTCAAACACGACTTCGGCGTGCGGTACGTCGGCGTATGGCAGGCGTTCCAAGGGTATTGGCATGGCGTGGATGTGGACGCGCTCGCCGGCAAGCCCGAATCCGACGATGATTGGTACGAGTACTACAAGCAGGAGTATCCGTATGGGGACGCGCGCGTTGAGGATCCCAAGCTCCTCGTGAGCCGATCCGCGTTCGAAACACTACCCAATGGCATGGCAATCCCCACTGCGAATCCGGAGTGTGCAGCGCTGTTCTGGCGTACATGGAACACGCACTTGGACGGCGCCGGCATCGACTTCGTGAAGGTGGATTCGCAGGGCACACTTCCTGTGCTCACACGCGGCCTGGAATCCTATGCGTCTCTAGGCGTTCGCCATGATGCCGTGGAATACGCCACCAACTGGATACGTCACGAAGATGACAATGGTGATTGGGAATACGCGCATCTCGCCGTGATCCACTGCATGGGCATGACTCCCGAGAACTATTGGCAGCGCTGTGCTGAGGGAGTCGCCCGCACGAGCGACGACTTCTTCCCGAACATTCCCGAATCGCTCACCGAGCATGCCATCGAGAACGCGTACTGTTCGCTGCTCATGGGCTGCCTCTGCTACTGCGACTGGGATATGTTCTGGACCCGCCACCCGCACGCGCGCACGCATATGCTGTTGCGCTGGATAAGCGGTGGCCCGATCTACTGTTCCGACAAGCTTGGCGAGACCGATTCCGATCTTCTCGCCCCGCTGTTCGATGCCGACGGCAATCTCACGCATCCGGACGGCGTCGGCGTGCCGGTGCTCGACAGTCTGCTCGCAGACCCGGTGCATGGCGACGTTCCACTCGGCATTCGCAATACGTTCCGCGGCGACGAGGTACTGCTGTTCGTCGGATTGAACGCCGATGCCCCGCAGACCGCCCACATTCGCGCGACGGAATCTCCTCTCACGGTGTTCGATCCGCAGACCGGCGGACGTGTGCATCTGAGCATCGGCGAAGACCTCGCGCTCACGCTGCATTACGGCGAGTGCGAGCTGCGCGTATTGCAGCCTCTTACGTAATCCGGCGCCCGCATGCATTTTCGGCACAGCTCTCAGAGTCTTCCGTAAGCTGTACCGCACAGACCCCGTTTCGTGGTCTGTTTTTCGGAGTCGTCCGTATATTCGACCGCAAAGTGACCTGAATCCTGAATATAGTCGCTTTCACGGAACCTTCCGTAAGACTGACCGCGGAAGTCTCCGTTTGCGGTACGACTCTCGGAACCTTCCGTAAGCCATGCCGCGCGGGATGCCTTTTGAGGCACGGTTTACGGAGTCTTCCGCATGATCGACCGCAAAAGTCGACGTTTGCGGCACGGTTCTCGGAATCTTCCGCATACCATGTCGCGACCAGATCCGCTGCATGCTTAGCGGCGGTACGGCACGCCGGCGGCGACGAGCTTGGCAATGAGTTCGTTGGGATTGAGCAAATCCTCATAATCGAAATGGATGATCGCGGTGACGCCGTGTTGCCGCAGCGCTTCGTCGCGCAGTTTCTCCCTGTGCACGCGGTTTGCGATGGTCTTGCGGTCATTGCCGTATTTCGTCATGCCGTCGTATTCGGCGACAATCATGCGTCCATCTGGCAGAATCCAAATGAAATCAACGCGGAACGGGTATTCCGGGTTCTGCGGATTCGGGAACTCCTTCTGCAGCTGTGGAATCATGAGCCCGCGTTCGATGAATCGGCTTCTTGCGAGCGTTTCGCCGCCGTTCTCACTGCGCGGGTCGGTGTATTCGAGCACGTTGCCGATCGCGAGTGCCTCGGTCGCGCTGTGAACGGGGAACTGTCGCAGATCGTCGAGCGCCATACCGCTGCGTACTGCGGAATCTGCGAGCGGCAGTATCTGTTCGAACGGCAGCACGAGCGCGCATTGGTAGATCGTGCACGGCAGTGTGGTGACCTTGGCTCCATTGATCACGTTGTATTGCGGATTTGGCGTGTACACGCGGTGCATCACGGCATCACTCCGCCTGGCCCGGTATATGCCGCTTTCGTGTGTGGATGCAATGTGGATCATCGGATTGTCGTGAATCTGGTACGACTGTTCTATGCCGTACAGGCAAGCCGCGCTCTGTGCGCAGAAAATCCAGTCGGGGCGCACCATTGCCAGGGCGAGTATGACATGTCTCTTTTTCTCGCGCGGATTGAGCGCATCCCAAGTTTCCTTCCGCGCAAACAGTTGCGGGTATGGCATGGTCAATTCGCCGCTTTCGCATCTGCGGCGTAGTTTGCGGCGCAGGTTGACGTCGGTCGTCACCGCGCATCGGTGTGCGTTCTGGGACTCGTCGAGGAGTCGCTCGATTTGCGAATCTATTTTCATGCTTTCGACGGTAGGGGAGTGTCGAATGCCGTGCAATCCCGATTTGGAATTTGTGGATAACTTCGCCGTTATCCACCGTATTTGGCGCCTATGGGCGCTTGGAAGCGCTGTTTTGCGCTTTGTTTGCGGCTTGTTTTTCGGAAGCTTCCGTAAGATATACCATTTCTGGATTCCTCCTTGGTGTGTTTCTCGGAACCTTCCGTACGACGTACCGCAGATTGCCGCTATGGCACCTCATTACCCGGAACCTTCCGTACGACGTACCGCAGATTGCCGCTATGGCACCTCATTACCCGGAACCTTCCGCATGACCGACCGCGCGGTGGTCTCAAAACGGTTTGTTTCTCGGAGTCTTCCGTGAGATATGCCGCAGGAGTACCCGCTTGCGCCGTGTTTTTCGGAAGCTTCCGTAAGATGCGCCGCAATAGCGCTTCTTTGTGGCATGGTTTTCGGAAGTTTCCTTGAGATGGACCGCAAAAACGTCTTTTGCTGGCATGGTTCTCGGAGCGTTCCGTAAGATACACCATTTGCAGACTCCGCCGCGGCATGGTTTACGGATGCTTCCGCATGACCGACCGCAAAGAGGCTCCAGCATGGCATTCCTTGCGGAGACTTCCGTAAAGTATGCCGCGCAAACGCCGTATATGGTCGATTTTGCGGAGATTCCCGTGCATGTGACCGCGGAATTACTTTCCCACACGCCCGTCCGCATACTACGCTGGGCAATTAATTCATGGGTGCCTACTATGGAGCCATCTCTATAGTGTTGGTGGTTGTTATTCAAAGGCAAAGGAGCTTCCATGACCGCAATGAATAGGCCTGCGCTTCCCGATTCCGTGCGTACGAACGGCGCTACACCCAACCCGTGGTGGGCGAACGCGGTGGTGTACCAGATTTATCCGCGGAGTTTCCAGGATTCTAACGGCGACGGCATCGGCGATCTCAAGGGCATCACGAGCCGACTCGATTACATTGCCGATCTCGGCGTGGATGTGATCTGGCTGAGCCCGGTCTATCAGTCGCCGCAGGACGACAATGGCTATGACATTTCTGACTATGAGGCCATCGACCCGATCTTCGGCACGATGGATGACATGGACGAGCTGCTCGCCGAAGCGCACAAGCGCGGCATCAAGGTGATCATGGACCTCGTGGTCAATCACACCTCCGACGAGCATGCATGGTTCCAGGAGTCACGCGACCCCAACTCCAGCAAAGCCGACTGGTACTGGTGGCGCCCCGCCAAACCGGGCATGGAACCGGGTGCACCGGGCGCCGAGCCGAACGAATGGGGCTCCTACTTCGGTGGTTCCGCATGGCAGTATGACACCAAGCGTGGCGAGTACTTCCTCCACCAATACTCCAAGAAACAGCCCGACCTCAACTGGGAGAACCCCGACGTGCGCCAAGCTGTCTACCGGATGATGAACTGGTGGATGGATAAGGGCATCGACGGCTTCCGTATGGACGTGATCACGCAGATCTCCAAGGTGGTCGACAAGAACGGCCGTCTTCCGGGCGAAGCGGGTTCTGAGATCGATGACTACCCGGCCGGCCCAGAAGGGTACTCGAGCCCGTACCCGTTCTCCTCCGACGGCCCGCGCATCGACGAGTTCCTGCAGGAGATGCGCCGTGAGGTGTTCGAGAAGCGCGGGGGCTATATGAACGTCGGCGAGGCGCCGGGTGTGGACGCTGCGCGTAACGAGTACATCACCGATCCAGACCACAAGGAACTCGATATGCTGTTCCTGTTCGACCATGTGGGCATTGACCAGGGCGATTCGAAGTGGGACGTCGTCAAGTTCGATGTGCGCCACCTGCGCGAGCAGCTCAAGGCGCAGCAGGAGGCCGTGCACGACCGCGGGTGGGCAAGTCTGTTCACCTGTAACCACGACCAACCGCGCGTGGTCACTCGCTGGGGCGACGATTCGAATGAGGAGAATCGTGTGCATTCGGCGAAGGCCTTCGGCATGCTCATCCACCTGCATCGCGGCACCCCGTACATCTATCAGGGCGAGGAGCTCGGCATGACAGGTGCGCATTTCACGGAACTCGGCCAGTACCGCGATCTCGAGTCGATCAACGCATACCGCCAGCGCGTCGAAGAGGCGAAGGTGCAGTCCGGCGAGTCCATGATGGATTCGCTCGCGCTGTTCGGCCGCGACAATGCGCGCACGCCAATGCAGTGGGATGGTTCGAAATATGCGGGATTCACCGCGGCTGACGCCAAGACCGAACCGTGGCTGTCGGTGAACCCGAACCATGTGGAGATCAATGCCGCCGCGCAGTTCGACGACCCGGATTCGGTCTACGCGTTCTATAAGAAGCTTGTCAATCTGCGGCATAACAGTGCCGTTGTGTCGGCCGGGGAATGGGCGCTCGCCGACGACGATGACGAGCAGGTCTACGCGTTCACGCGCACGCTGGCGAACGCGGACGGCACGGCGAAGCGCGTACTGGTGGCAATCAATCTGACTGGTCGGCATGCCGCGCTGCCGAAGCCGGTTGCGGATCTGCTCGCCGACGGCGTGAGCGAAGACCGGATCATCCTGAGCACGTACGATGCCATCCACTCCGCGAAATCCTTGGCAAACGGCGAGCTCGCCGGCTGGGAGGGCGTCGTCGTCGAACTGTAGCGAATACTCGCATTGGCAGACTCTGCGGCCGTGTTTCTCGTGGAACGTTCTGTTCCGGGAGGCACGGCCCTTCTGCGAGTGCCTCACCCGCGCGGCTTGCTACACAGGTCGTCAATCTTGTTAGATGAATTTTAGATTTGTTAGATTTCATTAGATTTGTTAGATTTGTCAGATTTGACGGAGATTGCACATCGCATGCACAAGACCCCGCAATATGCGAGCGTGTACCGTGCGCGCTTGATTCACGAGGATTACATCAAACCTGCAGGTTGGGGCTATGTGGAGTTCACCATGCCGTTCATGCGCGAGTATTTGCGTCAATATGCGGCGTTCAATCAGTTGGAACAGAATCTCGAAGATATGGCGCTATCCATCATCAAAAGCGCAGAGGAAGCGAACTGAGATCGCTTCCTCTGGACTGACGGTAGTGCGACTGCTGCCGGGATCATATGTCCTTTGCTGCGTTGTTGCCGTACGTCCACATGAGCAGCTTGGTCACCGTTTCGAACATTGAAAGGTCGAAGTCCTTCTTGTCCAGATTCACGGACTGGAGGAACTCTTCATTTTTAGAGAACGCTGTGCACAGCAGCTTGCGATCGGTGCCGTCGATATCGATTTTGTACAGCAGATTCGCGAGATAAACGATTGCTTCGGTGTGTTTCTTATCGAGGTGCGTGTTCACAGACAGAGCGAATTTGGACAGGTCTGTCTCCGTCACCTTTGTCTGGAGTCCGAGAATCGGATTAATGAGAAGCTGCGTGGATGCACCCATGAGGTTCACATAGGATCCGAGCTCGTATTGCTGCGCTTCACTCATTTGCTCGTAGTCAAGCCCAAACGATTTAACACGTTCGATTGCTTCTGCGAGGCGGTCGTTCTCGTCATCGATGTGCACAATGCGTTCCTTGAGTTCCACGGTAGCCAGTTGATACTTCTTGGTATCTCGTTCGCTGATGAGCGTGAACACCTTCTCGAGTCTCTTTTTGTCGTTGATGTTCTTGAAGATGAGCAGACCGCTAGTAAGCAATGCGACGCCGGCGATTGTCCAACCGATAGGACCACACATCGCCAGAAAGGCGTTCCCTGCCGCCATACCGCCTCCTCCGGCTGCCAGCGCCCCTCCTCCTAGCCATGCCAAGGCCGCATGTGTAGCAGCTGCGCCGCTTAGTGCGGAAATTGCAGTACCTGTGGATGCCACGCCAAAGGTAGTTGCAATTCCCATGGCGACGGTTGGAGCTAGGGCTGCAACTCCAATACCCGCTGCCGCGCCCGCGGCTCCGGCACCTGCGGCCTTGACTGCGGCAATCTCGCAGTCCTCCTGGATCTCCTCCGCCTTTTTCTTCCAATCCAGGCGAATCTTGGCCAGCTCTTCGTATTGCAGTCGCTGTTCGGTAGGGACGTTTCTGATGGCGTCGAAACATGTCTGAATCTCATTGAGGTGGTCAAAGAGAACGTTGTCGCAGGCGCCGAGCCGTTCGATCTGCGTGTTCGTCTCATCCAGTGCGCGTTGCATCTCCGCGTTCGCCTGTTCCATTTTCTCCTGCTCCGGATCGAGTGTTTTATTCACGTTGTCGCCGACTTTGCCGGCGAATTCGGCGATGCCATGTCCGACGTCCCCTGCCGTTTTGGCTACGTTGTGTGCCGCGTTTGTCGCGATATCGCTAATGTCACGGCCTTTCTCGTTGGCAAAATTGCTGACGCCTTGTCCGACTTCGCCGGCAATCCTGCCGACATTCTGACTAACCTCCCCGGCCATATGCGTGATATTGCTCCCGACCTCTCCTGCGACCTTGCCGACGTTATTCGCCACTTCGTTAGTGGTTTTGTTGACATTCCTGCCAATCTCATTGAACGCATTGCCGATGTTATCGAAAAAACTGTTGCCCATGGCAACTCCTTTACTTGTTGAAATATGAATCGATGTCTGACTTTGTGGTGAGAATCTGGTCTTTCGGGACCCTGCGAAGTGCGGCCAGCCGGGCAGATTTCTCGAATGCCCTGATATATGGACCGCTGTTTTTGAAAGCATCGGTAAAATCGATGAGCTGTCGATCGTCATACAAACGACCGAGCTCGACCAATCCGGCGAGGTAATCCTCGACGATAATGCGCTCGCGGCTCGCGAATCGGGCTTGCTGCTCCACTTTGTGCAGCTGGCCGGCACGCCTGCCTTCGCCGTACAGACTGATGGCGAAACGGCCGATTCCTACGATATTGAGCCGCATCGCTATTTCCTGTACGTCAAATGAACCTGGCGTTTTCGTTGCCCCTCGAATGATGGCATCCGTTGCGTCAAACAAGCAGAAGGTGCCATGTGCCACCGTAAGCATGCGTTTGACTGAGGGATTCGTGAATGGTTCACATGCTGTCCACATTGCCTGAGGTGACAGCGATTCATGCGCATGTTCTCGGTAGTATTCGACGAGCCTGCGTGTGAGATACAGCAGTCGTGTAATCAGTTCATTGAGCATTACGGGGATGGCCTGCATGGCCTGGAATCGCAGGTCATAACCCTGCAAATACAAGTTCATCGCAAATTCATTGAACTGCGTCAGCCAGTCCGGAATCCGTATACGCATAGTCTGCAGTGTGGCTATCGCGTCATTGGCCCATGTCCACAGTGGAGAGGGGATACCCATGCCGCGATTGCCTTTTCGTGCGCTTCCCGACGAGCCTGTCATATCAGAGAAAAGATGCCCAAGCCAATTCGTGAATCCGCAGAACAGGCGTGCCGGAACCGTTGCGCCTCGTAGTTCGAAGGAACCGCTGGCCTCGGTCAAGGCAATCATCTGACCGCCTGACACGAAATGCGACTGATTGGTGAATTGGTCCAGAATGGAGAAGAACAGACCAAATAGAGTGGGATTGTGACCGAGCGATTTGAAATGATGGTTCATCGGGGAGAGGCTGAAAACAATCGTGCCGGAAATGCCCTGACCTGTCTGATCATAGGGAATCCCGAACGTGTCCTCCAACTTTTTGATGGCGGATGCCAGATCACCCTTTTCGCCGTCCCATCCGAAAAACCTTGCAAAGTTCTGTATGCGAGAACTGAACCACTGATCGGTTTGACTTTGCAGCTCCGAATCGTTCGGCGCCCCGACGAGAAAGATATCGAACAGCGAGCACAGCACGCCGGACGAAACTGCCAAAGCGTAATCGAGGCGGTCACATTCGGGTCTCAACATCCGAGATGCCCCAATGATGTCGTCAAGTCGCGTCAGCTCCAGTTGCGCTTTCTCTGTCGCCGCGGCAATATGGGAATCAAATTGATACTCGTTGTCGGCATCGCTTAGTTCAAGCACAACGATCATGCCCATAAGTTCCCCCTCTCCTTCGTTGACGCAGTTGGCAATCTATCTCATTGTAGACTGGCGTCGAAGTGGAAGTACAGGGGTTGTTCGGTATCTCCGAGCCTGCATCGGCTCGCACTCGCGCCCGTGTTTCCCGTGAAACACATCGAATGCGGGAAACAGGGCCGCATCTGTTCACGCTGGAAGACGAACTATGTCAGCAGTCGGACAGAGTGTGACGCGCGCGCGGTTTTTTCTTAAACTTGGCTCCCATGGAACAGAAAGATGTGTTGCAAGCAATGCGCAGGGATCACGCTGCGGAACTGAAGATGGCCGCCGAACGACTCGAGGGGACTGCAAAGCACACGCAGATCATCGCGTCGCCGGTGCTGTCGGAGATGACCGGGCACACGATCCTGCTCAAGCCGGAGAATCTGCAGGTCACAGGTTCGTTCAAGATTCGCGGCGCTTACAACAAGATCGCCTCGCTCACCGACGAGGAGCTCGAGCGCGGTATTGTCACCGCCTCGGCAGGCAACCATGCGCAGGGCGTCGCCTATGCGGCCCGTGAGCGTGGGGCGAAGGCGACGATTCTGATGCCGGAGATCACGCCGCCGCTCAAGGTGGACGCGACGAAGGCGTACGGAGCCGACGTCGTGCTGCACGGCGATGTGTTCGACGAGGCCGCGGCCTACGCGATCGAGCTGAGCCAGCGTGAGGGCATGACCTACGTGCCGCCGTTCGACGATTACGAGGTGCTGTGCGGGCAGGGCACCATCGCCATGGAGATTCTCGAAGACGTTCCGGATGTCACCGACATCGTCGTGCCTCTTGGCGGCGGCGGCCTGGGTGCTGGCGTCGCGCTCGCCGTGAAGATGTTCCGTCCTGAGGTGCGCGTGATCGGCGCGATTCCGGAGGGTTCGCCGGCGTTCCGCAGGTCGTTCAACGCCGGTCACGTGGTGCCGGCCGACAAGGTGGTCACGTCTGCGGAGGGCGTGGCGGTGCGTCGTCCCGGCGATCTCACGTTCGCGCTGCTCAATGAGTTCCTCGACGACCTTGTGGAGGTCTCCGAGCGCGATATCAACGAGATGATCCTGCTCATGCTCGAGAAGCACAAGATGGTCGTGGAGGCCGCGGGCGCCGTTTCGCTCGCTGCGCTCGAACATCTCAATCTGCGTTCGCGCAAGTTCGCGGAGGCGCCGGGAGAGCACGTCGTCGTGTCGATCATGTCGGGCGGCAACATCGACACGGTGACGATCGGCGCGGTGATCCAGAAGGGTATGATCGCGCGCGGCCGCATCATGAATTTCGAGGTCGAGCTGCCCGACACCCCTGGCCAGCTGGTCAAGGTCGCGACGATCCTCGCGAAGGCGCGCGCGAATGTCATCGCGCTCGATCATGACCAGTTCAAGGCGAACGGTCATTACACGAACTCGGTGGCGCTCGGCGTGACCGTGGAGACGAACGGCCCGGACCATATCGAACAGGTCATGCAGATGCTGCGCGATGCTGGTTATTCACCCAAGCGAATCTACTGATTCCGCGATCTCGCCTCCCGGTTTCATCTGCCGGTCTGCAGATTGCCCGCCGGCGATTATCTGCTAATCTGGTACGTTTGTTGCCAAGCAATGTATTGGGCCCGCGTTCCGTGCACTGGAACGCGGGCCCAATACTATGTGCGGGAACGCCGTGCGCTCACCTGTTGTCTGCGATGGTCCGCTGCACGAGCTCCGGCAGCGCCACCGCGATGTCTTCGTGAATGAGGCGCGTGGCGAGCGAATCGTACTGTGTGCGACCCATGTTCATGATGGTGATCGGCACTCCCGCCTGAGCCGCGGCCGGAACAATCGACGCCGCGGGGAACACTTCGAGCGTGGACCCGACCACCCACAGTTCGTCGGCCTGCTGTGCGGCGCGGATAGACCGTTCCATCGCGCCTTCCGGCAGCGCTTCGCCGAAGTAGACGACGTCCGTCTTGAGCAGCCCGTTGCAGGGCATGTTCCCGCGGTACGGCAGCTGGCGATGGCAATGCGGATCCGGCTCCTCGTCAAGCCGTGCCATGATGTCTGCGGTGTCATATTTCGCATGGCACTTCATGCAGTGCGACGTGCCGATGGTGCCGTGCAGATTCACGATCTTGCTCGGCGAATTCCCCGCCTTTTCGTGCAGTGCGTCGAAGTTCTGCGTGGCGATGAGACTGAGCATGCCCGCTTTCTCGAGGTCGACGAGTGCATAATGCGCTTTGCCCGGTTTCGCGTTCCACACCGGGGACTCTTTCTGCCAACGCCAGGAGTATTCGCGCGCCTCTTTATCGGTGAGGAACGCATCGATGTCGTACACCTGCATCTGGTCCGGGTGCTTGGTCCATACGCCGTCCGGCCCGCGGAAGTCCGGAATTCCCGCCGAAGTGGAGATTCCCGCGCCGGTGAGTACCACGATCTGTTTCTGTGCCATGCCTGCTCCTCTGTTGCTTGTTGCTGTGTTTGCAGATTGCTTCTGTTCCCAGTTCTACACCACTTCGCATTTCGGTGCGGTACGTGCATCTTGGCTGACTGCGCCCGACTGTCTCCGTGTTGCAGGGTTGGCTGCCTAGCCTGCGTAATTTGGGTCGTTTGTGGCACGGGTTTCGTCTCCTTTTACGTCGAGGGATGGTCTGGTATGACCCATTTTGCGTAATTTGGGTCGTGTGTGGTGTGGTTGTTGTCTCCTTTTACGTGTGGGGAGGAGGCTGTGTAGCTCGTGTCACGGGTGTTATGCGCTGGGGATGGATGTGGCATCTGTGGTGGTCTTTTGCGTGGCGGCGAAGCTGTTTGATGGAATGTTCGTTCCCGTGCTGGCATTTTTGGTTGGTTGTGTGTTGGTTGTTTGGTTGGTTTGGGGGTGTTTTGGCTGGTTTTCGACACGCCGGTGGTGGTGAGTGTTTTCTAGGGGTTTTGTGGTGTGTGGTTGGGGGTGGGTTTGTGTTTTCGGGGTGGGGCGTGTAAGTTATTCATCTTGCTGCCGGTTGGTGAGCTTCTGGACTGGGTCCGGGTGTGTTCGCCGGCTGTGTGGTGGTGGTTTGAGAACTCAATAGCGTGTACTGTACTACTTGACCAAGGTTGATGTCGTTGCGGCTGTCGTGGCCGTGATGGTGCTTGGTCGTCTTTTATGATGCCAGTTCCGTTGTCCGCCTGCATGGTTTCGTGTGGGTAATCCTGTCGGGTTTTGATGGATGGCGGAGGTTTTTTGTGTGACCGTCCTTCCTTATTGGATGGTCCGTCTGATTTCTTTTGAAATGGATTTGAGAGTCGTTTTTGGCTTTCTGCAATGTTTGTTGTGGAGGGTTCGATTCTGGCTCAGGATGAACGCTGGCGGCGTGCTTAACACATGCAAGTCGAACGGGATCCCTGGCGGCCTGGCTGCCGGGGTGAGAGTGGCGAACGGGTGAGTAATGCGTGACCAACCTGCCCTGTGCACCGGAATAGCTCCTGGAAACGGGTGGTAATACCGGATGCTCCGCCCCACCGCATGGTGGGGTGGGAAATGCTTTTTGCGGCATGGGATGGGGTCGCGTCCTATCAGCTTGTTGGCGGGGTGATGGCCCACCAAGGCGTTGACGGGTAGCCGGCCTGAGAGGGTGACCGGCCACATTGGGACTGAGATACGGCCCAGACTCCTACGGGAGGCAGCAGTGGGGAATATTGCACAATGGGCGCAAGCCTGATGCAGCGACGCCGCGTGCGGGATGGAGGCCTTCGGGTTGTAAACCGCTTTTGTTCAAGGGCAAGGCACGGCTTCGGGCCGTGTTGAGTGGATTGTTCGAATAAGCACCGGCTAACTACGTGCCAGCAGCCGCGGTAATACGTAGGGTGCGAGCGTTATCCGGATTTATTGGGCGTAAAGGGCTCGTAGGCGGTTCGTCGCGTCCGGTGTGAAAGTCCATCGCCTAACGGTGGATCTGCGCCGGGTACGGGCGGGCTGGAGTGCGGTAGGGGAGACTGGAATTCCCGGTGTAACGGTGGAATGTGTAGATATCGGGAAGAACACCAATGGCGAAGGCAGGTCTCTGGGCCGTTACTGACGCTGAGGAGCGAAAGCGTGGGGAGCGAACAGGATTAGATACCCTGGTAGTCCACGCCGTAAACGGTGGATGCTGGATGTGGGGCCCTTTCCACGGGTCCTGTGTCGGAGCCAACGCGTTAAGCATCCCGCCTGGGGAGTACGGCCGCAAGGCTAAAACTCAAAGAAATTGACGGGGGCCCGCACAAGCGGCGGAGCATGCGGATTAATTCGATGCAACGCGAAGAACCTTACCTGGGCTTGACATGTGCCGGATCGCCCCGGAAACGGGGTTTCCCTTCGGGGCCGGTTCACAGGTGGTGCATGGTCGTCGTCAGCTCGTGTCGTGAGATGTTGGGTTAAGTCCCGCAACGAGCGCAACCCTCGCCGCATGTTGCCAGCGGGTTATGCCGGGAACTCATGTGGGACCGCCGGGGTCAACTCGGAGGAAGGTGGGGATGACGTCAGATCATCATGCCCCTTACGTCCAGGGCTTCACGCATGCTACAATGGCCGGTACAACGCGATGCGACACGGTGACGTGGGGCGGATCGCTGAAAACCGGTCTCAGTTCGGATCGCAGTCTGCAACTCGACTGCGTGAAGGCGGAGTCGCTAGTAATCGCGGATCAGCAACGCCGCGGTGAATGCGTTCCCGGGCCTTGTACACACCGCCCGTCAAGTCATGAAAGTGGGTAGCACCCGAAGCCGGTGGCCCGACCCTCGTGGGGGGAGCCGTCTAAGGTGAGACTCGTGATTGGGACTAAGTCGTAACAAGGTAGCCGTACCGGAAGGTGCGGCTGGATCACCTCCTTTCTACGGAGAATTGAGCGTGCATGGTTGTGTGCACGGTTGTGTGGCTGGGGTTTGCCGAGTGCGATGGTTTCGTCGCCGCCCTGGCTTGCTGGTGTGGAAGAGTCATATTGGATCACGGTCGTGTTGGTCGTGGTGGTGTGGTGCGTGCTGTTGGGTTCCCTGGCCGCCACCGGCCCCCCGTGCGGGGGTGTGGTTGCCTGTGGGTCCCCCAGGTCGGCTGCCCGGTGCCTGTTGGTGCGGGGTGGGTGTCCTGGTGGGGTGGTGGTTTGAGAACTGGATAGTGGACGCGAGCATCGGCCCGCCCGTTGTGGGTGGGGTTGGTGTTCGTACTGTGATTCGAATCCGAGGAATCGTTTTTCTTGGGTTCGTTCGTATCGTGTGGGGGCGCGCCGTGTGCGGTGCGTCTCCGTGATCTGATGTCGTTCTAGGGTTTTTCAGTAGTGCTTTGGTCATGGCGGCCGTGTTGTGGTTGTCGTGATGGGCGTATGGTGGATGCCTTGGCAGACAGTACCGATGAAGGACGTGTGGGGCCGCGATAGTCCTGGGGGAGCCGCCGACATGGCTTTGATCCCAGGGTGTCCGAATGGGGCAACCCGCCAGCCGTCATGGGCTGGCACCGCACTTGTGCGGGGGGTACGCAGGGAAGTGAAACATCTCAGTACCTGCAGGAGAGGATACTCCGTGAGTAGTGGCGAGCGAAAGCGGATGATGGCTAAACCGTGCGTGTGTGATACCCGTCGGGGGTTGCGCGCATGGTGTCGTGGGAACGCCTGTCCAGCGGCCGACGCCGTTGGCTGTGGTGATAAATGCATGCGTGAGGCGAACCGGGTTGGATACCGGGCCGGAGAGGGTGATGGCCCCGTAGCCGTATGCGCGTGCACCATGGATGGTGTCTCCCGAGTAGCGCGGGACTCGTGGAATCCCGTGTGAATCCGCCCGGACCGTCGGGTAAGCCTGAGTATACCTGTCTGACCGATAGCGTACGAGTACCGTGAGGGAAAGGTGAAAAGCACCCCGGGAGGGGAGTGAAAGAGTTCCTGAAACCGTGCGCCCGCGAACCGTCGGAGCCCCCTGGTGGGGTGACGGCGTGCCTATCGAAAAATGAGTCTGCGAGTCAGTGGCATGTGGCGAGCATAAGCCGTGTGGTGTATGCGTAGCGAAAGCGAGTCTTAAAAGGCGTTTTGAGTCGCGTGTCCTGGACCCGAAGCGGGATGATCTAGCCCTGGTCAGGTTGAAGCGTGGGTAAGACCGCGTGGAGGACCGCACCCACTTAGGTTGAAAACTGAGGGGATGAACTGGGGTTAGGGGTGAAAGGCCAATCAAATTCCGTGATAGCTGGTTCTCTTCGAAATGCATTTAGGTGCAGCGTCGGTTGATTGCGTGTGGGGGGTAGAGCTACTGGATGCTTGCGGGCCCGTACCGGGTACCAACAGCAACCAAACTCCGAATACCCATCGCGTCTATTCCGGCAGTGAGTCGGCGGGGGATAAGCTCCGTCGTCGAGGGGGAGACAGCCCTGACCGTCGTCTAAGGTCCCCAAGCGCGTGCTAAGTGGGAAAGGATGTGGAGTCGCATAGACAGCCAGGAGGTTGGCTCAGAAGCAGCCATCCTTGAAAGAGTGCGTAACAGCTCACTGGTCTAGTGGTTCCGCGCCGACAATGTAGCGGGGCTCAAGCACGCCACCGAAGACGCGGGATGCAACGTTGTGTTGCGTGGTAGGAGAGCGTCCCACACCGGGGCGAAGCGGCGGGGGAACCCGGCCGTGGACTGTGTGGGAGTGAGAATGCAGACATGAGTAGCGAGAGCAGGGTGAGGATCCCTGCCGCTGGAAGACCAAGGGTTCCAGGGCCACGTTCGTCGTCCCTGGGTGAGTCGGGTCCTAAGGCGAGGCCGACAGGCGTAGTCGAATGGATGAACGGGTCGATATTCCCGTACCGGCTTTCGGACCGACCAGCAGCCCGTGTGAACAAGGGCCATCCGATACGGTTGATGGGGGCTTCGGCCTTCTGATTCCGTTGCTGTTTGGCCTGGACGCGCATGGGTTGAGCGTTTCAGGAGTGACGCGGACGGGTAGCCGGCCGGGGAGGTGGTTTTCCCTGGTCAAGCGTGTGGCCCCGCCCCCAGGCAAATCCGGGGGCATGATGGGGTGAGGCGTGATGATGGGCGCTGTTCAGGCGTGATATCCGGTGATCCCGTCGGCCGAGAAAAGCTTCGGCGCGAGGTCCGTTGCCGCCCGTACCCCAAACCGACACAGGTGGTCTGGTAGAGTATACCGAAGCGATCGAGCGAATCCTGGTCAAGGAACTCGGCAAATTGCTCCCGTGCCTTCGGCATAAGGGAGACCCCCGGCGGTTCCGGCCCCGTTCGCGGGCCGCGGGCGGCTGGGGGTGGCACAGGCCAGGGGGTAGCGACTGTTTACCAAAAACACAGGTGCATGCCAAGACGCAAGTCGCCGTATATGCACTGACGCCTGCCCGGTGCCGGAAGGTTAAGAGGATCCATCAGCGTCCCCTCGCGGGATGCGAAGTGGTGAATTCAAGCCCCGGTAAACGGCGGTGGTAACTATAACCATCCTAAGGTAGCGAAATTCCTTGTCGGGTAAGTTCCGACCTGCACGAATGGCGTAACGACTTCCCCGCTGTCTCGACCAGGAGCTCGGCGAAATTGCAGTACGAGTAAAGATGCTCGTTAAGCGCAGAAGGACGAAAAGACCCCGGGACCTTTACTATACCTTGGTATTGGCATCAGGTGCGGATTGTGTAGCATAGGCGGGAGGCTTCGAAGCCACGGCGCCAGCCGTGGTGGAGCCGGCCAGTGAAATACCGCTCTGTCCCCATCTGATGCCTAACCCGGACAAGTGAGCCTTGTCGGGGAGAGTGCCTGGCGGGTAGTTTAACTGGGGCGGTTGCCTCCCAAAGAGTAACGGAGGCGCTCAAAGGTCCGCTCGGCCCGGTTGGCAATCGGGTGTCGAGTGTAATCGCACAAGCGGGCTTGACTGCGAGATCGACGGATCGAGCAGGGACGAAAGTCGGAGATAGTGATCCGGTGCCGGCGTACGGACGCGGCATCGCTCAACGGATAAAAGGTACCCCGGGGATAACAGGCTGATCATTCCCAAGAGTCCATATCGACGGGATGGTTTGGCACCTCGATGTCGGCTCGTCGCATCCTGGGGCTGGAGCAGGTCCCAAGGGTTCGGCTGTTCGCCGATTAAAGCGGCACGCGAGCTGGGTTCAGAACGTCGTGAGACAGTTTGGTCTCTATCCTCTGCGCTCGTTGGAATCCTGAGGAGGCCTGCCCATAGTACGAGAGGACCTGGGTGGACGAACCTCTGGTATGCCAGTTGTCCCGCCAGGGGCACGGCTGGTTGGCCACGTTCGGGAGGGATAACCGCTGAAAGCATCTAAGCGGGAAGCCCGCTCCAAGATAAGGATTCCTGACACCCCCCCTGGGGGGTGTGTGAGACCCCATAGAGAACATGTGGTTGATAGACCGGACGTGGAAGCCCCGCGAGGGGTGGAGCCGACCGGCACTAACGGTCGAAGACAACCAACACCACCATGACACAAGCCAGGACAACCCCGGCGACATCATCATGGCGGCACGAACACCAACATCCTTCAACACCCGCGTCCACGATCCGGTTCCCAATCCGCCACCCGAACAGAGAATAACAGAATTTTGCGGCGGCCATGGCCCAGGGGAGACGCCCGGTCCCATTCCGAACCCGGAAGCTAAGCCCTGGCACGGCGATGGTACTATGCCCGAGAGGACATGGGAGAGTAGCACACCGCCGCAACCACACTTCACCGAAGGCCCGGGGAACACACGTTCCCCGGGCCTTCGCATATCCCAAGCAAAATGCAGCCCCTCCGACACATTCGTTAACTATTTGATTATTGCAATACTTGAGCTTAATATTGTCTTACGTTTGTCAAGGAGTGGTTATGAGCATGACATCGGTCACGGTCCGGGTTGACGAGGATACGAAGAAGCAGGCTTCTGACATCGCAGAGGATTTCGGTTTCGACCTGTCGAGTGTCACGCGCGCGTTTTACCGGCAGATCGTGCGTGAGCGGCGCATCCCATTGAATCTGTCCTACAGCAACGTTCCCGAGGAAACGTTGGAAGCATTGGCTGAAGCGCGACGCATGGCCAAGGAGGGGGCGCCTCGGTTCCAGGATGCCGACGCGATGTTCGATTCGTTGGGAATCTGAGCATGGCGCGGTTGGAAGCGGACTACACATCGGCTTTTCGTCGTGACGTCAAGCGACTGCAGCGCAAACACGCCGATCTGACGGAGCTGAAGAACGTCATACGTCTGGTCCTGGAGAACACGGAGGAATCCAAGGAGATCCTGCGCGTCCGGCATCGAGCGCACCGACTCAAAGGCAAGGATTGGCAAGGTGTGGTTGAGTGTCATGTGGGCAACGCGGGCGATTGACTTGCGGTATGGGTGCGGGAGGATTCCTTTGCCGTGTTCATGCGCACCGGCACCCATGAGGAGATATTCGGCGGCTAGCAACGTAATCTGCGGGCATGACGATCCGTGAAATCAGGGAAGCAAATGGGGCTGCAGATATGCGATATCTGCAGCCCCATTTGCTTATGCGCGCGGTGCCGTGATCACTTGGCCGCCGCGTTGAGCAGCGCGTCCACTTCGTTCATCCACAGCGTGCTCTGCGCATACGTCGGCATCATGAAGCCGTCGCGCAGGTCGAGTCCCGCCGAGCCGATACGCGGGCCGTCGGGCAAGCTGTGGCGGAGGAACTGCGAGCCGAAGAAGCGCTCGTAGAACGCCTTCATCCAGACGAGCAGCTCATGTTCGCCATACTCCCCGGCGAATGCCTGCTTAGCCAGCGCAAACGTTTTCGCGGGCCGGTATTGGGCACGCAGGAAGCCATCCAGATAGAAGTCCTCCACAATCGCTGGCCCGAGCTCCGCGCTTTCGCTCATGCTCACCGTGTCATGTTCCGGTATATGCAGCTCGTCGTCGGCGTCGCAGATCGCGCCGAGCAACGTCTGCAGATTCCCTTCTGCGCACTCCTGCGCGTACTGCCGCAGAATCACCGGCACGAAGGTGTGTGCAATCTGCGAATTGATGCCGTATTGGCGGCCGAGATCGAAGGGGAACTGCACGAGACCGAGTGCCAGCTGGGTCATGTCGCTCGGATTCACGATAAGCCAGCTGGTGTCGCCGATCAGCTCCTGAATATCGAGTACCGGGTGCTCCGGGCTGCTCTGTGCGGTGTCCTGTTGCGCGGCCTGGGCGGAGGCGAGTGTGGCGAGGGGCAGGCCGAGTGCATCCGCCAGCTGTTCGATGAGTTTCACGTTTGCAGATTGCCCGTTTTGCACATCCTGTGAGATCGCCACGTACATGTCCGGCACGGCGGGGCGTTCCAGATCGTAGAATCGCGCGACGGCGAGCATCGCCAGCGCTGTGTTCGTCACACTCGAGTTCGTGGTATCGATGACGAGATGATCGGCATTCTGCGCGCCCACGCGGGCGGCGAGACCGTGCGCCTGCATCGTCACAGCCAGCGAGCAGCAGTCTGCGCGCATCTTCTCATCCGCCGGAATGAACGGCTGCTTGGAGACCGGCCGCATGAGCGGATGATCGGGAATGGTCATGTCGAACATGGTCTCGTGGTAATCGGCGTATTGCGGGGTTGGTTCCACGTGGAACGACGACATGCCGCGACGTGCGCCCCACAGGCTTTCGACGTCCACGTCGGCGATGGCGAACCCATCTCCGAACGGCTCGGCTTGCGCGAGAATACTGCCGTTCTCGGCGATGATCTCCTGTCCGCCCACAGTCACGTCGCCGGTGGAATCGCCTTGACCTGAGCTGCAGTAGGCATAGCAGCACAACAGGCGTGCGCTCTGCCCGCTGATCAGCGAACGGCGGTACAGATCCTTTTCGAGTGACGCGTTCGACGCGGAACCGTTGCAGATAATCGTCGCGCCGGCAAGAGCAAGATGGATCGACGGCGGATCAGGCGACCAGATGTCCTCGCAAATCTCATATCCCAGGCATAGCTGCGGCATCTGGCGGCAGCGGAACACCTGATGCGAGCCAAACGGCACATGCTCCTGGCCGGCGACGGTGATATAGGTGACGTCGGCAGGCCCTGAACTGAACCAACGACCTTCGAAATCAACGCCATAGGTGGGAATGTAGGTCTTGGGGACGACGCCCATGATCTCGCCGGCATGGCAAATGGCAAGCGTGTTGTAGATCTTGCCGTTCACGCATAGCGGCAGGCCCACCGAGAATACGACGTCCAGCTTCGCGGTCTCGGCGACGAGATGCGCAAGCGCCTCCTCGGCGGCATCGAGCACGATGTCGTGGTACAGCATGTCATCGGCGATGTAGCTGGTGAGCACCACCTCCGGCAGTGCAACCACCTTGGCACCTGCGTTCGCGGCGCGGACTATGGCATCGCAACACAGTTCGGCATTGGCCATCGGATCGGCGACGCGTGTGCGCGGCGATGCGGTGGCCACGGGGACGAAGCCATTGTTCATAATCATTCGAATTCCCTCCCGTTCTATGAATCGCAGATTATGTACTGCGGTTCAGCGTAGTCGCGCGTTCTCGAGGTCGGGCGAGAATCAGGGGCGAATATGGTGAAGGCAGAAGTGGAAGGTGCCGTAGGTTTTCTTGTGTCTCCTTTTGTGTCTCTTGTTGCATCTGGGGGTGGGATTGGGGTCAGGCTGTTTTGTCCGTTGGTTGGTGTTTTGGCTGGTTTTCGACACGCCGGTGGTGGTGAGTGTTTTCTAGGGGTTTTGTGGTGTGTGGTTGGGGGTGGGTTTGTGTTTTCGGGGTGGGGCGTGTAAGTTATTCATCTTGCTGCCGGTTGGTGAGCTTCTGGACTGGGTCCGGGTGTGTTCGCCGGCTGTGTGGTGGTGGTTTGAGAACTCAATAGCGTGTACTGTACTACTTGACCAAGGTTGATGTCGTTGCGGCTGTCGTGGCCGTGATGGTGCTTGGTCGTCTTTTATGATGCCAGTTCCGTTGTCCGCCTGCATGGTTTCGTGTGGGTAATCCTGTCGGGTTTTGATGGATGGCGGAGGTTTTTTGTGTGACCGTCCTTCCTTATTGGATGGTCCGTCTGATTTCTTTTGAAATGGATTTGAGAGTCGTTTTTGGCTTTCTGCAATGTTTGTTGTGGAGGGTTCGATTCTGGCTCAGGATGAACGCTGGCGGCGTGCTTAACACATGCAAGTCGAACGGGATCCCTGGCGGCCTGGCTGCCGGGGTGAGAGTGGCGAACGGGTGAGTAATGCGTGACCAACCTGCCCTGTGCACCGGAATAGCTCCTGGAAACGGGTGGTAATACCGGATGCTCCGCCCCACCGCATGGTGGGGTGGGAAATGCTTTTTGCGGCATGGGATGGGGTCGCGTCCTATCAGCTTGTTGGCGGGGTGATGGCCCACCAAGGCGTTGACGGGTAGCCGGCCTGAGAGGGTGACCGGCCACATTGGGACTGAGATACGGCCCAGACTCCTACGGGAGGCAGCAGTGGGGAATATTGCACAATGGGCGCAAGCCTGATGCAGCGACGCCGCGTGCGGGATGGAGGCCTTCGGGTTGTAAACCGCTTTTGTTCAAGGGCAAGGCACGGCTTCGGGCCGTGTTGAGTGGATTGTTCGAATAAGCACCGGCTAACTACGTGCCAGCAGCCGCGGTAATACGTAGGGTGCGAGCGTTATCCGGATTTATTGGGCGTAAAGGGCTCGTAGGCGGTTCGTCGCGTCCGGTGTGAAAGTCCATCGCCTAACGGTGGATCTGCGCCGGGTACGGGCGGGCTGGAGTGCGGTAGGGGAGACTGGAATTCCCGGTGTAACGGTGGAATGTGTAGATATCGGGAAGAACACCAATGGCGAAGGCAGGTCTCTGGGCCGTTACTGACGCTGAGGAGCGAAAGCGTGGGGAGCGAACAGGATTAGATACCCTGGTAGTCCACGCCGTAAACGGTGGATGCTGGATGTGGGGCCCTTTCCACGGGTCCTGTGTCGGAGCCAACGCGTTAAGCATCCCGCCTGGGGAGTACGGCCGCAAGGCTAAAACTCAAAGAAATTGACGGGGGCCCGCACAAGCGGCGGAGCATGCGGATTAATTCGATGCAACGCGAAGAACCTTACCTGGGCTTGACATGTGCCGGATCGCCCCGGAAACGGGGTTTCCCTTCGGGGCCGGTTCACAGGTGGTGCATGGTCGTCGTCAGCTCGTGTCGTGAGATGTTGGGTTAAGTCCCGCAACGAGCGCAACCCTCGCCGCATGTTGCCAGCGGGTTATGCCGGGAACTCATGTGGGACCGCCGGGGTCAACTCGGAGGAAGGTGGGGATGACGTCAGATCATCATGCCCCTTACGTCCAGGGCTTCACGCATGCTACAATGGCCGGTACAACGCGATGCGACACGGTGACGTGGGGCGGATCGCTGAAAACCGGTCTCAGTTCGGATCGCAGTCTGCAACTCGACTGCGTGAAGGCGGAGTCGCTAGTAATCGCGGATCAGCAACGCCGCGGTGAATGCGTTCCCGGGCCTTGTACACACCGCCCGTCAAGTCATGAAAGTGGGTAGCACCCGAAGCCGGTGGCCCGACCCTCGTGGGGGGAGCCGTCTAAGGTGAGACTCGTGATTGGGACTAAGTCGTAACAAGGTAGCCGTACCGGAAGGTGCGGCTGGATCACCTCCTTTCTACGGAGAATTGAGCGTGCATGGTTGTGTGCACGGTTGTGTGGCTGGGGTTTGCCGAGTGCGATGGTTTCGTCGCCGCCCTGGCTTGCTGGTGTGGAAGAGTCATATTGGATCACGGTCGTGTTGGTCGTGGTGGTGTGGTGCGTGCTGTTGGGTTCCCTGGCCGCCACCGGCCCCCCGTGCGGGGGTGTGGTTGCCTGTGGGTCCCCCAGGTCGGTTGCCCGGTGCCTGTTGGTGCGGGGTGGGTGTCCTGGTGGGGTGGTGGTTTGAGAACTGGATAGTGGACGCGAGCATCGGCCCGCCCGTTGTGGGTGGGGTTGGTGTTCGTACTGTGATTCGAATCCGAGGAATCGTTTTTCTTGGGTTCGTTCGTATCGTGTGGGGGCGCGCCGTGTGCGGTGCGTCTCCGTGATCTGATGTCGTTCTAGGGTTTTTCAGTAGTGCTTTGGTCATGGCGGCCGTGTTGTGGTTGTCGTGATGGGCGTATGGTGGATGCCTTGGCAGACAGTACCGATGAAGGACGTGTGGGGCCGCGATAGTCCTGGGGGAGCCGCCGACATGGCTTTGATCCCAGGGTGTCCGAATGGGGCAACCCGCCAGCCGTCATGGGCTGGCACCGCACTTGTGCGGGGGGTACGCAGGGAAGTGAAACATCTCAGTACCTGCAGGAGAGGATACTCCGTGAGTAGTGGCGAGCGAAAGCGGATGATGGCTAAACCGTGCGTGTGTGATACCCGTCGGGGGTTGCGCGCATGGTGTCGTGGGAACGCCTGTCCAGCGGCCGACGCCGTTGGCTGTGGTGATAAATGCATGCGTGAGGCGAACCGGGTTGGATACCGGGCCGGAGAGGGTGATGGCCCCGTAGCCGTATGCGCGTGCACCATGGATGGTGTCTCCCGAGTAGCGCGGGACTCGTGGAATCCCGTGTGAATCCGCCCGGACCGTCGGGTAAGCCTGAGTATACCTGTCTGACCGATAGCGTACGAGTACCGTGAGGGAAAGGTGAAAAGCACCCCGGGAGGGGAGTGAAAGAGTTCCTGAAACCGTGCGCCCGCGAACCGTCGGAGCCCCCTGGTGGGGTGACGGCGTGCCTATCGAAAAATGAGTCTGCGAGTCAGTGGCATGTGGCGAGCATAAGCCGTGTGGTGTATGCGTAGCGAAAGCGAGTCTTAAAAGGCGTTTTGAGTCGCGTGTCCTGGACCCGAAGCGGGATGATCTAGCCCTGGTCAGGTTGAAGCGTGGGTAAGACCGCGTGGAGGACCGCACCCACTTAGGTTGAAAACTGAGGGGATGAACTGGGGTTAGGGGTGAAAGGCCAATCAAATTCCGTGATAGCTGGTTCTCTTCGAAATGCATTTAGGTGCAGCGTCGGTTGATTGCGTGTGGGGGGTAGAGCTACTGGATGCTTGCGGGCCCGTACCGGGTACCAACAGCAACCAAACTCCGAATACCCATCGCGTCTATTCCGGCAGTGAGTCGGCGGGGGATAAGCTCCGTCGTCGAGGGGGAGACAGCCCTGACCGTCGTCTAAGGTCCCCAAGCGCGTGCTAAGTGGGAAAGGATGTGGAGTCGCATAGACAGCCAGGAGGTTGGCTCAGAAGCAGCCATCCTTGAAAGAGTGCGTAACAGCTCACTGGTCTAGTGGTTCCGCGCCGACAATGTAGCGGGGCTCAAGCACGCCACCGAAGACGCGGATGCAACGTTGTGTTGCGTGGTAGGAGAGCGTCCCACACCGGGGCGAAGCGGCGGGGGAACCCGGCCGTGGACTGTGTGGGAGTGAGAATGCAGACATGAGTAGCGAGAGCAGGGTGAGGATCCCTGCCGCTGGAAGACCAAGGGTTCCAGGGCCACGTTCGTCGTCCCTGGGTGAGTCGGGTCCTAAGGCGAGGCCGACAGGCGTAGTCGAATGGATGAACGGGTCGATATTCCCGTACCGGCTTTCGGACCGACCAGCAGCCCGTGTGAACAAGGGCCATCCGATACGGTTGATGGGGGCTTCGGCCTTCTGATTCCGTTGCTGTTTGGCCTGGACGCGCATGGGTTGAGCGTTTCAGGAGTGACGCGGACGGGTAGCCGGCCGGGGAGGTGGTTTTCCCTGGTCAAGCGTGTGGCCCCGCCCCCAGGCAAATCCGGGGGCATGATGGGGTGAGGCGTGATGATGGGCGCTGTTCAGGCGTGATATCCGGTGATCCCGTCGGCCGAGAAAAGCTTCGGCGCGAGGTCCGTTGCCGCCCGTACCCCAAACCGACACAGGTGGTCTGGTAGAGTATACCGAAGCGATCGAGCGAATCCTGGTCAAGGAACTCGGCAAATTGCTCCCGTGCCTTCGGCATAAGGGAGACCCCCGGCGGTTCCGGCCCCGTTCGCGGGCCGCGGGCGGCTGGGGGTGGCACAGGCCAGGGGGTAGCGACTGTTTACCAAAAACACAGGTGCATGCCAAGACGCAAGTCGCCGTATATGCACTGACGCCTGCCCGGTGCCGGAAGGTTAAGAGGATCCATCAGCGTCCCCTCGCGGGATGCGAAGTGGTGAATTCAAGCCCCGGTAAACGGCGGTGGTAACTATAACCATCCTAAGGTAGCGAAATTCCTTGTCGGGTAAGTTCCGACCTGCACGAATGGCGTAACGACTTCCCCGCTGTCTCGACCAGGAGCTCGGCGAAATTGCAGTACGAGTAAAGATGCTCGTTAAGCGCAGAAGGACGAAAAGACCCCGGGACCTTTACTATACCTTGGTATTGGCATCAGGTGCGGATTGTGTAGCATAGGCGGGAGGCTTCGAAGCCACGGCGCCAGCCGTGGTGGAGCCGGCCAGTGAAATACCGCTCTGTCCCCATCTGATGCCTAACCCGGACAAGTGAGCCTTGTCGGGGAGAGTGCCTGGCGGGTAGTTTAACTGGGGCGGTTGCCTCCCAAAGAGTAACGGAGGCGCTCAAAGGTCCGCTCGGCCCGGTTGGCAATCGGGTGTCGAGTGTAATCGCACAAGCGGGCTTGACTGCGAGATCGACGGATCGAGCAGGGACGAAAGTCGGAGATAGTGATCCGGTGCCGGCGTACGGACGCGGCATCGCTCAACGGATAAAAGGTACCCCGGGGATAACAGGCTGATCATTCCCAAGAGTCCATATCGACGGGATGGTTTGGCACCTCGATGTCGGCTCGTCGCATCCTGGGGCTGGAGCAGGTCCCAAGGGTTCGGCTGTTCGCCGATTAAAGCGGCACGCGAGCTGGGTTCAGAACGTCGTGAGACAGTTTGGTCTCTATCCTCTGCGCTCGTTGGAATCCTGAGGAGGCCTGCCCATAGTACGAGAGGACCTGGGTGGACGAACCTTCTGGTATGCCAGTTTGTCCCGCCAGGGGGCACGGCTGGTTGGCCACGTTCGGGAGGGATAACCGCTGAAAGCATCTAAGCGGGAAGCCCGCTCCAAGATAAGGATTCCTGACACCCCCCCTGGGGGGTGTGTGAGACCCCATAGAGAACATGTGGTTGATAGACCGGACGTGGAAGCCCCGCGAGGGGTGGAGCCGACCGGCACTAACGGTCGAAGACAACCAACACCACCATGACACAAGCCAGGACAACCCCGGCGGCATCATCATGGCGGCACGAACACCAACATCCTTCAACACCCGCGTCCACGATCCGGTTCCCAATCCGCCACCCGAACGGAGAATAACAGAATTTTGCGGCGGCCATGGCCCAGGGGAGACGCCCGGTCCCATTCCGAACCCGGAAGCTAAGCCCTGGCACGGCGATGGTACTATGCCCGAGAGGACATGGGAGAGTAGCACACCGCCGCAACCACACTTCACAGGACCCCGAACCGGCACCACCGGCCCGGGGTCCTCGCATACCTACACCCCAACACACCACCAGAATCAGTCTCGGTGCTATTCTAGATAAGTATGTGCAATCTGCACAATATGCCGTGTACGCGGCACATCATATACAAGAGCTGATAGCGTGAACCCGCAGTACGCCTGGCACTATGCGGGTTTGAAATCGCCCTCCAGGCCAAGAAAGGTGGACCGGGAACGGTCCCGTTTCCATGAGCACACGCACTCCGGTGGAATCTGCGCAAACCAGTACCGAGAATCCTCACGCGTCCAAGCAATTCAAGCAATCTCAAAACAATGACCAACAGCCAGCCAATGCGGCCCAGGCGCTTTCCATAGGCCAGTTCCCCACAGTCATATCACGCAATCTCATTCTGTCGATCATCGCCACGGGAATCATGGCCTTTGTGGGCATCCTCACCGAAACGATGACGAATGTGCTGTTCCCTGTGCTCATGGAGCAGTTCTCAGTCTCCACGGCCACCGTGCAATGGCTCACCACCGGGTATCTGCTCATGGTGGCGGTGGTGATTCCGGTCTCATCGTATTGCAACCGCAGATTCACGAACAGAACCACATTCATCATTGCCATGGTGCTGTGCATCGCCGGTCTCGCCCTGGCCTCCATTTCGATGAACTTCGCGATGCTCATGCTGGCCCGTCTGCTGCAGGGTGCCGGCACAGGGCTGGCGCTGCCGCTCATGTTCAATATTGTGCTCGAACAGTCCCCACGACGTTCGCTGGGCCTGCTCATGGGCTTCGCCAGCATGGTCTGCGCCATCGCGCCCGCACTCGGACCCACTGTGGGAGGCGTGGCGGCCGAATACATGAACTGGCATTGGATCTTCGCACTGCTCATTCCGTTCATGGTCGTTGCGTTTGTTCTGGGCATTCGTGCCATAGAGACACATCACCCGGTGCACCGCCTGCCGTTCCCCCTCGTACAGCTCGCGTTCCTTGCCATCTCGTTCGTTGCGTTCGTGTTCGCGCTCGACCGCATGGGCGCCCTCATTCGCGCACGACTCGCCTCAGACGATGTGACACAGCAGGCACGGCTGCTCGGCGGTCTCGTCGTGCTCTGTATTGTTGCCATGGCGGTGTATGTGCATCTGAGCGGCCGTTCCGCGCAGCCATTGCTGCAGCTCGACGTATTGCGTGACATTCCGTTCCGCTGGCATTTGGTGGCCTATGTCCTGCTGGAGACGGTCACCATTGGCATGAGCTATCTCATCACGAACATGTCACAACTCGGCTATGGCACGAGTTCGATGACCGCCGGCTTGCTCATTCTCCCCGGCGCATTGCTCGGGGCCGCGCTCGGGCCGGTGGGCGGCGCACTGCTCGACAGATTCGGCGCCGCTCGGCCGATCATGATCGCCATGGCGTTTGCATTGCTCGGTCTGCTCATCATGCTGTTCATTCCGGCGAACGTGAACATCTGGATTCGGGTCATCGGCTACATCGTGTACATGTGCGGCTTCACGATGAGCTTCGCGAACACGATGACCGCCGGTCTCGCTGCCATCGCGCCGACACTGCATGCCGACGGCAACGCGATGTTCAATACTTTGCAGCAGCTCGGCGGTGCCGTGGGCACCACAGTGATGGCGCTCTGCCTGTCCATCGCGCAGTCCGGCCATGGCGAGGTCGGTTCGCGGGACTACATGGAGGCCACCAAGCAAGGCGGCGAATGGGCGCTCATCGTCGTCTCCGTGTTCGTGTTCGCCGCCATTCTCGCCAATCTGCGCGCTTTCCTCAACGACCGTCGCCAACATGTACGCATGCGCTGAGCGAGCAGTGCGCCCACGGTAAGCGCGGCCGCTTAGTATGGCCTTATGCACTACTTCACGCCGAAACGCTGCGAGACCACGACGAAGATCATGTACTATGATCGGCAAACCGCGTGGCAGGCGGCCGAACAGAGCCGTATCGAGCGCGGTGTGGAGCTGTGGGTGTACCAGTGCCAGTATTGCGGGCAATGGCATCTGACGCACCGCGATCCCGCGCTCGCGCAGGCCGTGGGCCATTTCAAACGCTCGCAGAAGCCATATTCGCGCAAGAAGGGTTTCAAGCCCCGTCGTCGCTGAAATCAGCAGATTGTGCGATATCAACAGATTGTGCGGTGTCGGATGGCTCTTTTGCCCAATCGCATACCGTGCTCAATCTGCCATGTGAGGACTTTCGCGCGGCTCGGTTCACGGAATCTTCCGTGTAATCGACCGCAGATTGCTGCCTATCTGGCATATTTCTCGGATGCCTCCGTATAATCTGCCATTTTCCTACCCTGTGGTGGCATTTTTTGCGGAAGTCTCCGTATGATTGACCGCAGATACCGTGGAAAACAGCATATTTCACGGAAAATTCCGTACGATTTGCCGCAAATCGCTGCCTGTGCGGCACATTATGCGGAAGCTTCCGTGAACCGTGCCGCGGGGTGCCCCAATATGGTCGGTTTCGCGGAAGCTTCCGAAAAACATGCCGTTTTAGACTGCCGCGCTAACGGCGCTACTGCCGAGCTACTTCTCCAGGTCGAAGCCCTGCGCGCGGGCGTGCTCGAAGCCCATCTCGAGTGCGGCGGTGGACGTGGCCTTCTTCGTGGTCATGTCGCTGTATGCGCGCTCGGAAAGATCCTTGCCGCGGGTGTCATAGTAGGCCTGCACTTCGCGGTCGTATTTGCGAATGCCGTCCAGAATCCTGTTCGGCTCGGCGTTGTACGAATCGTCGAAGAACTGGATATCGCGCGGCAGTCGCGGCTTCGGGTCGGGGTGCTGGTCTGGCTTGCCGAGCGCGAGGCCGAGCACAGGGTATGTGTACTTCGGCAATGCGAGCAGCTTGACCAGTTCGGGAATATTGCCGAGAATCGAGCCGAGAATCACAGTGCCGAGCTCGAACGATTCCGCCGCCGTCTCCATGGCATGCAGTGCGAGCACGGCGTCGTTCTGCGCCTGCGAGAAACGGTAGCTGTTCTTGAGCGTGAACTCGTCGGAATCTGCCGCCACGTCCTCGGACTGCGCGATCAACGAGTTGCGGTATTGATCGAGCACGAATATGTAGAGCACGGGCGCGTTCGCAATGTAATCCTGATTGCAGATGCGCGCGATCTCAGATTTCACCGCCGGATTCTTGATGCGAATCACAGACCAGTCGTTGAGATACTGGCTGGATGCGGTGTTCTGTGCGGTCTGCTCGATGGTGTTGAGCACATCCGGCTCGATGGCCTCGTCTTTGAAGGCGCGAATGGAGACGCGCTCGAGCAGCACGTCCACGGTGTCATTGTGAATAATCTTTGCCATAGCTCACATTATTCATGGTGCCGCGCACATGCACAACAACTTAGCCGATTGGCGCAACGTCGGTCATGTCGCTGCGCATGTGCCGCATATGGAGACGCGCTATTTGCGCTTGCGCTGCAGTCTGCTCACAATCGACTGGGTGAGCTTGTCGGAATAGGTGGTCACGACTGTGCCGAACGCGGCGGAGGCGGCGGCGAACAGCACGCTCATAAGCAGGCCCTGCTTGCGGTCTGCCTCGTCGTCTTCCGGGCCGGGGTGCACTTTGTTCGTCACTAGATTCCACACCGACTGGAACGCCTTGCCCGCCACCATGCCGACCAATGCGGGGAATGCCAGTTTGAACGCCTTGTCTCCCAGCGTGTCGGGGTCGCGCATGCGCTGCTCGCGCAGATCGGTGATCTTGCTGTTCACCTTGTCGATCCGCTGCACCGTCTCTTTCGTCGTGTTGTCCAGATTCGCGAGTTTCTCGTTCGTGTCGCGTGTGTGCGCCGACTGCACCGGTTTCGCCGTCGCCATGGACAGATCGGGCGCTGTCTTCAACTTTCTAGCCATGGGCACCAGTGTAGAGCACGCGCGGGCCGTACGCGCGCGGGATATTCGGGCATGCGCTCGCGTATGGCTGCGAAACACGGTAAAGTGATGCACAAGTTTGTTTCCTAGAGAAAAGACGGTGCCGTCGTGGAATCTTCAGGCAAATTGGTATTGCTCCGCCATGGACAGACGGTGTGGAGCCAGTCCGGCCAATACACCGGCCGCACGAACATTCCGCTCACGCCGGTGGGGCGCGAGCAGGCCGCCGCCGCGGGCGAGCGGTTGCGTGCCACGTTCCCGAACGGTTTCGCGCCGCGCAACATCTACACGAGCGATCTGGCGCGCGCCATGGAAACCGCAGAGCTCGCCGGATTCGCAGACCACAACGTGACCGCCGACCTTGAGGAGTGGGATTACGGCCGCGCCGAAGGCCGCACGCGCGAGCAGCTCAATGCGGCGGCCGGCTACGAGTGGAACGTGTGGCGTGACGGCCCGCGCTCGCTTGACGAGACGCTGTCGGGCACGCGCATTGAAGTGTTCGACGATGGCTCCGAGATCACCGTGGTCAACGGGGAGGGCGAGGTCATTGAAGATGCCGCCGCACGCACCCGCGCAGTGATTGAACGGGTGCTGCCTGCCCTGCTCGCCGGGGAGAACGTGCTGCTGGTGGCGCATGCCCATATTCTGCGTATTCTGACGTCGCAATGGCTCGATCTCGCACCGGATTTCGGCCGCAAGCTGCACCTTGACACCGCGCACTACAGCGTGCTCGGCATATACAAGGGCGATCACGTGATCTATAGCTGGAACAACTAGGCTCTAGCCGCAGATTGTTCGGGCGTGGGCGATACCAGCAGCGGCGTCGGCTTGGGCCGGGCCGAAAGGCCTCGTCGCTGGAGCGCAAGCGCCCTTGACGTTCCTCAACCTTTCGGCCCGGCCCAAGCCGACGCCTCAACCTTCGATGCTCGCTTACGGTCTGGGAGTGCGCCTTTTCCCGTTTGCGCGAAGGGAAGGGTAATGCCGAGCGAAGCGCCGGCGTGGAGGGCGGAGATAGGGTTGAGGAACGTCAAGGGCGCTTGCGATCCAGTGATGAAGCCCTATCCCCGCCCTCCACGCCGACGCTCCGCGACTGCCCTCGCGATTACTGCCGACTCATGGGAGCAGCATCCAGACGGCAGTGTCGGCAGACAGCTTGTGCGGTTCGTCGAGCGGCTCGGAGCTCAAAACCACCGTGCCTGCGGGCAGGTCGATCGGATCGGGGCCGAAGTTGACGATGCACGCGAAGGTGCCATCGCCCTCACCCGTGCAGGGGCGCGTATAGGCGACCACTTCGGCGTTGTGGGCGTTGAAATCGGTGCCGGGTAGCCATGTGATGTCGTCGGTGTCGTCGCTCGGCGTCAGGTGTTCCTGGCGGAATTGCATCGCCTGCCGGTACAGGTTGAACATCGAGGTGTCGTCGGCCATCTGCTTGTCTGCGGCATACTGCTTGTACCACAACGGCTGCGGCAGATGCGGATCGGCCGGCGCCGAACCGTCGGCCGGGGCGTCGGAGAAGCCGAAGGAGGCTCCGGTGCCGAACAGCGGGTTCCAATCCGCAGGCCGGGGCTCGTCGTCGGCACGCCATGGCAGCGGCACGCGGCAGCCGTCGCGGCCCTTCTGCGCGCCGGCATGGTCGGTGTGGAACGCGATCGGGTCCTCGAGATGATCCCACGGAATGTTCGCCACTTCAGGAAGGCCGAGCTCCTCGCCCTGATACACGTACACCGAGCCCGGTAGGCCGAGTTCCATCAGGATCGCCGCACGGGCGCGTCGTGTGCCGAGATCGCGGTCCTCGATGTATGTGGTGCCGTCGCGCAGCAGCCAGTCATTCGGCAGCTCGTGATAGCCGGTGGTGGGCACCTGCGGCAGGCCGTAGCGGCTGGCGTGGCGCACCACATCGTGGTTGCTCATCACCCAGGTGGTGGTCGATTCCGCGTCGTGTGCCGACCGGATGCCGTCTTCGATGGCCGCCTTGAACGCCGCCGCATTCCAGTTCGCCTTGGCGAATTCGAAGTTGAACACCTGCCCGAGCTCGCCTTCGCGCGCGTAGAGGTGCTGGTGCTCCGGAATCACCCATGCCTCGCCGACGGCGAAGCGTGCCGGCTGGTATTCGTTGAACACGGCGTTCCATTCGCGGTAGATGTCGTGCACTTCAGGGCGGTCCCACAAAGGGTTGTCCTCATCGCGATTGTCGGTGTTGAACACGCAGTCCGCGTCCATCTCGGCGAGGGGTTTGCTGTCGAGATCCTTGGCGAGGCCATGCGCCACGTCGATGCGGAATCCGTCCACACCGCGGTCGGACCAGAAGCGCAGTGTCTTCTTGAAGTCCTCATGCACCTCGGGGTTCTTCCAGTTGAGGTCCGGCTGTTCCACTGTGAAGATGTGCAAATACCATTGGCCGTCGGCCACGCGTTGCCAGGCCGGGCCCCCGAACAGCGACTGCCAGTCGTTTGGCGGCAGTTCGCCGTGTTCACCGCGCCCTTCACGGAAGATGTAGCGGTCGCGTTCCGGCGAGCCGGGCTCCGCGGCCAGTGCAGCCTGGAACCACTCGTGCATGTTCGAGGTGTGGTTCGGCACGATGTCGACGACGATCTTCATGCCATGCGCGTGGAGTGCCGTCACGAGTTCGTCGAAATCCTCAAGCGTGCCCAGGCGTGGGTCGACGTTGCGGTAGTCGATCACGTCATAGCCGCCATCTGCAAGCTCGGAAGGGTAGAACGGGGAGAGCCAGATGGCATCCACGCCAAGGTGCTTGAGATACGGCACCTGCTTGGTGATGCCGGCGATGTCTCCGAGTCCGTCGCCGTTCGCGTCGCGGAAGCTGCGCGGGTACACCTGGTAGACGACGGCTTGTTTCCACCAGTCGTCGTGCATATTGTTCGCAGTCATGGAAGCTCTTTTCTTGTTCTTAGAAACAAATTCAGGAACCATTGTAATACCGTTTGCCCGGTCGCTCCGCCGTGTCGTCCGGAGACGTAATGCTGGGCAAAATGCCCATATTGCAGATTGTCCGCAAACGCTTTCATATTGCGTGTCGCGATGAAAAGTGTTGAAAATAAAGTATTTTTGAGCTGATCTGCGCGGTAATCTCCACAATTTGTGCGCAAACGAGATGCCCACGTTTGCAATCTGCTTGAGAATGATGCATAATGAAGGGGCTACGAAGTTCGCGAGGGCGCGGCTTCAGGAAAATACTTCGGTACCACTCCGGTGCGTGACTGAAGTGGGATGAGGAAAGGTTCGAAGATGAATCGCACAGTGAAAGCAACAGTGGGTCTCGTGGCGATCGCCGCAATGTCTCTGACCGGCTTGGCGGCGTGTGGCGGAAGCAGCGCGGACGACGGCAAGGGCAAGGTCTACTTCCTGAACTTCAAGCCGGAGGCCGCCGACCAGTGGGTCGCGCTCGCCAAGAAGTACACCGACAAGACCGGCGTGCAGGTGAAGGTGCAGACCGCCGCCTCGGGCACCTATGAGCAGACGCTCAAGTCCGAGCTCGCCAAGAGCGATGCGCCGACGATCTTCCAGGTCAACGGCCCGGTGGGCTACCAGAACTGGAAGGGCTACACCGCCGATCTCAAGGACACCGGCATCTACAACGAGCTCAACAACAAGGACATCGCGCTGAAGGACGGCGACAAGGTCGTGGGCATTCCGTACGTCATGGAGACCTACGGCATCATCTACAACAAGGACCTGCTCAAGAAGTACACCGAGCTGCCGGGTGCCAAGATCAAGGACGCCAAGGAGATCAACTCCTTCGACAAGCTCAAGGAAGTCTCTGACGACATGCAGGCCAAGAAGGACCAGCTCGGCATCAAGGGCGCCTTCACCTCCGCAGGCTTCGACTCCAGCTCCGACTGGCGTTTCAAGACCCACCTGGCGAATATCCCGCTCTCCTATGAGTTCAAGGAGGACGGTGTGACCACGCAGCCGGAGACGATCAAGGGCACCTACCTGCCGAACTTCAAGAACATCTTCGACCTGTACCTCAAGGATTCCACCACCGCTCCGTCGCAGTTGAGCTCGAAGACCGGTGACGACGCGAACTCCGAGTTCGCACTCGGCGAGGCCGCGTTCTACCAGAACGGCACCTGGGCATGGACCGACCTGCAGAAGGCCGGCATGAAGGCGGATCAGGTGGGTATGCTCCCGATCTACATCGGCGCCAAGGGCGAGGAGAACCAAGGCCTGGCCACCGGTTCCGAGAACTACCTGTGCGTCAATGCGAAGGCCTCCGAAGCCGACCAGAAGGCCTCGAAGGACTTCCTGAACTGGGTCGTCACCTCCGATGAGGGCATCAAGGCGCTGTCGGAAGACATGGGCTTCACCACGCCGTTCAAGACCTTCGACAAGGTGAAGAGCGACAACCCGCTCGTCGAGGAGGCCGTCGAGGACTCCAACTCCGGCAAGCAGCAGGTCGCCTGGAACTTCACGATGATGCCGTCGGAGGAGTGGAAGAACCAGCTCGGCCAGGCCATGCTCGCCTACGCGCAGGGCAACGGCAGCTGGGATGACGTGCAGAAGGCCTTCGTCGACAACTGGAAGACCGAGTACGGCAACGCCCACGCCAACCAGTGAGCGCTGAATGGGGACGTGGATTCCGCGTCCACTTCTTCCACGTGGAACCCATGCTGAATAACTAGCGAGAGGAGGGCCACCCCAATGGGGTGGCCCTCCTCTTTGTGTATATGGACTTTGTGTATATGGACACGTTCCTTCTCTTGCATTAAAAAGCTTCCTCCCTGCGTAAACGGGGACATATTCCGGTGCAGTTTTGTCTTTTTACGCAGAAAGTGCCGGGATCGTTCGCTGGCGGGGCATAAAGATGCGTAAAAGGGGACAGAATTACGCTAATTCTGTCCCCTTTCACGCCGTTTATCTTGGATCGCTTACTCCCTGTGCGTAAGAGGCGGGGTGTTGAGAAACGTCAGGCGATGTACTTGGCGGTGCTCGAACGCACGACAAGTTCCGCCGGAATCATGCGGAACAGATGCTCGGGCTTTTCGCCCTCGATGAGCTTGACGGTCATTTCAGCGGCCATCTTCGCCATCTCGATCGGATCCTGTGCAATGGTGGTCAGGCCGATGTCGTTTGCGTAGAAGCTGTTGTCGTAGCCGATCACCGAAATGTCGTTCGGCACCTCGTATCCGCTGCGCTCGAGCTGGAAGATGAGCGGCACCGCAATGCCGTCCTCCTGGCAGGCAATGGCGGTGGGCATGCGCTCGAGGCTCATGAGATCGGTGAGTACGCGGCGAATGCGATCGGGGCCTTCCTGCGCCACGATCACCGTGGGGGAGATGCCTGAGCCCGCGCAGCATTCCATGAACGAATCGAAGCGCTGCTGCACGGAGAAGTGCAGTGAGACGTCACGGTTCGTGCGCACGTAGGCGATGTCGCGGTGCCCCAGATTGATCAGGTGGCGCGCGGCGAGAATGGAGCCCTGCGTGTCGTCGATGTTCACGGCCGCGGTGAATCCGAGTTCGCGCGGCATCACCGAGTTGATGCCGATGATCGGCACATTGGCGCTCGCCAGCTGGGCGATCTCGGTCTCATCGGCGTCGAAGGAGGCGACGATCACGGCGTCGGCATTGCGGCGTACCGGCAGCATCTCGAAGAAATCGCGGCGCTCCTCAATGCTGGAAATCTGGAAAATGGAGATGTCATACCCTTCGGCGTGAAGCACCTGATTGAGGCCCTCGATCACGGAGGCCGAGAACCAGAGGCGAATATGGTCGCTCATGAGCAGCGCGACGCGCATGGCACGGCCGGTTTTGAGCGCGGCCGCCGAGCGCGATGTGGAGAAATTGAGCTCCTCGGCAATGCGCAGCACTTTCTCGCGTGTGGCCGCCGACACCAGCTCGGGTCGTGTGAATGACCGGGAGACCGTGGAAATGGAGACGTGGGCCGCTTTGGCCACGTCCTGAATGCTTGCGTTCACCTCTGCCCTCCTTGTTCGGGAAGCGGGTCGCCTCGCTTCGCTCGACTCTATACAGCATACGATTGCGCCCGTCGATGCCGTGTATGCATACCGCATTGCAAGCATGTTGCATTCCATATGGCTGACTGTCGGTTCGGTGCGCGGTCGCACATGGGCGGACGTCGGTGGCCCCAGCGGCATGATCTACGATTTGCTTAGACATTTTGCGCAAACGTTTTCAATATCAAGTCTACGCTATGCGATTGCGAAAAACGCTGGAAATGCAGTAAAAATCTGTGATTTGTGAAAATAAGCATTACATTCAACACGGCGGGAATGCAAACGTTTGACAGAATGCGATGATGTTGCTATCGTATGAGTACAACGGTTCTGTAATCGTTTGCAATGACTGCAGATGACGCGGAACATGGCATCGCCCCACAGTGGTGTAGGGCGAACTCGAAGAGGAGAAAGTAGGCATGCTATGATCAGCATGGCTGGTAAGGCAATCAGACGATGGTGGGCACTGTTCGTGCTGCCGACATTCGTCGCGTTTTTCATCGGCTTCCTGGTGCCGTTCATCTACGGCATCTACCTGAGCTTCTGCTCGTTCACCACGGTCACCGACGCCAAGTTCATTGGCTGGCAGAATTACGCGCGCGCCATTAAAGACAAAGAGTTCCTGCACGCGCTCGGATTCTCCACGCTCATGACGATCGTGACCACCATAGTGATCAACGTCGTCGCGTTCGCCATTGCGTATTTGCTGACGAAGTCGATCCGTGGATCCAATCTGTTCCGCTCGGTGTTCTTCATGCCGAACCTCATCGGCGGCATCATTCTGGGCTACATCTGGATGCTGCTGCTCAACGGCGTGCTCGCCCACTGGGAGCGTTCGCTCACCTATTCGGCGAAGTACGGGTTCTGGGGTCTCGTGATCCTCGTGTGCTGGCAGCAGATCGGCTACATGATGATCATCTACATCGCCGGCATGCAGTCGCTGCCCACTGACGTCCTCGAAGCAGCGCAGGTGGATGGCGCCAGCGGACGCCAGATCATGTTCCGCATCATCATCCCGCTCATGATGCCGAGCATCACCGTGTGCTCGTTCCTCACCGTGACCAACGGATTCAAGCTGTACGACCAGAACCTCGCGCTCACCAACGGCGCTCCGCAGAACATGTCGGAAGGTCTGGCGCTCAACATCACCCGTACATTCTATGGCCGCATCGGCTGGGAGGGTGTGGGTCAGGCCAAGGCCGTCCTGTTCTTCATCCTGGTGGCCATTGTGGCGCTCATCCAGAACAAGATCACCACTTCCAAGGAGGTTGATGCGTGATGCAGGAGAAACCAAAGCACGGAGCATTGTGGACGATCTTCTTCTCGATGATCTCCATTGCCTGGGTGTTCCCCATCTTCCTGGTGCTGCTCAACTCGTTCAAAGGCAAGGCATACATCTCGCGCAACGCCTTCGCGTTCCCGGTGGGCGACACGTTCGTCGGACTCGAGAACTACAAGCGCGGCATTGAATCCACGAACTTCTTCGCCAGCTTCGGCTGGACGGTGCTCATCACCGTCGGCTCGGTGTGCCTCATTCTCGTGTGCACGTCGATGTGTGCGTGGTGGATCGTGCGCGTGAACAACTGGGCTGCCAAGCTGCTCTACACGTTGTTCCTGTTCAACATGATCGTGCCGTTCCAGATGGTCATGTTCACGCTGTCGAAGCTCGCCGACATGCTGAAGCTCAACACCCCGTGGGGCCTGTGCTTCATCTACCTGGGCTTCGGCGCCGGTCTGGCGGTGTTCATTTTCACCGGCGTGGTCAAGGGCATCCCGCAGTCGCTGGAGGAGTCCGCCATGATCGACGGTGCCTCGGTGCCGCGCATCTTCTTCCAGGTGGTCGTGCCGATCATGAAGCCGTCCATCGTCTCCGTGGCCATCCTTGAGGCCATGTGGGTGTGGAACGACTACCTGCTGCCATACCTGACGCTCGATCTGGGCAAGTACAAGACCATCTCGGTGGCTGTGCAGTACCTGAAGGGCGGCTATGGCTCCGTCGACATGGGTGCGATGATGGCCTGCCTCGTGCTCGCGATCATTCCGATCATCGTGTTCTACCTCATCTGCCAGAAGTACATCGTCAAGGGTGTCATGGCTGGTGCCGTAAAGGGCTGACGTTGAGTCAGCCCTTGGGAAACAGCGCAGTGCGCTGTTTGCAGGTGCCAGCCCGAGCGGCTGTGCCGTGAGGGTGGTGTTGGGTCCGGCCGTAGGCCGGTCAATACTTGCAGGGCCGGAGGCGGTGCCGTAAAGGGCTAGTCTTCCTTCCTCTTCTCTCTCAAGGCGACTGGGGGCGGCTTTCGGGCTGCCCCCAGTCGCATATGCCGGCTTGCCGGCCTGATTCACATCAACCCGATTTCCCGAACTGCACTGGAGTAAGCTGGTGCATGCCATACGCCGGCCAGATCGTGCCCGGCACCGACGAAAGCGACGCAGATGAAATTCCTGTCCCCAGACTCCAGATTCATGCAGGGGTGGAACGATCTCACCGACGCGATCTGGATCAACATCCTCATGCTGGTCACATCGCTGCCCGTGGTCACCGCCGGCGCCGCGCTGTGTGCCGGTTCCACCGCGCTACGCAAATCGCAGCGCGGCCAAGGCACGGTCACGCGCAACTATTTCGCCGCCTTCCGCGAGAATCTCGCCAAGGCGACGCTGCTGTGGCTCATCTTCGGCATCTGCGGCGCCGCAATCTCCTATTCGTGGATCGCGCTGCAGATCACCCCGCTGCTCATTCCGAAATTCGCGCTGACGATCATCTGGGCCATCGGCTTCGAATGGGCGTTCTATTTGCAGGCGCGTTTCGAGAACCCCCTTGGCCAGACCCTGCGCAACGCCTACGTGTTCGGCGTCGTCTACTTCCCCGCGACGCTCGCCTGCGTGGCGATCGACGTCGTGTTCGTGGGTGTGCTCGTCGCCGCATGGTTCTACATGCCGCAGGGGCTCTTCCTGCTCGTTGTGCTTGGCTACGGCTGCATGCTCGCATTGCACGTGCCGATTCTCGAATACGCACTGCGCCGGTACACGCGACAATAGGCGCGCGCATGTCATCGGCAGTCCCGTGTTCGACGTGTCGTGCGCGGGCCTGCCGACTCGTATCCGTTTCCTGGCAGAATGCGCTGCCGATTCGCATGCCGCATTTGCAAATCTGCTCTCAGATTGATGATGCAATGTCGGATTCGCGTGCCGCATTTGCGAATCTGCTCTCAGATCGGCATCGGCAGCATGAATTATCGTGCTGGTCTTGCAAGTCTGTTCTCAGATTGGCCATCGAGGTGAGGGATACTGTGTCACATTTGCAAGTCTGTTCTCAGATCGATGCCGGTGGCGTGAACTATGGCGCCGGCCTTGCAGATTCATCCTCAGATGGGCAGCCGGAGCACGCATTCTCGTGTCGTATTTGCAAGTCTACTTTCAATATGACGCCGCTGGCATGCCAGATGCGCCGTGCTGAGGTTGGGATTGCAGGCACGTTCATCGAGGGGCGCGTAGATGTGTCGCATTTGCAACTCCGCTCTCGAAACGGCAATGGAGAGATGATTGCTGTGTCGGTCTTGCAAGTCTGCTCTCAGATCGGCATCGGCAGCATGAATTACCGTGCTGGTCTTGCGAACCCATCTTCAGATGGGCAGCTGGAACGCGCATTCTCGTGTCGTATTTGCAAGTCTGTTCTCATCATGGTTAGGAAGGGGACGATTGCTGTGTCGAGACTGCAAGTCTGCTCTCACCATGGCATGGAACGGCGTTGCTGGCAATCCATGCTGAGACTGGGATTGCAAAAACGGCACGCAAAAGGCCCATGGGCGCGGAACCCGTGGGCCTTTCACATATGCAACATGCGCATATGCAACATGCGCAGTGTGTATGCGCGCCTACTGATTGATGCGGTTCATGATCTTCGCCAGCGCCTGCACGCGCGGCGACTTGAACACCTCCTGCGTGGGCACCACCTTGAGATGCTCGTCGGCGAGCGGAATGCGCCAGTTCGGGTACTGCGTCGACGTTCCCGGCTGGTTCTGCGCGCGTTCCTCGCCTACGCCGTCCACGAGCGCGGCCTGCAGCAGCAGCGAAGGCGCGTCGGTGAGCATGGCGTGCATCGCCTCGACAATGGTCTGCAGATTGTTCGGCACATCGTCGGCGGCCTGACGGCTCAGCCAACCGCCCTGCACGAGCAGATCGAGCATGGCCTGCCGCTCGGCGAGTGCGGATTCGCGGAACTCCTCCACCGGCTCGGTGAGCAGGCCGAGGTCCTCGCGTAGTTTGACCTGCTCGAGCATGAGATAGCCGGCGGTCGGCGGCAGATCGTGTGTGGTGACCGACGAGAGCGAGTACTTGCGGTACGTCTGCGGCATCGCGTACGGGTCGCCGGCGTTCGGGGAGTCGTCCACGCGGGCGAACCATTCCACCGTGGTGCCGAGCAGCCCATGCTGAGCGAGCACATTGCGCACGTAATCGGGAACGGTGCCGAGATCCTCGCCGATCACAATGCCGTTTACTCGCGTGGCCTCAATGCTGAGCACCGCGATCATCGCATCGTAGTTGTAGGTGACGTATGCGCCGCCCTTGGCGCCCTGGCCGGCGGGGATCCACCACAGGCGGAACAGTCCGAGAATGTGGTCGATGCGAATGGCGCCCGCATGCTCGAACATGTGGTGCACCATCTCGCGGTACATGCGGTAGCCGGTGAGCTCGAGATAGTTCGGGTTGAGCGGCGGCTGGCCCCAATCCTGACCCTGCTGGTTGTAGAAGTCCGGCGGGCAGCCCACGGTGACGGAGCCGACGGCGAAGCGTTCCGGATTGCCCCATACGTCCGCACCGTAGGAGTGCACGCCCACGGCCATGTCTTGCATGAGACCAAGCGACATGCCGGCGTCGCGTGCGGCACGTTGGGCGGCGTCGATCTGCTCTTCGGCGATCCACTGCAGCCAGCAGGCGAACTCATACAGGTTGGCGTGCTCGGTTCTCAGCGCCTGGATGCGCGCGCTGCTCTTGGCTGCCATGCGGAACCAGGAATCCGGTTCCCACGGCTCGCCGAGCACTTCGAAGGCGACGCTCCACAGTGCCCAGGTGTCGAGATCGGCGCCGGCCTTCTTCTTGAACGCCTCGAACTCGGCCTGGCGCTCCGCGGAGCGCGGCTGCCTGAAGATGATCTGCAGCGCGGCCCGCTTCGCCTTCCACGCGGCGTCGAGATCCATAGGAGACGATTCGGTGTTCATCGGCGCGACCTGTTCGTGCAATTCGCGTACGGCGGCGGCATCCTGCTCGTTGAGCTCGGCGAATTCGGCAATGTTCTGCGGGCGAATGTACGTGGTGTTGATGAAGCGGCGTGACATGGGCGAATACGGCGACGGTTCGATCGGGCTCACCGGCGCGCTCGCATGCACCGGGTTGATGAGCATGAAGTCGGCACCCGAGCCGGCGGCGTCCACCAGCAGTTCGCGCAGGTCCTCGTAATCGCCCACGCCCCAGGACTGTGGGGAGCGCACCGAATACATCTGCGTCATCCACCCCCAGCGCTTGTGCGAGGCGACGGCGTCGGGCACCGGAATCGACGCCGGTGCGCACAGCAGCGTGACGTTGACGTCGCGCTCGCCGCCCGTCTCGCCGTCGCGAACATGCAGCGTGTGGTAGCCAATGGGCAGTTCGTCGCCGATGCCGAGCTCGTAGACGTCCACATCGCCATCGTGCTCACGGAAGGTGAGCGAGAGGGCGCCGGTGGCATCGCTGCCGTCTTCGAGTGTGAGTCCGATGTGGGGCTCGCCGTGCTTGGTGCGCAGCTGTGCGCTGGTGGGCGTGCCGAGGAATTTGACGACGGTGGGCGCCACCAGGCGTTCGTGGGCCTCGTTGCGGCGTCCGTTGAGGTTGATGTCGACGAGCTCGGGGGTGGAGGCGTCGACGCCAAGCGCGCCGAGCACCGAGATGAGCACTTCATCGCGAATCTCCACATAGGTGCCGAGCTGATCGATGTAGCAGGTGGCCACACCGCACGCCTTGGCGAGCTGGATGAGCGGTCGTGCGAGTCGCTCGGGGCTCTCTTCACGGCGTGGGGGTGCTGAATTGATCTGAGACATGTCGTTCCTTCTGATATTGGTCATATGTGCGCAGTTACGTCATTGGAGTGCGCTGTCGATTCCAGTATAGCGTAGTATGAAATCGTTTGCAAGTATGGCGAACAGGGCGTTGTTCTCCCTATATTCTGCGAAAATTAGCGATTTTATGGAATGGTATGCATGCGGTTTTTACGTGTTCTTCACGCCCACGTTTGCAATTCACATGATTCGCGGTTGGATGCGGAGGATGGAAACGGGCTCCATATCACGAGGGGAGCGGGGCTGCGGTGGATTGTGCTATCGATTGCAAAAACTATGCGACAATATGCGTTGATTAGACAATGACTACGTCTTCATCGAATAGTGAATCCGTCGGCCAGACAGCAGGGGGGCTGTGTGTCTGGCCGACGGCCGTTCTCGCCGTGGCGGATGCCGCTACTGCAATACAGCGAAGGACTGCGGGGGCAGCGTGAGCGTCGTGTAGTCGAGTGTTGCGCCACCGATGTTCAGCGTGATGGTGCGCGCCTCGGAGCCGTCGCCGTCCGGCAGCACCACGGTCTCGCTGTCGCGGCCCGGATTGACCGCCACGATGGCCGAGATGCCGTCTTTCGCGCGCTTGAACACGAAGGAACGCTTGCCCTTCTTGGCGAACAGTACGCTGAAGTCCGCATCCGGTTCGAAGGCCGGGGTGCTTCTGCGCTGTTCGAGGGCTGCGTGCACATGATGCCAGAGCGAGTCGCCGTCGGCGATGGATGCCTCCACGGTCGGTGCGCCCTCACGCTCGTCGACGGGCAGGTAGAGGGCGTCGGAGGCGGCTTGCGAGAAGCCGTGGTTCCGGCTGCCGTCCCATTGCATCGGCGTGCGCGAGCCGGTGCGCGTGTAGCCGCCCTCCTTGCTGGGCAGGTCACGGTAGCGCATGCCGATCTCGTCGCCGTAGTAGATGAACGGCACGCCGGGCATGAGGAAGATCGTGCTATAGGCGAGGGCCAGTTCGCGGACGCTCAGACGTGGCACCAGACGCGCGGTGTCGTGGTTGCAGGTGATGAGGTCGAAGTAGGCCTGTGCCTTGCGCGCCGCTTCGAGCCTCGGCTCGTACTCTTTGAGGAACGGCACGATGCTGGTTCCGGAATCCACGTTGAAATAGCTGCGGTCGCCGTCGTGGAGCATGGGGGTGTCGGTGTTACGCAGCAGCATGTTGTAGCCGTTGGCCACACCATCCCAGCGCCAGTCGAGGTAGAAGTCCATGTCGAAGCCGGCTTCGAACGCCTCGTCGGGGCGTCCCCATTCCGAGACGAACGCGGCTTCGGGGTATTCCCGGCGCAGTTGCCCGAACATGTATTGCCAGGTGCGAATCGTATAGGGTTTGCCGTCATCGTCACCCTTCACCAAGCTGTCGGCCATGTCCACGCGGAAACCGTCGGCGCCCATGTCGAGCCAGAAGCGCATCACGTCGAGCATCGCGTCGCAGGTGCGCAGTGCTTCATCGCCGAGTGCCGGGGCCTGCCAGCCTTTGCGCGGATGGGCGAAGCCGTAGTTGAGCGCCGGCTGGAACGCGAAGAAGTTCACGATGTAGGCGCCGTTGCGGGCTTCGGTGCCGCCGATGAACGGCAGCCCGTCGCCCCCTTCGATCCAGTTGTCGGTCCAGATGTAGCGGTCGTCGTACAGATTCGCCGAATCCGTGGCACTTTGGTGGAACCAGGGGTGCTCGTTCGACGTATGGCCCGGCACGAGGTCGAGCAGCACGTGCATGCCGCGCGCGTGCGCCGCTTCGAACAGCGAGGCGAGGTCGTCGTTGGTGCCATAGCGCGCGGCCACTTTCGTGTAATCGCTGATGTCGTAGCCGGCGTCGCGGAATGGCGACTCGTAGAGCGGGTTGAGCCAGATCGCGTTGCATCCCAGCTGCAGCAGGTAATCGAGGTGTTCGATGATGCCGGGGATGTCTCCGATGCCGTCGGCGTTCGAGTCCGCGAAACTCTGCGGGTAGATCTCGTAGAACGTGGCTTGGTTGAGCCATTGTGGAACCTGGTGATTGCTGCTCATGCCGTATCTCCTGCCGTATGTGCCGGGATGCTGTGTCGCATCCCGTGCCGTTTCGTCTGTTTCATGCCCGCGATTCGTCCGGAGGCAATTTTTGACAACGTTTGCAACTATGCGCTACAGTATAACCACTGAGCGTTGCGCGAAACCGTTTTCATTGAAAGTCGTTCGCTGAGGAAAATGACTAGACTGTGAAACAGTTTCAGGGAGACTCCCCGAACGTGATGCCGAGGAAATGCACGGTGTTGCATTGAAGGAAAGGAAGAGATCGATGAAGATCGAATGGAAGAAGGCAGTAGGCCTTGCGGCCGCTGTGGCCATGCTCGTACCGATGGCCGCCTGTGGGGCCAATGGTGGGGATTCCAATGCCTCGGGTGAATCCAAGCCGTCACAGACGCAGTCCGCGAACCTGACCGTGTGGGGTCCGTCCGAGGATTCCGAGTGGCTCAAGGACATGGAGGAAGCCTTTGGCAAGGCCCACCCCGAATACAAGGTGACGTGGAAGAACTCCGTGGTCGCCGAGGGTGACGCAGCCAAGACCGTGAAGACCGACCCGACCGCGGCTGCCGATGTGTACATGTTCGCCAACGACCAGCTTGGCGATCTGCTCAACCAGAACGCCATCGCCCCGGTCAACGACGTGGTGTCCCAGCAGGTGAAGGAACAGAACTCGCAGACGATGGTCGATTCGGTCACCGGCACTGACGGCAAGATCTACGGCGTTCCATACACCTCGAACACGTACTTCATGTACTACAACAAAGACAAGTTCTCCGCCAACGACGCGAAGTCGCTCGACACGATGCTGGAGAAGGGCAAGGTCGCCTACCCGCTGCAGAACTCCTGGTACATCCCGGCGTTTTACCTCGGTGCAGGCATGACGATGTTCGGCAGCAAGGGCACCGACGCCAAGGCCGGCATCGACTTCGGCCCGAACGCCGACGCCGTCTCCGAGGCGCTCGTCAAGCTCGTCGCCAACCCGAACTTCTCCAACGACGACGGCACTCTCGGCCTCGCAGGTCTGAAGAACGGCACGCTCGACGCCTACTTCTCCGGCTCCTGGGATGCCGAGAACGTGCAGAAGGCGCTCGGTGACAAGTACGGTGCCGCCACCGTCCCGACCTTCAAGGCCGGCGGCAAGGACTACCAGATGAAGGCTCTTGCCGGCTCCAAGGCGATTGGCATGAACCCGAACACGAAGGCACCTGAGGTCGCCTCCGCCTTCGCTGCGTTCCTCGGCTCCACCGAGGCCCAGAAGAAGCACTGGGAGATGCGTCAGATCATTCCGTCCGACAAGACGCTGACGAACCTCGAGGGCATGTCCACCTCGCCGTACGTGCAGGCACAGCTCGACACGATTGCGAAGACCTCCGTGGCGCAGCCGACCATCTCCGCGATGTCCGCCTGGTGGACCCCGGCCGAGACCTTCGGCAAGGCTCTGGTGAGCAAGCAGGTCAACGACGGCAACGTGAAGCAGAAGACCGCCGACTTCATGGCAAGCGTGAAGAAGGACGTCGCCAACAAGCAGTGATGCCGCTCAGCACACTCCGATGACTGGGTGAGGCATCCGGCGCTACACCGGCGCCGAACCCGGTCTGTATATGTGCGGAAAGCTGAGGGGAACCTGGGCTTTCCGCACATTTGCTCTGTGCGCAACGCACAGACAATGCACATTCAAATCACTAGTTATTCGGATTCCTAATGCCTGTTCGGCGCCTGCACGCAACTGTCGCGTGAACCGCAGAGCCGGCGCCGTGCATGGGCGATGTCCCTGCACATATTTTGAGTTTTAGAGAGGCGGTTGAAAGGAATGAGTAGTTCAGTAGTCACCCTTTCAAAACGAGAGATGAAGCGCCGCCAGAAGTTGGGTGCAGACTATGTGGCGCCATCGCCATACACACTGAGTGCAGCGCTGAAGAACGGCGATGTGTTCACGAAGCTCTCCATCATCTTCTTCGGGTTGGGTAATTTCGCCCGTCACCAGATTGCCAAGGGCGTGATCTTCCTGGCAGGTGAGATCGGCTTCATCGTATTCATGATCTATGCCGGCGCGCATAACCTCGCGATGCTCCCATCGCTGGGATGGCGTCAGGCCAGCACCGAATGGGTGGGTGCCAAGCTGGTCCACACGGCCGGCGACAACTCGGTGCTGATTCTGTTGTATGGCGTATGCACGCTGGTGTTGTGCGCCGTGTTCGTGCTGTGGTGGGATCTTGCGATCCGCTCGGCATACAAGGCGCAGTGCCTTGCCGGCAAGAACGGCCATGCGCCGTCGTTGCTCGACGACATTCACACATTGCTCAACGAGAAGGCGAACATTCTGTTCTTGGCGCTGCCGACGCTGGGCATTCTGATCTTCACGGTGCTGCCGTTGATCTTCATGATCTCGATGGCCTTCACCAGCTACGACCACAACCATTTGGTGTTGTTCGACTGGGTGGGCTTCGAGAACTTCAAGACGGTGTTCAGCAATTCAGGCAGCATCGTCTCGGCCCGACTGTTCATGTCGGTGCTCGGCTGGACGTTGATCTGGGCGTTCTTCGCGACGTTCCTCAACTTCTTCTGCGGTCTGTTCCTGGCCATGGTCATCAACCGCAAGACCACGCAAGGCAAGGGCTTCTGGCGTGCCATCTTCTCGATGTCGATCGCCGTTCCGCAGTTCGTGTCGCTGCTCGTCATGCACCAGATGCTCCAGCCCCAGGGCGCCATCAACCGCATCTTCATGAACTGGGGCTGGATCAGCGATCCGATGCCGTTCTTCACCAATGCGACCTGGGCCCGTGTGACCGTCATCGTGATCAACCTGTGGGTCGGCATTCCGTACACGATCATGCAGGTGACCGGCATTCTGCAGAACATTCCGGCCGACCAGTACGAGGCCGCCGAGATCGACGGTGCGAACTGGTGGCAGATCTTCACGAAGATCACGATGCCGTACATCATCTTCGTGCTGACCCCGTACCTGATCACGACGTTCACCGGCAACGTGAACAACTTCAACGTCATCTACCTGCTGACCCGCGGCGAGCCGTCGGTGGTCGGCGATTCGGCCGGCAAGACCGATTTGCTCATCACTTGGCTGTACAAGCTGACCGTGGACAACAACGACTACAACCTCGGCGCCGTCATAGGCATCATGACCTTCATCGTGCTCGCGGTCGTGTCGCTGATCACCTACCGCAGCAGCGGTTCGTACAAGAATGAGGAGGCATTCCGGTGAGTAATGCAACCAAGGCGCAGGCCAAGGCCTCCGAGGCATATGCCGAGGCCGTCGACAAGCGTGTCGATTCGGAGCTTGCAGATGCGCACAACGCACAACGACAGAGTTTCTGGAAGGATCAGAAGTCACGCCGTATTCTCGGTGACGTGCTCACCTACGTGCTGCTGACGGTGCTCGGCATCATATGGTTGTTGCCGATCGTATGGATCTTCCTCGAAAGCTTCAACAAGAACACGGCCCCGTTCACCGACACGTTCTTCCCGACGCAGTACTCGTTCGACAGCTACATCACGCTGTTCACGCAGCGTAACGTGCTCGACTTCCCGCGCATGTTCATGAACACGTTCATCATTGCGGTCTTCACCTGCATCATCTCCGTGTTCTTCGTGCTCTCCGTCGCCTACGTGATGAGCCGCATGCGTTTCCACGGCCGTAGGTTCTTCATGAACTTCGTGCTCATTCTGGGCATGTTCCCGGGCATCATGTCGGTGGTCGCCATCTACTTCATTCTCAAGGCGATGGGCCTGACCGGCGACGGCACGACGATCCTCGCGCTTATTCTGGTTTATTCGGCCGGCACCGGTGCGGGCTTCTACGTGATGAAGGGCTACATGGACACGATCCCGACCTCGCTGGACGAGGCGGCCATGCTCGATGGCTGCACCCGTTGGCAGGTGTTCTGGATCATCATCGTGCCGATCTGCCGCCCGATGATCGTGTACCAGGCGATCGTCGGCTTCCTGACCCCATGGCTCGACTTCGTCATGGCGAAGGTGATCGCCCGCACCCAGGAGAACTACACGGCTTCCCTGGGCCTGTGGCTCATGCTCGACAAGGAGTACATCAACAACTGGTTCGGTCGCTTCGCGGCGGCCGCGGTGCTCATCTCGATCCCGATCGCGATCCTGTTCATCGTGATGCAGCGCTTCTACCAGGAGTCGATGTCCGGTTCAGTGAAGGGATGACGACATGGCACTCGCACAGCAATCCGAAGGATTGAAGGCGGGTGTCGCAGAACCGTTCCCATTGAGTCTGGAACGTGAACTGGGTGCTGTGGTACACGACCATGGCACCCAGTTCGCAATCTGGGCCCCGTCGGCGAAGTCTGTGACACTGCGCTTCTTCACCAAAGGTTCCAGCATGGAGGACGGCGACGTCATGGTGGGCACCCACCAGCCCGAACTGCAAAGCGACGGCGCGTGGACGATCCATTTCGACGAGAACCTGCACGGCACCTACTACGACTACTTGGTGGAACAACAGGACGGCAACCTGGCGCGCACCGCCGACCCGTGGGCCAAAGGCGCCGGTGTGAACGGCCGGCGCAGCATGGTGGTCGACCTCGCGCGCACCGACCCGGCCGGCTGGGAGCACGACGAGCACCTGACCACCCCGTTGGGCGAGACGATGGTGGCCGAGATGCACGTGGCCAGCTTCAGCGCGAACCCGCATGGCGGTTTCCCGCTCGAACACTGCGGCAAATACCTGGCCTTCACCGACCTTGGCACCACCGTGGACGGCAAGGGGAAGTTCCCCACGGGCATCGACTACTTCAAACAGCTCGGCGTCACCGCGATCCAGCTGCTGCCGTTCTACGACTACGGTTCCGTGGACGAGAACGATCCGAGGCAGTACAACTGGGGCTACGACCCGCTTAACTACAACGTTCCGGAGGGCTCCTACTCGACGGACCCGTTCGACGGCACCGTGCGCATCACCGAATGCAAGCAGATGATCCAATCGCTGCACGCCCAAGGCTTCAAGGTGATCATGGACGTGGTGTACAACCACATGTACACGGCCGACAACTGGTTCGAACGCGTGGTGCCCGGCTATTTCGTGCGACGCAACGCCGACGGCACGCTGTCGAACGGTTCCGGCTGCGGCGACGACATGGCCAGCGAACGCGCGATGATGCGCCGCTACATCGTGGACTCCGTCACCTACTGGGCGCGCGAATACCACATCGACGGCTTCCGCTTCGACCTCATGGGGCTCATAGACACCGACACGATGAACGCGGTGCGCAGGTCGCTCGACGCGCTGCCCGGAGGCAAGGACCTCATCATGTACGGCGAGCCGTGGGCCGCCGGACTGAGCTCCACATTGCCTGGCACCGAGCTTGCGAACAAGGAGGGCCTGCATCTGCTCGACCCGCGCATCGGCCATTTCTGCGACCGCACGCGCGACGCGATCAAGGGGCATGTGTTCGAACGCCAGATCAAAGGCTATGTGAACGGCAACGCGCACGATACCAAGCCGCAGATCGAGCTCGCCGTGGACGCATGGCGCACGCCCGAGACCAACGAAGGCAATGCCGGGCAGATTATCCAGTACGTCTCTGCCCACGACGACTGGACGCTGTGGGACAAGCTGTGCCTGAGCATGATCGGTGACGGCTCGCCGGAATCTGCGAATAAAGCGGAATCCGAGTATGCCGATGACTCGCACAGAACGCTGGAATCTCGCGACGACGCGCTCGAACGCGCCTACCGCGCGGAACCCGGCCCGCAGACCCACAAGGTGCTCGAGGCGAACACGCTCGCCGTCGGACTCATCTACACGGCCGCGGGCATCCCATTCATGCTCGCCGGCGAGGAATTCGGCAAAACGAAGTTCGGCAACGACAACTCATTCAACTCGGGTGTCAAGGTGAACGAACTCGATTGGGCGCGCGCCGAACGCATGCAGGGCCTCGTGGACTACTACCGCCGCCTGATCGCCGTGCGTCGCGCGAATCCGAGCCTGTTCGACGCCGAACACATCGCCGTGGAGGCGCCGGGCAACGCGGTCGCCTACCGCAGCGACGACGTCGCCGTGCTCGTCAATCCGGACGACGAGGAATACAGTCTGCCGGTCGAGCGCATCGATTCCGCGTTTGCCGACAGTCTGCACGACGATCTGCCCGAAGCGCCGGAATTTGCGAGCCACGCGGAAGAACGGTGGGTGTGCGTGCTCGATTCGAGCGGCACGTCGACCGGCGAGTTCCGGCAGACGGGCATGCGGATCGCCGGCGGAAGATTCCCGATGCCCGCTCGCACACTGAGCATATGGAAATGTGAACGCTGACGGAGGCGGCATGACACACTACACAACCGTGTTCTTCGACCTGTACGGCACGCTGATCGACATACACACCGAGGAGGATCCCGACGCCGCGTGGACCGCATTGCGGGCGGCACTGTACCAGAACGGCGCCGATTACGCCACGAACACGCAGCTGCGCAACGAATTCCGTCGCCAGGTGGTGCGCGCCAACGCGACGCGTACGCGTACGGAATGGTTCGAGCCGGACTTCCTGCCCGCCTACCGCGGTCTGCTCGAGGCATGCTGGGCCGACGACAGTCTGGACCATGCGCGAAAGGTGGCGTGGGCGTTCCGGCGTGCCGCCACGACGAAGTTCCGCCTGTACCCAGGTGTCTTCGACATGCTCACGCAGCTTCGTTCGGCGGGACTGCGTGTGGCGCTCGTCTCGAACGCGCAGTCCTGCTACACGCGGCCGGAACTCGAGCTGACCGGACTCGGCGACGTGTTCGACGAAGTGGTCATCTCCAGCGACGAAGGCGTGCGCAAACCGTCCGCCGAACTGTTCCGCAGCGCGCTCGTGCGCATGAACGTGGAGCCCGAACATGTGGTGATGGTGGGCAACGACCCGCGCAACGACATCGACGGCGCGCGCATGGCCAACATCGACGGCATCTACCTGCACACCGATAATCACACGTCGGCGCAGTGCGACACCGCAGTCTGCTCGCTCGAAGGCTCCGATTACGCGGGCGTGCTCGCCTACATACAACGCGCCAACACGGAAGACGGGCGTGAGCGCGAATGTTCGGATACTCTGGAAGAGAAGCTCAGATAACAGACGGGAACCGGCATGGTAGACGAATACACGCGCCACTTGGAGCGCAACAAAGAGGTGAAGGGCAAAGGACTCTCACAGTTCCGTATGAAAGTGCTTGCCGATGTGCTGCTGTTCTTCTCCCCGTTCTCAGTGGCCGTACTCCCGCACATCGTGGGCACGCCGAGCCGCGAGAACATGTTCGCGCTCTCCGTCTGCGTGATCGGCGAGGCGATCTCATGGGCGTCGATCCCCATATTCGCGTGGCTGCTCTACCAGGGATTCGAATGGACGGGCAACGCATGGCTCTACGGGCTGCGCCTGCTTGTGCTCGCGCTGGTGTGCGAGGTGCCGTATGACTATGTGATGTTCGGCAGCGCGTTCGACATGCGCTCGCAGAACCCCGTGTTCGGCCTCGTGGTCGCGCTGATCGTGCTCGGCATACTCGACCTCATGTACGCATGGCGCACGAGTGTGCTCAAGGTGGTGCTTTCGGCAGGTGTGATCATCATCGGCCTGCTGTGGGATTTCATGCTGTCGGTCGGGCAGACGCAACGCCTCATGAACGTAGGCATTGTGACGCTCGGCATGTGCGTGACCTACTATTACCTGCATTCCCGCGAGAACACGATGGTGTTCACGGCCGCCATATTCGGCGCGGCCTGCGTATTGACGCCTGGCTTGGGTGCGGTGGCGCTCCACTACCGCAACGACAAGCTCGGCTATACACACCGGTGGACGCGTTGGGCGTTCTACCCGGTCTACCCGATTATGCTCGTGCTCTGCGCGGCGATCGGCATGGCGAACTAATCTGCCGCAAGGCTGCGGCAAGAATATAAGGGGTACGAAATGCACAAGGCTGGAATTCGTGACGTGGCACGGGAGGCGGGCGTTTCCATCTCCACCGTCTCGCGCGCATTCACCAAGCCGCAGCTCGTCTCGCAAGCCACCCACGACAAAGTGATGGATGCCGCAAACAAGCTCGACTTCAACATCTCACGCTCGGCGATGGCGCTCAAATCCGGGCAGACATACCGTGTGGCGCTGCTCATGAGCGAAGACATCACGAGCTGGTTCAATGCCGAGGTGTTCGCCGGCATAGACGATGTGATGCATGGCAAAGGCTATGACATCTCGCTTTACCAGCACATCAACGACGCCGAGACGCGCGACCGGTTCTTCACCGAGCTGCCCGTGCTGCGTAACGTGGACGCCGTGTTCGTGGCGTCGTTCGCGATAGAGCCGGCGGAGATCGAGCAGCTGCGTCGCACGAAGGTGCCGATCATCGGCATCAACACGCCAGGCCCGCTCCGTTTCGACGCCTCCGAGACCATCGACGACGAAGGCGGCATGTACCGGGCGGCCCAGCATATGATCAAGCTCGGGCACAAACGGATCGTCTACACCTGCTCGGCGGCGGCCGAGACGCTCGACGCGTCGATAGACCTGCGCGGGCACGGCTTCATACGCGCATGTGAGCATGCACAGAGCACGCACGACATCAGTTGGAAGGTGCTCACGGTGCCGCGCGGCCGCGATTTCGCCGACAATGCGCTCACTGCCGTGCTGAGCGAGGACCGGTTCCCCGATGCAATCTGCTGCCAGATGGACATGATGGCGATTCCGCTCATGATCAAGCTGGCCAGGCACGGCTACAAGGCGCCGCGTGACTATTCGATCATCGGATTCGACGACGCTCCGTATGCCGACACGGTGGAGCTGACGACGATGCGGCAGAACCCGTACGAGATGGGGCGCAATGCGGCGATGAAGGCGCTGGCGCTGCTGGAGGGCCGCTCTCTGGAGCAGCCGCATGCGATTCTGGAGCCGAAGCTGGTGCTGCGCGGCTCGGATTCGCGGTACGAGGGGGAGTGAGCGCGGTTTTGCGTGCCGCTTTTGCAATTGCAGTCTCAGACTGGCGATTGCGGAACATTTTGTGGTGCTTTGTTGAGACTGGAGTTGCGGGAAAGGTTGTCTGAAGACTTGTGAGATTGCCATGTTTGCAAGTTCTGTCTCAGCGGGGCATGGGAGGCGCGTCTTAGCATGCTTGCTTTGCAAAGACAGTCTCAGATTGGTTACTGAGTGTGCGACGCCATGCTCTGTCGAGGTCAGGGATGCGAGCGGGGTCATCGAGGAGCGCGCAAGATGTGCCACGCTTGCAATCTCGGTCTCAAAAAGACCTTCTCGGCGTATCTACCGTATTTCGATGAGATTGAAATTGCGAGCGGGGTCATCGTGAGAGCGCGTAATCGTGCCGAATTTGCAGTCCGGTCTCATGAGGGTGCGCTTGATGAGATTTGGAATGCCTTGTTGAGATTGGAGATGCAAAACGAGCCATCCAGATTCGTGGACGCCGCTCGGTATGGAAGTCACCCACTGCAATCTGAACGTTTGCTGAAATATCTCTTTTTGGAATCTGAAAATCGTTGGAAATCCGCGGATTTCAGGGCGTCTGGAAAAATGTGGGGATTTTTTGTTCTGCAATGGGAATAAAGGATGGAATGAAATACTTGAGTGATGTAGGCTCAAGTTTCAGAAAGCCTAGCGAGGAACCGTGAGAACGGAGTCCGGGCGGGGCTTGAGCACAGAACGTAACACGAATAGTGAATAACAAAAGGAGATACAGTATGGGACGCGCAGTTGGTATTGATTTGGGTACCACCAATTCCTGCATCGCAACGCTCGAGGGCGGTGAACCGACCGTCATCGTGAACGCTGAAGGTGCACGCACCACACCGTCTGTGGTGGCATTCAGCAAGTCCGGCGAGATTCTCGTCGGCGAGGTTGCAAAGCGTCAGGCTGTGACCAACGTCGATCGCACGATCAGCTCCGTCAAGCGCCACATGGGCACCGACTGGACCGTTGACATCGACGGCAAGGAATGGACTCCGCAGGAGATTTCCGCACAGATCCTCATGAAGCTGAAGCGTGACGCCGAAGCTTACCTGGGCGAGCCGGTCACGGACGCCGTGATCACCTGCCCTGCATACTTCAACGATGCACAGCGTCAGGCGACCAAGGACGCCGGCACGATCGCAGGCCTGAACGTCCTGCGCATCATCAACGAACCGACCGCAGCTGCTCTGGCCTACGGCCTGGAGAAGAGCAAGGAAGACGAGCGCATTCTGGTCTTCGATCTCGGCGGCGGCACCTTCGATGTCTCCCTGCTGGAGATCGGCAAGGACGACGACGGCTTCTCCACCATTCAGGTGCAGGCCACGAGCGGCGACAACCACCTCGGTGGCGACGATTGGGACCAGCGCATTATCGACTGGCTCGTCGGCGAAGTGAAGAACAAGTACGGTGTTGATCTGAGCAAGGACAAGATCGCCTTGCAGCGTCTGAAGGAAGCTGCCGAGCAGGCGAAGAAGGAGCTTTCCTCCTCGATGTCCACCACGATCAACATGCAGTACCTGGCCATGACCCCTGACGGCACCCCGGTGCACCTCGACGAGACGCTCACCCGCGCTCACTTCGAGGAAATGACCAAGGATCTGCTCGACCGCTGCCGCACGCCGTTCAACAACGTGCTTGCAGACGCCGGCATCTCGGTCTCCCAGATCGACCATGTGATCCTGGTCGGCGGCTCCACCCGTATGCCTGCCGTGAAGGAGCTCGTGAAGGAGCTCGACGGCGGCAAGGAAGCCAACCAGTCCGTGAACCCGGACGAAGTGGTGGCCATCGGCGCTGCCGTGCAGTCCGGCGTCATCAAGGGCGACCGCAAGGACGTGCTGCTCATCGACGTGACGCCTCTGTCCCTCGGCATCGAGACCAAGGGCGGCATCATGACGAAGCTCATCGAGCGCAACACCGCAATTCCGGCGAAGCGTTCCGAGATCTTCTCCACCGCCGAAGACAACCAGCCGTCCGTGCTGATTCAGGTCTATCAGGGCGAGCGTGAATTCGCCCGCGACAACAAGCCGCTGGGCACCTTCGAGCTGACCGGCATCGCTCCGGCTCCTCGTGGCGTCCCGCAGATCGAGGTCACCTTCGACATCGACGCCAACGGCATCGTGCACGTCTCTGCAAAGGACAAGGGCACGGGCAAGGAGCAGTCGATGACGATCACCGGTGGCTCCGCACTGCCGAAGGAAGAGATCGACCAGATGATCAAGGACGCCGAGGCACACGAAGCGGACGACAAGAAGCGCAAGGAAGACGCCGAGACCCGCAACAACGCCGAGAACTTCGCATACCAGACCGAGAAGCTCGTCAATGACAACAAGGACAAGCTGGCCGACGACGTTGCGAAGTCCGTCACCGACGCGATCAACGAGCTCAAGGATGCTTTGAAGGGCGACGACATTGAGAAGATCAAGGCCGACCAGGAGAAGCTGATGACCGAGGCCCAGAAGATCGGTCAGGCCCTCTACGCCCAGCAGGGTGCCGAAGGCGCTGCAGGCGCCGCCGACAACGGCTCCGCGAATAACGGTGGCGACGATGACGTGGTCGACGCCGAGGTTGTGGATGACGACGACAAGGACAACAAGTAATGTCCGAATTCAATAAGGACGATTACCTGAACGACCTGCCCGACGCCGACGAACTGGCGAATGGGCAGGCGTCCCCTGATGCCGATGGCGCCGATGCGCCATCGGACACCGGCGAGCAGCTGAAAGACGACATGCTCAAGGATGCCGCCGCGGAGCAATCTGCAGGCGAACAGGCCTCCGAAGAGTCTGCCAAGGCAGCTGCCGAAGCCACCGCAGACGCCGCCTCCGATGGCGACGCTGAGGGTTCCTCGCTCACACCGCTTGGCCAGGCCAAGAAGGAAGCCGCCGAATACCTCGAGGCGCTTCAGCGTGAGCGCGCGGAGTTCATTAACTACCGCAACCGCACGAAGAAGGACATGGATCGTGCCCGCCAGCAGGGCATCATCGATGTGCTCACCGCAATGCTCCCGGCGCTCGACGACATCGACCGCATTCGCGAGCACGGTGAGATGGACGATTCCTTCAAGGCCGTGGCTGCGAAGATCGACAAGACCTTCGAGAAGTTCGGCGTTGAGAAGTTCGGCCTGAAAGGCGAGGACTTCGACCCCACCAAGCATGAGGCGATCCTGCACAAGCCGGATCCGGAGGCCAGCAAGGCGACGGTGGACACCGTGGTCGAGGCCGGCTACCGCATCGGCGACCGTGTGATTCGCGCGGCACGCGTGGTGGTCGCATCTCCGCAGAACTGACGCCCGTGCGAGATGGCCGTGAACCGCATTCGATTTACGGTTCACGGCCATTTTTCATGCATGGGTATTCCCATACAGACTTTTTGACGAATACAACCCAGACTTTAGCCTCGAAAGGAGGCACAGCAGCATGGCTGAGAATGATTGGCTGAACAAGGATTTCTATAAGACCTTGGGTGTCTCCAAGGACGCCGACGAGAAAGAGATCACGAAGGCGTACCGCAAACTCGCCCGCAAGTACCACCCGGACATCAACAAGACGAAGGAAGGCGAGGAGAAGTTCAAGGACATCTCCGAGGCCTACGACGTGCTCAAAGACAAGGATTCGCGCCAGAAATACGACGCGATCCGCTCCTTCGGAGCAGGTGGTGCACGCTTCACCGGCGGTGCCGGTGGCGGCGGATTCAACGCCGGTGACTTCTCCGACATCTTCGGCTCCATGTTCGGTGGTGGCGGCAACGGCGGTTCGCACATCCGCTTCACCACGAACGGTGGCGGTGCCGGTGGCGCTGGCTTCGACGACATCTTCTCGATGTTCGGCGGTGGCGCGGGAAGAGACGGCTTCGGCGGCCACGGTTACGAGGACTACGGCGACGGTGCCTACGCAGGGTATCGCCCGGCACCGCAGCCCGAGGATGGCGCCGACCTCAACTCGAAGATCACGCTCACGTTCCGTCAGGCCGTCAAGGGTGCCACGGTCTCGCTCAAGGCCGCGGGCAAGAAGTTCAAGACGAAGGTTCCCGCCGGCGTGAAGAACGGCCAGAAGATCAAGATCGCCGGCAAGGGCAAGCTAGGCCAGCACGGCGGCAAGCCTGGCGACATGTACCTGACGGTCGCCGTGACCGAAGACCCGAAGTTCACGATGGACGGCAAGGATCTCGTGATGGATCTGCCGATCACCGTGGGTCAGGCGGTCGATGGTGCGAAGATCTCCGCCAAGGACTTCGACGGCAACGACGTCACGTTCAAGGTCGAGAAGGGCACCTCGAGCGGCGAGGAAGTGCGCGTGCGCGGCAAGGGCGTGGAGACGCGCACCGGCACCGGCGACCTCGTCGGACGCATTCAGATTCGCGTGCCGAAGCACCCGAACATGGGCGAGAAGTACGCCGCGAAGGAATTCGACAAGGCGTGCGGCGACTTCGTTGAGGAGCTCGCCAAAGAGAACGCCGAAACGAAGTGATCACGATGGCGCGCATATCACCAGCACAGCGCAGGCTGTATGAAATGTGCGCGACGGCCATCGTGGCCAAGCGGGCCAATCTGGAAGGTGCGGTCGGCGTGGGGTTCGACATCGACCTGCCCGTCTTCTCGGTAGGCAAGGTCGGTCAGATCGCCGAGATTCACCCCCAGACCCTGCGGCAATACGACCGGCAGGGTCTCGTGGTGCCGGGGCGCACGGAAGGCGGCTCGCGACGGTACAGTCTGCGCGACGTCGATCGGCTCGTGCAGGCGCAGCACTTGAGCCAGGATGAAGGCATCAATCTGAACGGTGTGATGCGCATTCTCGAACTCGAGGAGGAGAACCGGCAACTGCGGTATGAAGTGCAGGAACTCACCGGTGTGACCGGTTTCAGCGTGTTCACCGCCGACATGAACGGCAGCATCACGCAGACGTCGCGCTCGCATCGTGCACGTCATTGGCGTGGGCAGCTCCATGCCGAGGTGCACGCATTGCCGGCGGGGGAGATCGACGGTGCGCGATCCCAGTCGAAATCGATGGTATTGTGGCGAGCGCGGTAGCGTAATCTTTTCTGCTTATTTCCTAAGCCGTCCTATGCAACATGCATGGGACGGCTTTATTGCAAATTATCTTCCCTTGAGCTAATGTATGAAAATAGTAGTGAAAATATGATGGTTGGAGGAACGATGACCTCTGTAATGGTTCCGATGGATTCGATGGTGCCTGTCAGCCAGTTCAGTCGCGGAGGTGCCAATGCCGCATTCGCCAAGGCGACGGATGGGCATCCTGTGACTGTGTTGCGCAACAATGAGCCGGTGTATGTCATCATCACACCCGACGATTACCGGCACTATAGCGAACTGGAGCGCGAGCTTGAGGCGCTGCGCGATGCCAAGGCGCGCCAGCAGGCATTGGACGGCGACTATGCCAAGACCTTTAACAGCGTTGGTGAAATGAGCGCATTCGTCGATGAACTCTGAACTTCGGCGTATCGCCTTCACCCCTGAATATCTGCAGGATCTCAAGAGACTTAAGAAAAAGCATGTCGATGTGCATGCCATCGATGCGGCTGTGCGGGCGATTATGCAGCGAGAAACGTCGTTGTTGGCAACCAAGTATCGTGATCATGCGCTCGGTGGCCAATGGAGAGGCTTTCGCGAACTGCATATCAGTGGTGATTGGCTGCTGATTTATTGCATTAACGACGATGCGCTGACGCTCGTGTTGACGCGTACGGGAAGCCATGACCGGCTTCTGTCGTCTCGTGTTGATGCGCGAACAATTCGCGGGTATCGGCGACTCTAGCCGTGCGAGACCGTGCGGTTTTGGCGACTCCGGCACATACATTGGTAGAGAGATTGCTTATGAGACATGGTGTGAAGTGAATAGAGTGGGAGGACGCGAGATGGAGCTCAAGGCGGTGTTCTGGGACATGGATGGCACGCTCATCGACTCCGAGCCGTACTGGCATGCCGGCGAGATGCAGATCGCGCACGAGAATGGCGGTGTGTGGAACGACGAGCTCGCCTGGAATGGCTCGGGCCGCCCAGTGCCGGATGTGGCGCGCGAGATCGCCGAACATGGGTGCACGCTGCCGGTGGAGGAGATCGGCCGGCGCATGATCGAATACGTGACGCAGGCGGAATATGAGCGGATTCCTTGGATTCCGGGGACGCGTGAGCTGCTCGTCGCACTGCGCGACGCGGGCGTGCCGAGTATGCTCGTGACGACATCGCCGCGCAACCTCGCCGAGAATCTCATTGCACAGGCGCCCGAAGGCACGTTCGCCGGATATGTGTGCGGCGAGGATGACGTCGCCAAGAAGCCGGATCCGGCGCCGTATGTGGAGGCGGCGCGCAAGCTTGGCATCTCCCGTGAGCAGATGCCATACTGCGTGGCATTCGAGGACTCGATGAGCGGACTCACTTCCGCCGCCGCTTCCGGTACGACGACGATTGCGCAACTCGGCTTCATTCGCACCGACAACTCGGACGGCCCGCAGTACATGTCGATTGACGGGTACGACGGCGTGACACCGGAGTGGCTGAATGCCGTGGTGGAACGCCGGATTGCGGAACTGGCCGCACGCTGAGCGGACAATATGGTCGTTCGGTGGCGCGTGTGTGCGGTAAACGACCAAACTTGCGCGAACTATGGTCGTTTTGCTGACGCACGCGTATGCCAAACGACCATACTTGGGGAGATTATGGTCGTTGAGGTGACACGTTGCTCACTAAGCGACTATATGCGGCTCCTGGGAATCTGTTATGGGTGGCCCGGTGAAATTGCCGGGAATTGCTGGAATTGGTCGTCGCACCACCTAGCCTGGGAGAGGCTTCGTCTGTGCGGCGGGCCCCTCGTATGTGCGACGCGCGGAAATGGTGGAGGAACATGGCTGAACGACCGGAAACGCAAGAGAAACGCAAGGCGATTCTGCGTGCCGCGACCGAGGTGTTCGGTGAGAAGGGCGCCACGAAGGGCACGTTGGAAGACATCGCCGAGAAAGTGGGCATGACCCGCGCCGGCGTGCTGCATCACTTTGGCTCCAAAGACAATCTGTTGCTGCAGACGGTGATCTACCGGGATTCGGTGGATCTCGAGGATTACCCGGAAGACATGGCGCGCGGAGGCATGCCCGAGGATGGCGTCATCACGTTCCGCCACCTCGTCAAGACGGCAAAGGCGAACGAGATGCGCCCCGGTCTGGTCAAGGCGTTCATTGCGTTCTGTGCTGACTCCATTCGCGAAGACAGCCCGGCGTACGACTACTTCGTCTCGCGCTACCGCAATCTGCGGCGCGTGCTCGAGAAGGCGCTGCGCATCATGGCCGACGAGCTCGGCAAATCGGTTGACGACGCCACCATCCGCAATACGGCGATGTCGATTCTCGCAGTGATGGATGGCTTGCAGATTCAATGGATGCTCGACCCGGATGCAATCGGATTGGCGGAGGAGGCCGAACGGGCGATCAAGTTGATGCTCGCCGGTGCGCTTGACCTGAACGACGAGGAACGCGACGCGATTCTGTGACTTCCACTGTGCCTGCAGCGTGACAAATTATGGAGTTTTCGTCGGTTTGCGCGGGTGGTTACTCGACGGTAAGTGATGCGGTATATGCTGGGATATATCTCTTCCGCGAATTTCGATGAGGAAATTGTTATGATTTCACGTGAAACAAATATGCCATATCTGGATTCGTCCCTGCCGATTCCCGCGCGCGTCGCCGACCTGCTCGGCCGCATGACTCTCGAGGAGAAGGTGGGGCAGATGATGCAGCTCGACGCGCGCAGTGGCGAGCTCTCCGATCTCATTGTGGACCGCCATGTGGGCTCGATTCTGCACACCTCTCCCGACGATCTCGTGCGTGCAGCGCAGATAGTGCGCGACCAGACGCGTCTGGGTATTCCGCTGCTCGTCGGCGATGACTGCATTCACGGGTATTCGTTCTGGCCGGGTGCCACGATCTTTCCGTCGCAACTCGGCATGGCATGCAGTTGGGATCCGCAGAAAATCGAGGATGCCGCTCGCGTGACCGCCGAGGAGGTCTCCTGTACCGGTGTGCACTGGACGTTCTCGCCGGTGCTCTGCATTGCGCGCGACACCCGGTGGGGGCGTGTGGACGAGACCTTCGGCGAGGATCCGGTGCTGATCGGTGAGATGGCATCCGCCATGGTCAAGGGCTACCAGCAGACCGCCGCCACGGGCGAGACCTTCGCCGACGATGCGATTCTCGCCTGCGCCAAGCATTTCGCTGGCTATTCGTACACGCAGGGCGGCCGTGACGCCTCCGAGGCCGATTTGACGCATCGCGCGTTGGAAAGCTGGTATCTGCCGCCATTCGAGCGTGTGGCCAAGGAGGGTTGCGCCACGTTCATGCTCGGCTACGAGTCAATCGATGGCACGTCGGTCACGTTCAACACCTGGCTGTTGAGTAAGAAGCTGCGCGGCGAATGGCAGTATGGCGGCACGTTGGTGACCGATTGGGACAATGTGGGCCGTGCCGTGTGGGAGCAGCACATCAAGCCGAACTACACGGTGGCGGCGGCCGATGCCGTCAAGGCCGGCAATGATCTGATCATGACGACCCCGGGCTTCTATGAAGGCGCCATCGCGGCGGTGAGGGACGGTCTGCTCGACGAGCGTCTGCTGGACGACGCCGTGGCGCGCCTGCTCACGCTCAAGTTCCAGCTTGGTCTGTTCGAAAATCCGCGTTTGCCCGATCGCACGCGCATCGACGCGGTGATCGGGTCTGCAGACCATGCGCGGCGCAATCTGGAGATGGCGCGTGAATCGATTGTGCTGCTGCGCAACAACGTAGTGCTGCCGTTTGCGGATGCCGGTGAGCTGCACAGGATCGCAGTGGTGGGACCGCTTGCGGACGATGCGCAGAATCAGCTCGGCGACTGGGCGGGCAACTCGGGTCAGGTGCCGTGGATGCCGGATGGCCAGCCGCGCGAGATGATCTGCACGGTGCTCGACGGTGTGCGCGAGTTGGCGCCTGCGGATTGCGAGATCACATATGCCCGTGGCGCGAACGTGGTGGATCTGGTGCCGGACCCGGAAGGCGAGCTCTACCCGGATGGGCAGCCGCGGCCGAAGATGGCGGTGGCCGCGAAAATCGACCAGCGACTGCTCGACGAGGCGGTGGGACAGGCGCGTGCGGCGGACGCGGTGATCGCAGTGGTCGGCGACGTCGTGCAGCTCGTCGGCGAGACGTGCTCGACGGCGACGCTCGAACTGCAGGGCGGTCAGAACCGTCTGCTGGAGGAGCTCGCCAACGTTGCACGTGAAACACATAAGCCGCTCATCGTCGTGCTCGTCAGTTCGAAACCGCAGGTGCTGCCGGCGTGTGTGATCGGCGAGAACGGCGTGATTGTCGACGAATCCGCGGCGGACGGTCTCGGCGCGCTGCTGTGGGCGGCGAATCCGGGTATGCAGGGCGGCCGCGCGATTGCCGAGATCATCTTCGGCAAGACCGAGCCGAGTGGGCGTCTGCCGATCACGTTCCCTCGCCATGCCGGGCAGCTGCCGGTGTTCTACAACGAGATTCGCGGTCAGCACGGCAATCGGTACGCGGATCTGACCCAGGATCCGGCATTCGCGTTCGGCGAGGGCCTCTCGTACACGACATTCGAATACGGAGATCCGCAGATTGTGAATGGTTCCGAATTCCGCGCAGGCGACACGGTGTGCGTCGAAGTGAATCTGACGAACACCGGCGCGCGCACAGGCACCGAAGTCGTGCAGCTGTACATCAGCGACGTCGTCACATCGTTCACCTGGGCATGCAAGGAGCTCAAGCTGTTCCGGCGTGTGATGCTCGAGCCGGGGGAGACGCGGCGCGTGGTCTTCGATCTGCCGGTCGATTCGTGCACGATTGTGAACGGCGATGCTGAGCGGATCGTCGAACCCGGCGAATTCAAGGTGCTCGTGGGGCATTCGAGCCGCGACGAGGATCTGCGACAAGCGACGTTCACCGTGGTGGAATGAGTGCGTTTCCGTGCCCGCATCAGCCCTCTCTCAGAGATGATGCTGATGCGGACGGTTCATTCATGTATCTTCTGCTACAGTGTGCTCATGCCGTACGATGTGAAGCGAGAACAGAAGAACCTGTATGTGCCGGGCAAGACGCCCGCAATCGTTGAGGTGCCGGCGATGCAGTTCGTGGCGGTGCGCGGGGCGGGGGACCCGAACGATCCGCACGGCGAATACCAGAGCGCGCTGCAGCTGCTGTACGGTATATCGTTCGCAATCAAGATGAGCGAGAAATCCAAGGATTCACGTGATCACATCGCTGGGTACGTGCCATATGTCGTGCCGCCGCTGGAAGGTCTGTGGTGGATGGGGCGGAACGCGAGTGAGCCGGTCGATTACGCGCGCAAACAGGATTTCCAATGGATTTCGATGATCCGCTTGCCTGAATTCGTCACAGCGGACGCGTTCGAACATGCGCGCGGACTATTCGCGAACAGGCACCCCGAGGCGGACGTGTCACGCGCGCAGCTGTTCGAGTATGACGAGGGATTGTGCGCGCAGGTGATGCACGTCGGGCCGTATGACACCGAGCCAGCGACAATCGCCGCCCTCGACAAGTTTGTGGGTGAGTATGGGTATGCGCTGGATTTCAGCGACGCGCGCCACCATCACGAGATCTACCTGAGCAATCCACAGCGGTGTGCTCCCGACCGTCTGCGCACGGTAATCCGGCATCCTGTGCGCATGGCGTCTGAGTAAGGAAGTGCGGTTATGTGCTTATACGTAAAGAAAAAGGCCGCTGCGGTGGAATGAATGCAGCGGCCTTAGTGGAGCTGATGGTAATCGAAACCACGACCTCTTCGATGCGAACGAAGCGCTCTACCAACTGAGCTACAGCCCCAATCTTCAATTATGTCGTCTCCCGACAACTCGTCCAGTTTAGCCCAACCCCTTCCCAAATGCAAATTCCTCCATGCGTGCGGGTTTCGGATAGTGCCTCGCAGTTGCCTCGCGAATGCTTTGGGCCAGTGCGGAGCCTCTTTTGGCGTTCTTCGTTGGCCATGCTGTGCGGAATCAAGCACCGTGCTCGATGTTGCCGTCGAGATCCTCTACGAGAGGTGTCGCCTCTTTCTCGGCGACCTCGGCCATCGCGTGTGCCGGCGCTTTCTTCTTGCCGGTCTTCGCTTTGATGAGGCCGACGAAGGTGGGGATGAGCGAGATGACGAGAATCGCGACGATCACGAGTTCGAAGTTGTCTTGCACCACCGGAATGCCACCGAAGAAATAGCCGAGCAGCGTGAACAGCGACGACCAGACGAGACCGCCGAGCACCGAGAACGGCGTGAATCTGCTCCAACGCATGCCCGAGATGCCCGAGATGAACGGCATGAACGTCCTGATGAACGGGAAGAAGCGGCCGAGGAACACGGCGAGCGGGCCCCAGCGATCGATCATCTTCTCGGTTTTGGCCAGACGTTCGGGTGTCATCGCCTTGACCTTGCCGGATTCAATGATGCGCCGGCCGAAGAAGTGCCCGATGAAGTAGTTGCATTGGTCGCCCAGAATGGGTGCGAGCCATACCACCGGCAGCAGGGCGGCGAGCGGCAGTGCGGATTTGCCGGTGGCGGCATCGGGTGCCGCGAAGAAGCCGGCTGCGAACAGCAGCGAGTCTCCTGGCAGGAACGGGAAGAAGACCACGCCGGTCTCAATGAAGACGATTAGAAAAATAAAGCCAAGTGTTGGCGCCACGCCCATTGCGATCCAGCCGGCAATCGCCGCGCGCGGGTCTTTGAGCAGGTTGGCAATGAATTGGATGAATCCCATGGATTGAATTCCTCTTCGATCGGTAGAGCGGTGTGTGCTTCTCAATCTCCTTGATTATTCATAGCACAGGTAGACAACCGTTCCGGCGAAGAGGCGCGTGGGCCGAGAGCTGGGAGGGTGATGGTGACGGCGATGCCATCCGCTCGGCTGCGTAATTGGAGACGTTTGCCTCTGGAATCTGTCTCTTCTTACGCAGTGAGGTGCCGGTGTGCCCTCTCCCTGCGTAATTTGGGACATGGGTTGCGGATGGGTGTGCTATTCAGCGAAAGTGCGGTCGAGCCAATCCTTGGCGAGGAAGATCCACGACTGCACGCCGGGTTCGATGCCGTTGACGCCGCCCCATGCGGTCTGCGCGGTGCCGAGTGAAAGTCCGTGGCCACCTGCGGGGTACAGATGCGCCTCAATCGGCACGTTGGCCGCTTTGCATGCGGCGATGAGCTGCAGCGTGTTCTCCACTGGCACGCAATCGTCGGGCATTGTGTGCCAGACGAACACCGGTGGCGTCTTCGCGTCGATATGCTGCTCGATGCTCACTTCATTCATCGCCGACTCCTCGCCGTACCGCTCGCCGAGGAGCGCGCGGAAGCTGCCGTCGTGACGGAAACGTCCCGATGTGATGACCGGGTAGGAGAGCATCAGCGCGTTCGGCCGCAGTTCGTCCGGATCATAGCCGTGCGCGACGAGCGCGGCATCGCTGGTGGAGGTGGCGAAATCCGCAGCCAAATGACCGCCGGCGGAGAAGCCGATGACGGCGATGCGATCGACGTCCACATTCCATTCGTCTGCGTGCGCGCGAATCTGCCGCATGGCTTCGGCCACCTCGAGCACGGCGGTGGGGTAGACGGACGGTTTGCACGAATAGTGGAGCACAAACGCGTTGTAGTCGGCGGCGAGGAACTGCAGCGCAATCGGCTCGCCCTCGCGGCCTGTGGTCATCTCATAACCGCCGCCGGGCAGCACAAGCACGGTCGGGCGCTTGCGGTCGGGTACGATGTCGGGGTAGTTTTCGGGAAGATAGCCTGCAAAACGCGCCTCGGAACCGTCGATGCCGGTGATGGTGGTCTCAAAATACTGCATGACACCTCTTCGTTGAGCGGGAATGGGCGGGGAAGAGCCCGTGCCTTGTTTGTTCAACGAACATACTATAGAGGCGCCGGTTGACGGTGTTGTGGTTTGTCGCCGGCGATATCGCCCATGGCAAACGACGAAACTCAGATGCCACTTTCGTCGTTTGCCGGAGCGCTTTGTTGGTAACTCCGGTCTCACCCAGACGTTGAGGAACCTGCAGAGTAGCCAATCTGAGATTGCAATTGCAAACTGGGCGATCCTGCATGCTGCCGGTGTGCCGATCTGAGACTGAAGCTGCAGGCTGCGCAATCTTGTGCTCCGTCAACATGTCTCGCGTGCAACTCCGGTCTCGCTTGGGCAATCTAGGAGTCTGCAGATTGCTAATCTGAGACTGGAGAGGTGAACTAGGCGATCCTGCATGCTGCCGGTGTACCGATCTGAGACCGCAACTGCAGACTAGGCAATTTTGCGCACCGCCGGCATTTGCGTTGGTAGATGACGAAAAGTGCGCCGCATTTTGTCGTCTGCCATGGGCGGCGATGAATGTGGGGCGACGTGTTAGATCCAGCTGGACAGCCACATATGCATGCGCCAGAACTCGTATGGCACGGGCATGGCCGTCCAGATTGGGTAGAAGAACACGCTGACGATGGCGCACACCCCCACCATGACCCACAGAGTGACGAGCCACACCTCGCGCGAACTCGTCTCGCGCACCCAGTTGAACACGTAGCAGATGGCGAGAATCATCCATGGCAGCAGCACGATCGAATAGAACGTGAACGTGGTGCGGTTCAGGTACTGGGTCCACGGCAGCCAGCCGCCGAGGAACCCGGCGAGCACCGCCCAGATGCGCCAATCGCCGCGTTTAAGAATCGCGATGACAATGGCGAACACTGCGCACAGCGACCCCAGCCACCAGATGAGCGGATTGCCGAGCGAAGTCACCGCCGCCACGCACTGCGAGCGCGGCGAGAGCGAGCACAGGCCCGGGTGGCCGTCCAGTTTCTGCCAGTAGAAGCTCGTCGGGCGAATCTGCAGCGGCCAGGTGAGCGGGTTCGCCTTGTAGTCGTGCGGAGCGTCGAGCGTGGTGTGGAAGCGCCACATCTCGGCATGGTAGGCGACGAACGAGCGCCAGTCGGCCGGCAGCCATTGCGCGTCCTGGCCGGTATGGGTGGCCGCCCAATTACGCATGTAGGAGTTCGGGTGCACGAACCAGCCGACCCAGGTGAACAAGTATGTGGCGGCATACAGCGGCACCATGTAGAGCGCCGCGAGCAGTCCGCCGCCGAACACGCCGCGCGCAAGCCATTGACGAGGGGAGCGGAAGCCAGCCTGGCGAATCATCCAGGCGTCCCAGAACACGCTGATCACACAGAACACGGCGAAGAAATAGATTCCAGACCACTTCACTCCCGTCGCGCAGCCGAGCAGCACGGCCGCACCTGCGCGCCACCAGGAGAGCGCGATCTGCGGAGGTCTATTCTTGCCGGACTGCGCCGCCATGCGCAGTCTGGTCTCCGCCCAGTCACGGTGGATGAGCAGCAGCGAGAACGCACCGAGCGCGAACACCATGATGAAGATGTCAAGCAGGCCGGTGCGGCTCATCACAATGGACACGCCGTCGATGGCCATGAGGAAGCCGGCGAGCAGGGCGACCGGCAGATTGCGGAACAGCCGCAGTGTGATGCGGATGAGCAGCACAATGCCGAGCACACCTGCGATCGCCGTCGCCGCGCGCCATGCCGCAGGATTCGCGGCGCCCCCGAACAGCTTGAGCCCGGCAGCGATAAGCCATTTGCCGAGCGGTGGGTGCACCACGTATTCCGCGGTGTTGATCCATGCATTCGTGTCGCCGTTCGCGAATGCGGTGTCGGCCGGCACCATCTGACCGCCCAGACTCACCTCGTCGGGCCAGCTCATCGGTTCGCCCGTGTTGAGCATGGTCCAGGCGTCCTTCACGTAGTATGTCTCGTCGAAGACGACCGCGCGCGGCTGCCCGAGTCTCACGAAGCGCAGCAGTCCGCCGAACAACGCGATGACCAGCGTCCACACCCACGTCATGAGGCGCGCATGGGCGCTGGTCGGCGATGATGCCGCGAGTTCGGATGATTCGAGCTCGACGCGCTCTGCCGCCGCATGTTTGGGGGTGCCTGTGGAACGCATGCCCATCTGTTCTCCTTACATTCCGCATGCGCGCCGGCCGCGCGCACATACCCGGTTCCACGGTACACGCCCGCGTGGGTTCGTGCCGGCGTGCGCTCCGGCATCGCCTTCATTGCGCCATGTTTCGCCTCCCGCTGACCTGCCCGCGCGGCATACTGAACGTATGAACGAGCAGTCTGAACACACCGGCGTCGCCGAGGATCCCGCTGATGAGACGCGCACCCTCCACGTAGATGTTCCACGTGGAACCGTGGTGCTCGCCGCCACACCGATTGGCAACACCGCCGATGCCTCCGCCCGACTCGTTGCGCTGCTCGAGCGCGCGGATATTGTGGCCGCGGAGGACACTCGCAGATTGTATGCGCTCGCCAACCGGCTCGGCGTGCATGTGGGCGGCCGCGTGGTGGCCAATCACGACCACAATGAACGCGGCAAGGCCGACGCGCTGCTCGACCATGTGGCGAATGGCGAGACCGTGCTCGTCGTCTCCGACGCTGGCATGCCCACGATCAACGATCCGGGGCTCGCCATTGTGCGCCGCGCCATCGAACGCGGCCTGCCGGTGACCTGCGCTCCGGGCCCCTCCGCGGTGCTCGATGCGCTCGCCCTCTCCGGGCTGCCCACCGACCGTTTCTGCTACGAGGGATTCCTGCCGCGCAAGCATTCCGAACGCATGCAGGCATTGCGCGCGTTGAAGGGCGAGCGCCGCACGATCGTGTTCTACGAGACGCTGCACCGCATTGCCGAATCGATGGCAGATCTCGAGGAGGCTTTCGGCCCGGACCGCCGCATGGCGTTGTGCCGCGAGTTGACGAAGGACTACGAGCAGATTCGCCGCGGCACCATCCATGAGATCAACGAGTCGGTTGCCAACGATCCGCCGCGCGGCGAGATGGTGCTCGTGATCGCGGGCGCTTCTGAGGGCGACACGGATCCCGCACAGTCGCTCTCCGTGGAGGAGCTCGCCGAACTGGCCATGCAGTATGCGCAGGCGCACGGCATGCGCATCAAGGACGCCATTGCCGAAGTGATAGGAAAGCACCCGAATGCCGATGGCACGCTCGCCAACCGCAAGCAGGTGTACAACGCCGTGCTGGCGTTGCGCGACTGATTCGCCAATCGGCATCCCGTTGGCATTGCCGTGCCTATGACGTTCGCATGCGCTGCATGGAACTGCGTTGCAATTCAAGCGATTCGAGCACCAATTCCAACGCCTGCCTGACTCCCGGCCCTCCCTGCTGCGAGAGGTATTCGAGCAGATTCGCGTCCGCCGCGCGGTTCACCACCACCCATTTGCGCAAGTGCGGCATGGTGCGCGCGATGTGCCATAACGCGTCCATCGGAGTGTTCGGATCGCTTGCCGACTGCGGTGTGAGCGCGAGGGGCGGCGGTGGCGGATGCAATAGGCCTTTGTTCGGCGTGTGTGCCGTGTGCAGTGTGCTCGCCAACCGTTTTGCACTGCTGCGGCGACGCGGCGCTTGCGATGCTGCGCGCGATGCGGCATGTCTGCGTCGCGTCACCCGCAATGGCATGCCGGCACGGCGTGCGGGCATGCATGACCTGCATGCGCGGGCGTGGGGGAGTGGGTCCATCATCTAATCTCTTTTCCTTCTTCCGATGCTTCCTCTTGCTCTTTCCTCGTCAGGCGATGCTTTCGAATTGCATCAGCATCTCGCGGGCTTGCGGCAGATTGCGCAGATGCGAGCATTCCTCGAGAATCGGCTCACAGTCGACCAACGAGAACTCGTAATGCTCCATGAGCCGTCCAATGATTGCCTGCACGTCGCGCGCATGCGGGTCGTCCTTCGGGTACATGGCCAGATCGCAGGCCGTTCGCAACGGTGTCGTGAGATTCAGGGTGTTGAGGGTGGAGATCTGCGATTCATCCACCTGCCGCTGCCATGCCTTGATGCGCCGGCCAAAAGCGAGTCTGCGGTAATGGCTCGATGAGAGCACTTCGAAATAATCCTGGGGCAGCCTGCCACCCACCCATACCCACGCGGCTGTGCGCCCGCATGCCGTGGTGCGGTTGGGCAGTATGTCGCGCATCAGCATGGCACGCCCGTACAACGTGTGCGCGCATTCGGCGGTGACTGCGTGGAACTCGTCGAGCTCATACAACGTGTCGAGTCTGAGCAGTCGTTGCATGGCAAGGGGTCCGGGCAGCTGTTTGGTGTGGATGACCGAATGTGAGTTGCGGGGGCGTTCCGGCTGGCGTGGGACGCGAGGTTCCGGATCCGCATAGGCGGGACCTAGGTCGAGCGGGACCATGTAGCCGACCTCGTTGCCGGCTCGGACCGCTTCCTGTACGGCGGTGGTGTTCACGGACGCATGTTCCTTTCTCTTCTGCTCTCCCTTGCCTGTAGATCGCTGCGTATGAGCACGGATGCGCATACCGCATATGCTAGGAAGGGCATGGGGTGGGCTCCAGCTGTTTCAGGGGAAATGTGGATATGTGGATAAGGTGAAGGCATGCGATGTGAGTTGTGAATAATCGAGGCTCCGCCAGTCCGCGCATGGTGATGCTGCAACAGGGCGGAAAACAGTGCGGAAGTGTCCTAGCGCATGAAGATAATCGGGCGTATGAGTCATATTATGGTGAACGTCGCTTGGCCGTATGCGAACGGCCCCCGTCATATTGGTCACGTCGCCGGCTTCGGTGTGCCGTCCGACGTCTACGCAAGATACCAGCGCATGAAGGGTAACGATGTGCTCATGGTGTCCGGCACCGACGAGCATGGTACGCCTATTCTGGTGGAGGCCGACAAGGAGGGCGTCACCCCGCAGGAACTTGCGAACCGCTACAACCGCGTGATCGCGAACGATCTGTGCAACCTCGGCTTGAGCTACGATCTGTTCACCCGCACCACCACGAAGAACCATGAGCACGTGGTGCAGGAGATGTTCCGCCAGTGCCTGGCCAACGGCTATATTTACAAGGGCACGCAGAAGGTCGCGATCTCGCCGTCCACCGGTCGTACGCTGCCGGACCGCTACATCGAGGGCGAGTGCCCGATCTGCCATGCGCAGGGTGCGCGCGGCGACCAGTGCGACAACTGCGGCAACGAGCTCGACCCCGATGAGCTGATCAACCCGGTTTCGAAGATCAACGGCGAGACGCCCATCTTCGAGGAGACCGAGCATTACTTCCTCGACCTCCCCGCCCTGGCGGAGGCGAACCTCGCATGGCTGAAGACGCGCAAGGGCTGGCGCCCGAACGTGCTCAACTTCTCGATCGGCCTGTTCAAGGAAGTCAAGCCGCGCGCCATCACCCGCGACATCGACTGGGGCATCCCCGTGCCGGTGCCGGGTTGGATCGACAACCCGAACAAACGCCTGTACGTGTGGTTCGATGCGGTGATCGGCTACCTGTCCGCGTCGATTGAATGGGCGCGTCGTTCCGGTGATCCGGAGGCTTGGCGCGCATGGTGGAACGACCCGGCCACGCCGGGCTACTATTTCATGGGCAAAGACAACATCACGTTCCATTCGCAGATCTGGCCGTCCGAGATGCTCGCCTACAACGGCGAAGGCTCCAAAGGCGGTGAGCCGGGTGAGCTCGGCAAGCTCGACCTGCCCGAGCAGGTGGTGGCCTCCGAGTTCATGACCATGGAGGGCAAGAAGTTCTCGTCGTCGCGCGGCATCGTGATCTACGTCAAAGACATTCTCTCCCGTTACCCGGTGGATGCGGTGCGCTACTACATCTCCGCCGCCGGCCCGGAGTCCTCCGACTCCGACTTCACGTGGGCCGAGTTCGTGCGCCAGAACAACGAGGTGCTTGCCGCCTCGTGGGGCAATCTGGTGAACCGTGTGGCGAATCTGATTGCCAAGAACTTCGGCCAGATCCCGCCGATCGTGGAGGAGAAGATGACCGATGAGGACCGTGCCCTGCTGGCGCAGTCCTCTGCCGCCTTCGACACGGTGGGCGCGCTCATCGAGCAGCATCGACAGAAGAACGCGCTCAACGACGCGATGTCGTTGGTGGGCGACATCAACAAATACATCTCGGCCACCGAGCCGTGGAAGATCAAGGACGACCCGGAGCGCCTCGGCACCGTGTTGCATGTGGCGGCCCAGGCCGTCTCCGACGCCAACCACCTGCTCGCCCCGTTCCTGCCGCATTCCTCGCAGAAGGTGTGGGAGGCGCTGGGTGGCGAAGGCACGTTCTCGCCGTTGCCGCACATTGAGGAAGTGAACGATCTCGACGATCCGGAGTTCACCTATCCGGTGATCACCGGCAAGTATGTGCTCGGCGAGAACGTGCACCCGTGGAAGAGCGAGCCGATCGTGGCGGGTGCGCCAGTGGCCAAGCCGACGCCGATCTTCGCGAAGATTCCGACGGAGGCCGTGGACGAGGAGCTCGCCCGGTTCGACGCCGACCTCAAGGCGCGTCGCGAGGCCGAACAGGCGCGTCTGGATGCCGAGAAGGCCAAGCTCGCTGCCGGCGAGGAGTGACTCGCCTGATTCGCATACAGTCTGCGTAATGCAGTCCGCGTAAGAGGGGACAAATAGACGTGTCTATTTGTCCCCTCTTACGCGGGAAACATGCGATGACTGGAGCACATGCAGGTCTTTCCTGTGTGAAATTGGTTTTCCTTGCGTAAAAAGGGACAGATAGCAGTGCCTATTTGTCCCAATTTACGCAGAAGAACATGTGGAAGAACATATGCAGGAAGAAGGTGGGTGGAATATCGACTGAAATATCATCGTGCGAGCCCTCCTTGTGTAAAAAGAGACATCTGTATCTTCTATTTGTCCCTTTTTATGCAAAGTGGATTGCGGGATGAGGCTGTTGGTCTATCAGGTGGGGGAATCCGACAGTCAAGAGTTCGCTGGCAGATAAGTCGGCATGAGGGCAGATTGTTTGCCAACGGTCGCCGCACTACTGCGGCGGCTGAGGATCCGATGGCTGGAATCCATGTATTTGCAAGGCCTGCAGCAGATGGGCGGCACTGCTCCGCGCGCTCTACACCTGCCCTGCAGTGTGCCGATAGGAGCATACCCAGCGAATTCTCAGCGAAAACACTCGATGCGTTAAGGGTCGACGGGCATAGTGATAACCGTCGGCAATCGAAAGAAAGCCGACGAGATTCCACTCGGAATCCCTTATAACTGAACCCTTTTCTCTCTTCTCTCTGTTAGCCGGCGGTTTCAATCCCGCCGGCTTCTCTCTTTTCGCCCGTCCTTCGCATGTCGCTGCACAGGCGATGCGCCCGCATAACACGCCGAGCCGGCCACCGATTGCGTATTCCGCGGAACATGTCGATAATGGACGGGCAACCGCACGATATACCCATATGCCGTGGCGCACGCCATTCAGACGCCGAGGGATGTCGGAGGCCGCAGACGGCCCGCACTGCGCCCCACACGCCAATATGTGACCCAGACGTATAGCAGGACGCCTTCGATGTACGTTGACCCGAACCGCAACAGGAACGCCAGCAATCTGCGTTGGCTCATGCCGTATTGCAGGCCGGAGCTGCCCCGTGTGATCGGCGCGCAGATCCTGTACCTCGTCAGCGCCGCGATGGCATTGGTCACGCCGCTCATCGCCGCGCGCATTGTGGACCGCGTGATCGAGCAGCGTCAGCTCAGTCTGATCACCGGCCTGTGCCTGGCGCTGATCGGTGTGACAATCGTGCGCGACGGCGCCTACTACGGCAACCAGATGTGGATGGAACGCGCCGGGCAGAACACCGTGTACCGCTTGGTGAGCGACGAATACGAGAAGCTGCACACGCTCGACTTCGACTACTTCAATCACACGCGCACCGGCGACATCATGAGCCGCATGACCTCCGACACCGATGCGATCCGCCATCTGCTCAGCTGGGTGAGCTACCAGATGCTCAACTGCGTCGTCATGTTCGTGGGCGCGCTCGCGTTCATGACGTCGATCGACTGGCGCCTCGCGCTGGCCCTCGCCTGTGTGACGCCGTTCCTGTTCCTCTTCACCCACCAGTTCTCCACGAAGGCCAAGCCGCTGTTCCTCGCGATCCGCAATTCGCTTGCCTCGATGAACTCGATGGTGGAGGAGAACATCGAAGGCAACCGCGTGGTCAAGGCGTTCGTGCGTGAGGACTACGAGACAGGGAAGTTCGACGAACACAACGAAGACTACATGGACCGCAACATGGCCATGGCGATGAACACGCGCAAGTACCTGCCCCGCCTTGACTGGCTCGGTTTCGCGCTCCAGCTCATCACACTCGGCTTCGGTGGATTCCTTGTGGCGCGCGGTGCCATGAGCCTGGGCGGACTCGTCGCATTCTCGTCGTATTTGTGAATGATCGACGGCCCGGTGCGCCAGTTCGGCTGGCTCGTCAACGACTGGCAGCGCTTCAACGCGAGCTGTGTGAACATTCGCAGACCCCTCACCGCCACGCCGCATGTGAAGAACACGAAGGCCGCGCGCGAGGGCGTCGTTCCCGATTCGATGCGCGGCGACATTCGCTTCGACCATGTGGATTTCGCGTTCCCCGACGACCCGGACACGTTGATTCTGCACGACATCGACTTCCATGCCCCCGCCGGCTCGCGCCTTGGCATTCTTGGTGAGACTGGCGCCGGCAAATCGACGCTGGTGAACCTGATCGCACGCTTCTACGACCCGACCTCGGGCACCGTGACCATAGACGGCATCGACGCGAAACGCTGGCCGCTCAAACAGCTGCGTTCCCAGGTGGCCATTGTGGCGCAGGACGTGTTCCTGTTCTCCGACACGATCGAAGGCAACATCGGCTTCGGCGCAAGCGACGAACAGGCGACCGACCCCGATTTCGTGCGGCGTATGGCGCAGATTGCCGGGGCCGACGACTTCATTCGCCGCATGCCGGAAGGCTACCAGACGGTGGTCGGCGAACGCGGCGTAGGGCTTTCGGGCGGTCAGAAGCAGCGCTTGGCCTGGCCCGTGCGCTTGCCGACGATCCGGCGATCCTGATCATGGATGACACGACGAGTGCGGTGGATATGGAGACGGAGGCGCAGATCCAGCAGCATCTCAAGGACCTCGACGACCGCAAGACGATCGTGACGATCGCCCACCGCATCTCGTCGGTGAAGGACTGCGATCTGATCCTCGTACTCGAACACGGTCGCATCGCCGAACGTGGCACATATGACGAACTCATCGCCCGGCACGGGCTCTACGAGCACATCTACGAGAAACAACTCGGCCAACAGGCCGACAATCTGCGGCAATGATTCTGTGTCAATGAACGTGATACCACGGATTGGCGGGGCGGCGCGGGCCTCGCTGAGGAGCGCTACGGAACGCAGACAACCGACGAAGCGAGGCCCGCGCCGCCCCGCCAATCCACAATCCCGAGAGGAGGCGAGCTGAATATGGCACAACGCAACACGTACCGCGAAGACGAGGAGCTCGAGGAGAGCATCAATTTCCATGATCTGCGCAGAATAGGCAAATACCTGCGCCCGCATGGCAGGCGGCTCGCGAGAATAGCTACCGTCGTGATCTCGATGAGCTCACACTGGTCGTCATGTTCGCGATCGATTTCAAGCTCGCGCTGTGGAGTCTGCTGCTGTTCCCGCTGCTCATTGTGGTGGTGCGCGTGCTGCAGCATTTCCAGCGCAAGGCGTACCAGAATCTGTCGAACAAGCAGAGCAACGTGAACGCGTTCATTCACGAGTCGATCGCCGGTGTGAAGACCACGCAGACCTTCACCCGCGAACACGAGCAGTACGAGACGTTCCAGCACCTGCAAGGCGAGCAGCGGAGCGCGTGGATGCGCGCCGTGCACATCCAGTTCCTGCTGTGGCCGAGCATGGAGATCATCTCGATGTCCACGATGGCGCTGATCTATTACGTCGGCATCATGCACGTGGCCGGCGTTACCGCGACCACCGGCACATTGATCGCGTTCGTTGGCTATGCGAACAACTTCTGGAACCCGGTGATCAACATTGGCAACTTCTACAACCAGCTCATCACCTGCTCCGCGTATCTCGAACGCATCTTCGAAACGCTCGACGTGCAGCCCGACATCGTCGACAAGCCGGGCGCCGAGCCGTTGCCGCCGATCCGCGGCGACGTGCGCTTCGACGACGTCGTGTTCCGCTACGAACCCGACGGCAGGAACATTCTCGACCATGTGGACCTGCATGCGAAGCCCGGCCAGACCGTCGCGCTTGTGGGCCCGACCGGTGCCGGCAAGACGACGATCGTGAATCTGCTCTCCAGATTCTACGACGTGGCGGATGGCGCCGTGCTGATCGACGGCCACGACGTGCGCGATGTCACGCTGGACTCGCTCAGGTTGCAGATGGGCGTCATGCTGCAGGATACGTTCATTTTCTCGGGCACGATTCGCGAGAACATACGCTATGGCAAACTCGATGCGACCGACGAGCAGATCATCGCCGCAGCCAAGGCTGTGCATGCGCACGAGTTCATTGAGGAACTGCCCGACGGCTACGACACGGTGGTGCAGGAGCGCGGCTCCACGCTGTCGATGGGCCAGCGCCAGCTCATCGCGTTCGCGCGCGCTGCTCGCCGACCCGCGCATCCTCATTCTCGACGAGGCGGCGAGCAACATCGACACCCGCACCGAGGAGGCGCTGCAGGCGGCGTTGCAGCACATGCTCGTCGGACGCACGAGTTTCATCATCGCGCACCGATTGAGCACGATCGAGAATGCCGACATGATCTGCGTCGTCGACCACGGCCGGATCGTCGAACGCGGCACGCACGAGGACCTCATGGCCAAGCGCGGCGAATACTGGCGTCTCGTGGAATCGCAGTATGCGATGATTTCGGAAGGAGACTGAAACACCTTCCTTGGCGCGTTTGCTGTGAGAGGAATAGACGCGGCGGCCGACGGGCAATCGTGTCGAATGGCATGCTGGAATTAGGCAATCGACGTGGAAACGCACATGATGCGCGTTTCGGTCGAATATGGAGAACACCGCGTACAACGGTCTTGGAATGTCCACCGCATGTGCCGCACCGGTATTAGGAGGAATCATGCAAGACAAAGACGATATGCTGCCGAAGAACGTGCAGCAGGACATCAGCGAACTCGCCAAACCCGACGTCACCGAGCACGAAAGTGCATGGGCGACCTACAGAAAACTGCCGAAGAGCCATAAGTGGCCGTACTTCTACCATCATTTCTTCTGGCCCATCATCGTGGCCGTCGTGGTGCTCGCCGCGATCGTCGCGTTCGTGGTGAACATGGTCGTCTCGCCGAAGGGACAGGGACTCGGCGTCGCCTTTGTGGGCGTGCAGGAGTCCGACCGCTCGATGGACAAGCTCGAAGACGGCTTCCTCAAATACCGTGCGCTCGACGAGAAGAAGATCACGTTCGAGAACGATTTCTACATCGATTCGTCGAACAAGGAATCTGCAAGCATGTCGCAGAACTCGCTCGAAACGCAGATGGCGGGCGACACGATCAACACGGTCATCGGCAGCGACTCGGCATTGCGTTCGCAGGATCTGCTCGGTTATCTCGAGCCGCTCAACAGCGTGCTCACGTCATACCAGATGGGCAAGCTGCGTGAGCGTGGCGCGCTCGTCGAGATGAGCGACGGCGAGAACGGTGCCACGAAGGCCATGGCGATCGACTTGGGCAAATCCGCGGAATGGAGCCGCATTAAGGGGCAGGATCAGCATGCCCGGCTCGCGTTCGTGAATGTGCAGAACAAGGATTACGCAAGACTGTTCGTGGACTATCTGTTCGGCATGTAACCGCCGCACGTGTGTACATATTCGCAATATCTGTGCAGTAACGTAGGCAAGTAGCAACGCAGAGGAAGGAATACGCGATGCTTGAACATAGCCGCCCCGCATTGTTGAAGGAGTTGATGGCGGCCAGGAACACGGTGTCGCCGGATTCAAATGGGCGAATCGTATGGGGCAATGGAACGGTGACGCTCGTATTCGCCGCGGGCGACGAGAAGCCGGTGACGTTGATCGGCATGAGCGGCCGCGGCATGGAGCCGGTGGATGAGAACATCGCTGGCGAACCAGATGCGCAGCCGATTGTGGAGTTGCGCAGTTCGCTGGACGGCGGCGGAGACAACAGGCTGAAACTCGCTGTTTCGGCCGCCGGTCTCAAACTGAGGTTCGTTCGGGCATACGAGCTCAACAGATTGGACGATGCGCAGCATCCGGTCACGCTGCTCGCGATTGTGCAACGTGACCCGAACGGCGACGGCCCGCTGGTGACGAGCGTGTTCGAGTCGATGGCCCATACCAGTGCGGTGCGAACCTACACGCGGCTGTGCAGCGAGGAGCCATACCCGGTGGAGGCGGTGTCGTCGATGAACGCGACACTGCCCATGGAAGCGACCAAACTTGAGGATTCGCAGGTGCAGATCTACTGGGGCGAAAGCTCGTGGGACTGCGAGAACGCCTGGCAGAGTGCGCCACTGCGTTCCACCACGCTGCGCGACCGTAACCAGGTGATCAATCAGGGCATGTCTTCCGCCAGATTCGCCCGCCGTTCCACGTCGACATGGTCCACCGGCGAGTTCGAGCCGATGGGCATTGTCGAAGGAGGCGGCCGGCCAGGCGAGCTCGGCCATTTCTCGTTCGCATGGCAGATTGAGCACAACGGTGCCTGGGAATGGGAGATCGGCGAGGACGACCCGGGACTGCGTGTGAGTGCATACGGGCCGGAATACGACGACCACCAGTGGTTCGTCATGCTGCGCGACAACCAGCCCTTCGTCACGGTGCCGGTCTCGTTCGTGATCTGCGCGGGCGACTGGCAGCACGCCGTGGCCGAGATGACCGTGCAACGACGTGCGCTCTACCGCGTGAAAGCCATGGAAATGGGTCGCTTGGAACAGGCGGAGCAGGCGAAGGGGCTCGTTGTTTACAACGACTACATGAACACGTTGTGGGGCGACCCGCGCATCGAAAAGGAGCTGCCGCTCGTGGAGGGCGCCTCCAAGGTGGGCGCCGACGTGTTCTGCATTGACGCCGGCTGGTACGACAGCGAAGATGGCGGCTGGTGGGACATGGTGGGTGAATGGAAGCCCTCCACCAACCGCTTCGGCAACCTTCGCTTGGCCGGGCTCATCCACGACATCCAGTCGCATGGCATGAAGGCCGGCCTGTGGTTGGAGCCGGAGGTGATCGGCGTGCGCTCGCCGTTGGCGAAGACGCTGCCGGATTCGGCGTTCTTCTGCAGGCACGGCAGCCGCATAGCAGATCAGGGCCGCTACCACCTCGACTTCCGCTCGCCGGTGGCCCGTGCCCATGCCACGGTCACAGTGGATCGCCTGATCGATGAGTTCAACGTGAAGTTCTTCAAGTTCGACTACAACACGACGCCGGGTGCCGGCACCGATGTCGACACGGATTCGGTGGGCGAGGGTCTGCTCGATCATTGCCGTGCGGTGCAGCAGTGGATCGAGCAGATCCGCGCCAAGCACCCCGACGTGATGATCGAGAACTGCGGTTCCGGCGCCATGCGCGCCGACTATGCGATGCTGAGCCGACTCGACATACAGTCCACCTCCGACCAGTCCGATCCGCTCGTCTACGCCGCAATCGCCGCTGGCGCCGGCATGACCGTGTTGCCGGAGCAACAGGGCAACTGGGGCTACGCGCAGCAGGAGATGGACGACGAAACCGCCGTGTTCACGCTGGCCGCGGGCATTCTTGGCCGCCTGTACCTGTCGGGGTTCATCGACCGCATGGACGAGGCGCGGTTGGGGTTGGTGCGCGATGCGATCGCATTGCACCGCACGATCCTGGGCGGCCAATCGCATCTGGTGCCGTGGTGGCCTTGTGGGTTGCCGGACTTCAACAGCCCCTGGCTCGCATACGGCCTGCGCCATGCGCCGACGGTGACCGGATTGGCCCATGACGAGGACTGGAAGGGCCCCGAGCGCATCGATGAGGCGCAATACCTGACCATCTGGCGTCGCGGCGGCGTGGGCTCGCTCTATTTGGAGCTCGGCAAGGGCGCGCATATCGAGCAGGTGTTCCCTGACCCGTCAAAGCCGGAGCATGCGCCCAATGCCAAGCCGTGGACGGTCGAATGGGTGGATCCCGAGACGGTGCGCATCCAGGTCGCCACCGACAAGGGGCCCTCCGCGCGAATCTTCGCCATCACCTATCCGCAATCATCCGCCAACGGCAGGGCGGACGGCAGGGTCGCCGGCGACGCCGGGCACGACATCAAAGGGCGGTAATCTGCGTAATTGAGAAGATTATTGTGCGAGCCAAATATTCTTCTCAATTACGGGGCGCTAAATCAGAAGTTTATATGAATCTGCAAATACACTTCCCGAATAGCGCAGGTCATTGGGAATCTGCGGGCGGATTCCTCAGCGGTGAAGGCGGCGAGCGGTAGAGTGGGAGCATGAGCAAGAAGCACAGAGTTCGTGATTGGGCGCCGCTGCCGCCCGCATTGCCGCAGGACGCACACGTGATCGACAATCACACGCACGTGGCCTCCGTGGTGCCTTTTTCTCGGGCATTGAGCCATGAGGCCATCGAGAAAGGGCAGCCGGAGATCGCCGTCTACAGCGTCGACCAACTGCTCGACCAAGCGGCCGCAGTGGGCGTGGAGGGTGTGATCGACTGCGGTTGCGAACTGCCCCATCTGATGACCGCCATCGGCATGGCACGCGAGCATCCGGGCAGCGTGTGGGCGGCGATTGCGATCCACCCGAACGAGGCGGTGCTGCACGGGCATCGCGGCGCCCCCGGTCCCGACGGTCTGCCAGTGCGCTACAAACCATGGCACGACGTGCCGTTCGACGAGGCGATGGCCGAAGTGCGCCGGCTTGCCAAGGCATATCCGAAACAGGTGGTGGCGATAGGCGAAACCGGCATGGACCTGTTCCGCACCGGCGAAAGCGCCAAGGAGATCCAACGCGACGCCTTCCGCGACCATATCGCACTCGCTAAGGAGCTCGACCTGCCCATGCAGATCCACGACCGCGATGCCCACCGCGATGTCATCGAGACGCTGCTCGCAGACGGCGCCCCGCGAAAAACCGTGTTCCACAGCTATTCCGGCGATGCCGAGATGGGTGAAATCGCACGCGAACACGGCTGGTATCTTTCGCTGTCCGGAGCGTCGAGCTACAAGGGCAACACCGGCATTCTCGAATCCGCGGCGATGGTGGGGCTCGACCATGTGATGGTGGAGACCGATGCGCCATACCTGACGCCGATGCCGTACCGCGGGCGGCCGAACGCGCCGATGATGATCCCATACACGCTCGCCGCACTCGCCGAATATCTCGACACGCCGGTCGAACAGGTCGCACGGGCCACGCGCAACACCACACGCGAGGTGTATGGAATCTGAGCCGGAAGCGCCCGATTGGGGCCGGTCCGCAACGGTTATGGTCCCGCAGGCATGCCCCGTGCGCAGGGAATGCATTCCCCGTTGACCACTCTGCCTTTGGCGGATTGCCGAGGGTGTTGTCTCGATGCTGATTAGTGTGGCAGCTTGCGTTGTTTCTTCACAGTGTGGAGCGCCCCAAGGTGCGCCATGGTATAAGGAATGAGTATGGACGAAAGACCGAAGCAGCAAGCGGACGAGCCGCTGTTACGCACCGCCGACAAATATACGCAGGCACCGAAGGTGTCGCATAAGGTGCTCACGAAGGAGGAGCGCCTGGCGATCATCGAGGCGAACGAGAAGAAACGCCAGGAGGCCGCCAAGCTCGAGCAGCACAAGGCGTTCGGTCCGGTGGGTCGCTGGTGGCGGACGCTGCAGTCCGGCCCCGACAAGGTGACACTGGCCATGTCGATCGTGGCGCTGGGCGTGGTGTACGGAGACATCGGCACCTCGCCGCTGTACACGATGCAGACGTTCCTCGCCGGTCAGGGCGGTGTGCAGCATGCCGACGAGACCGCGGTCATAGGCATGCTCTCTCTGGTGTTCTGGACGATGACGCTCATCACGACCGTCGAATACGTGCTCATCTGCATGCGCGTGGACAACAAGGGCGAAGGTGGCATCTTCGCGTTGTACTCGTTGCTGCGCAAATACGGCAAATGGCTCATCGTGCCCGCAATGATCGGCGGGGCCGCATTCCTCGCGGATTCGGTGCTCACACCGGCGATGTCAATCAGCTCGGCCGTCGAAGGCCTGCAGACGCTGCCCGCATTGCAGGGCGTGTTCGAGGAGAACCCGAGCCTGACGCTGTTCATCGCGCTGGTGATCATTCTTGCCGTGTTCGCCGTGCAGTCGCGCGGCACCGAGCGCATCGGCAAGGTGTTCGGTTCCACCGTGCTCGTCTGGTTCCTGTTCATCGCGGTCACCGGCGCAATCAGCATGTCGCAGAACCTCGAGGTGCTGCGCGCGCTGAACCCGGTGCATGGCATCCAATTCCTCGTCAGCGGCGACAACCACGCCGGCCTGGCGCTCATGGGCACCGTGTTCCTGTCGATCACCGGCGCCGAGGCGCTGTATTCCGACATGGGCCATGTGGGCCGCGGCAACATCTACGCCACCTGGCCGTTCATCAACCTCGCGCTCGTGCTCTCATACTTCGGCCAGGGCGCGTGGATTATCCGCACGCTCGAGAATCCGGCGTTCGTGCCCGACGGGAACGCCCCCAACCCGTTCTTCGCCATGCTGACGCCCGGCGTGCGCTACGTGGCCGTGCTGTTGTCGGTGATCGCCGGCATCATCGCCTCGCAGGCGCTCATCTCCGGCGCATTCACAATAGTCTCCGAAGCCACCCGCCTCAACTGGATGCCCCACCTGCAGGTGCGCTACCCGGCCCGTACGCGCGGACAGCTGTACATTCCCACCGTGAACGTGGTGCTGTGCTGCTCCACGCTGCTGGTGCTGCTCATCTTCCGCAATTCCGAGCACATCGCCGCCGCCTATGGCTTGGCGCTCACGATCACGATGATCATGACGTCGATTCTCGTCACCGTGTACCTGTGGCATATGCGCAGCAAATTCGCGGCGGTGCTGTTCGCGATCGTGTTCCCCACGATCATGTTCATGTTCTTCATCGCGTCGATGGCCAAGTTCCTGCACGGCGGCTGGTTCACGATGCTGCTCGCGCTCGCGATCCTCACCGTTATGGCCACGTGGGACGAGGGCACGAAGCTCGAGCGCGCGCAACGCCGCCACATGAGCCCCGAGGATTGCCTGCCGGTGCTGCAGCGCCTGCACGATGACGACACGATTCCGTATTATGCCGACAACATCGTGTATTTGACCTCCGACACCGAGATGAAGCGCATCGACACCGACATCTTCTTCTCGATCTTCGCGAGCCACCCGAAACGCGCGCACGCCTGGTGGTGCGTTTCGGTGGAGACCTCGGACGAGCCATTCACGCGCGAATACTCGGTGGAGACGCTTGGCACGGACTTCCTGTTCCGCGTGCGCATTCGGCTGGGATTCAAGGTGCGCACGTCGGTGCCGGCGTATCTGCACCAGATCATGCACGATCTGCTGCGCACCGGCGAGCTTCCTGCGCAGAAGAGCACATACCCGAAGGTGGATGCCGATCCGGAGATCGGCCCAATCCGCTACGTGCTCATTCACAAGGAGCTCATGCCCGAGTCGAAGGTGTCGCAAAGGGGTGCGATGGCCCTGCGCATCAAGTATGCGATTCGCCATGTCGCCGGCTCACCCATCAAATGGTTCGGCTTGGCCCCGTATGACCCGGTGACCGAGGTGCAGCCGCTGTTCCTCGCCACCGTGCGGCCGCCGCGCCTGAAGCGCATCAACTAGGCTGTGCGCCCCTGTGCGCAGTGGCCCTTTGCGCGTAGGCCCGTTTGCGTAATTGGGGACAGGTTCGCGTGGTTTTCTGTCTCTTTTTACGTAAAGCGAGCTTGCGCGCAAATCGAGTTTCATGCAAATCGGGAGGGGCGCTTTTGCTCGGGTAAATCTTGCGGTGCGGGATTTCGGCGGGGCCGTGTGCGGCGGCAATCTGCGGAAATCGTTGGAATCTCGACGATGAGATGCCCGTTATAGAAATCTGCGATAACGGGATTGCGAGAAAATGGGTGAATGGGCAACATGCGCACGCTACACTCGACAACCATGTGCAGATTACTGGGATACGCGACCGCGAACGAGAACATCTCGCTGCGCGAGGTGCTGGGTGCGCAGAGCACCGACGCCTTCCGCGAGCTGAGCGAGATTCACAACGACGGTTGGGGAACGGCCATGGTGAAGGAGCCGGACCAGACTGCCCATGTGACCGATGGCGGCGCGCCCTCGCCATCCACCGGCTCGGCGATCTACCGCAATACGATCGCCGCGCGTTACGACTCGATTTTCGGCGACTTGGCAAGCGTGCCGGTGCGCGGCGGAATCTGGCATCTGCGACTGGCCAGCTCGAATCTGCCGCTCGTGCTGGAGAACCAGCAGCCGTTCTACGCGAGCGGACTGAGCTTCATCCACAATGGAGACATCAGCGATGCGCAGGGGCGCAACATCACGACGAACCGCGCATACCCGGTGGATCATACGCTCGTGCAGTCCACGGGCGGACGTTCAGATTCCGCGATTTACTTCGCCATTGTGCTGCAGTACCTCGGCTACGGCTACGAACTCGAGGAGGCGCTCGCGCAGGCGGTGCGCGAACTGCGGGCCGCATACCCGAACTCCAGCTACAACTGCATGATCCAGAGCCGCGACCAGCTCATCGTGCTCGAGGCGCACGACAACGGGCCGACCAGCCAGGACGTGCTCGATGTGTACGCGCAGTATGGGCGTGCCGCCGAGGCAGTCGATTATCGCACGGTCCGATATCGCCGGATTGCCGGTGCGGATGGCGCGCGCAAGGGCGTCGTCGCCGCGAGCAGCGGTTTCGCGCAGCCGGCAGACCAAGGCTGGAAAGACCTCGGCAACAATCGCATGATTGTCGCCTCGAACCGCACGGGCGAGTTCCGCGTGCGTTCGATCTGAACCGTTGGTGGGGCGCTAGAGCGCCGGCGACAATCTGCTGCGAGCCTGTTCTTGCACTGTTCTCGACCTGCTCCCGCTTTGCTTTCGACCTGCTCCCGACCTGCGTAATTTGGGACATTCGTGCGCGCAAATCTGTCTCTTTTTACGTCTCGACGACGTAATTGGAACAGCTAGCGGCACCAATCTGTCCCTTTTTACGCAGGCGCGCATGTGCGCAAACTATGCCAATTTGCGGCATCGGGGCTAGAGTGTGGGTATGAGCGGAATCATTCCTACATTCGACCAGATTGACGAACTGCATCGCAAATGCGCGCAATCGCAGGCCGCCTACGATCTCATCCATACGCATTGCCAGATCATCGCGCAGATTACGCGGCAGCTGATTCACCGGCAGAACGCGCTGTTCATGCGCCGCTGCACGCTGCCGGACGACGCGCTCGAGCGCACGGGAGACTACCCCACGCTCGCCGGCGAACGCATTGCCGACGCCATCGGCTCGCCGGAGGAAGATCGGTTCGTCGTGCCACCCACCGACGGCGTGACCGGCGGCATGGTGCCCCCACGGTACATCGACGTGGAAAAGGCCACGATCGGCGCCTTGCTGCACGACATAGGCACCTACGCCGTGCTCAAGAACGACGGTTCGAACGGCGAACCGCTGAGTTTCGATGGCCCGCGGTATGTGGAGCATGGTCTCATCGGCTATGAACTGCTCCTCAACGAGGGGTATGACGAATCGATCGCCGAATTCGCGCGCAATCACACCGGCTGCGGACTCACGAGGGAAGATGTGATCGACCAGCATCTGCCGCTGCCGCCGGCCGACTACGTGCCGGTGAATCTCGAGCAAGAGGTGGTCATGGTGGCCGACAAATACCACAGCAAGTCGGTGCCGCCGAAGTTCCTCACCGCCTCCGCCTACGCGCGCAAGGCAGCGCGGTTTGGCGCGGAGAATAAGCAGCGTTGGCTTGAACTGGTGCGCAAATACGGCGAACCGGACGTGCCGGCGCTCGCCGAGCATTATCACATGCGTTTGGTCGACTGATCCGCAGATTGTAGATTGTAGATTGCTTACGGGCTAGGATTTTTCTGTTACGGGCTAGGGCGGCCCGTGTTGCGAGAATCCCAAACTGTTGAAAAATGGCGGTTCGAGATTCCGACTGCCGCACATCCGTGGTAGTTCGTCCTAGCCTGTAACGGAAAATCCTATCCCGTAACGGGAAACTTAGCCCGTAAGGGCTCCGTAAAGGGTATGGATGCTGGCGTCAGCGCAAGTCGATGATGTTGTCGAACTGCTTGGCAATCTGCTCGCTGGCGGTGACGACGATCATCGTGCGCTGCTTGTTCGGCGCGCTCACCTGTGCCTTGAGCAGGTTGAGAATCTGCTTGGCGTCGGTCTCATTGAGATTGACGGTGAGGTCGTCGGCGATGATGTAGTCCGGGTCGATGGCCAAGGCGCGCGCGACGCTGAGTCTGGCCGCATCCACCGGGTCGAGTTCGCCGGCGAGGGTGCTTTCGTCCGCCTTCGTGTTCTCGCCGAACCGCGTGCGTACGAGGAGGTCTTGCGCAAGCTCCTTCACCGGTTTCATGAACATCTGCCCGGAGGCGTTCATGACATAGGTGAGGTTCTCCACCGCGTTCAGATCGCCGCGCAACGAGAATTGCGGTGTGATCATGCCGAGACGGTGCCCGCGCAGCTGCTCGGCGTCCATGTCTTCGTACGGGGTGGTCTTCGTCATGATCTCACCGCTTGACGGGGCGATGAAGCCGCTGATGAGCGCCAGCAGCGTGGCATGGCGGCGTGTGTCGTGCGCATCGACCACGATTGCGTAGCATTCGCCGGCCTCGCAACGGAAGGTGAGATGCTGCCAGATGTGCTCCTTCGTCTTCGGGTCGCTCACCGTCACATCGTGCAGCGAAAGCATGGGGTAGGCGCGGAAGATTGAGGATCCGGCGAGCGCGGCGTCTTCGCCATCTTCCTCGGCCTGCAGTGACGAGTCGAGATGGTCTGCCACCTGCACCACATCCGGCACGGTGACTCCCGCGCTCGCGCCATTCCCCGCGTTCTCGTCATTCTCACCGGGGTGTTGCGGAGCCGCCGCCCCCGATTCGTCGGCGGAACCGTTGCCGTCGGCGGCGGAATCCGCCCCGCGCGCATCCACGGTCGCGCTCAGCGCCTCAATGACGGCGTCGGAGGAGTCGTTGCTTGCAGATCCCTCGTCGTCCCAGTAATCGACTACATAGTTGAAGGTGTTGGGAGCGGCGTTCTCGGAGGCGTTCTCCTGCGAGGTGGTGGGGGTGTCTTTGGAATCTGTGTCTTTGGAATCGTGATGTTCGGTCATGTCAGTCCTCGGAATCTGCGGAATTGGAGATGTACGGCGACTCGAAGAGTCGAATGGTGCGGAAGAAGGTCACGCGCAGGCCGGCGACAATGGCCAGCGCCACCGAGCACAGCACGCCGATCCAGATCACCTGCCATACGAGGCCACCGGTTGCATGAACGTCATGCTGAGCCCCCAATGCGCCCGCCAGCGGGTTCGCGGTGCATGCGCCCAGCACCAAGCCCACGGCGAGGCCGACGAGCGTCGGCATGAATGTCTCAAGCATGAACTGCCATGCGAGACGCCCCTTGCTGAGTCCGGCGAGCATGCCCATGCCGATCTCGTTCGAGCGGGGGAGTGCGGCGAGCAGCACCAGGCCGAGCAGCGCAAGTGCGCCGCAGATCCACAGCACGATCATGATGATGCGCGTGGTGCCGGCAAGCGTGCCCAGCGCTTCGATCGACTGCATGTAGTGGGTGATCGTGGGCGAGCTCACCATGAAGCCCTTCGGCAGGTCGGCTTTGAGCGCCGCGGCGAATTTGTCGATGTCGCTGCGGTTCTGGAACGTGAATACGACGTTGAGGTCTGGAATCGACCAGCCTTTGCCTTTGGTGGTGTCGAATCCGTTCACGGCGAAGGTGGTGTACGTGGTGTAGAGCACGTTGTCGCGGTTGTCTTTGGCGAACTTGGCGTCGTCGCCCTGCGCGTTGTCGGGGTTGCCGGTGTAGCGGTAGATGCCCACCACCGTGTATTCATGGGTTTTCTTCGCATCGGTGGGGTTGCCGATGGTGATGGTGGAGCCCACTTTGAGGTTGTTCTTCTTCGCGAGTGCTTCCGAGACGAGCACGTTCTGCGCCAGCGAGTTCTGGTAGTCGAGCCCTTTGCCCTCCACCACCTCGTATGGGCCGTATTCGTTGGCCTGTGCGGCTTCGGCCGTGTAGAAGCTCTGCAGTGTGAGATTGCCGCCGGTCTTGTCAGCGCTGGCATCGGACGTCTTGCTCGTGGTGATTGCCTGCACCGACTTGCTTTCGCGCACCGGAACGCTTTCGGCCACCGTGTATTTGTATTGCACGCCTTGCGTTTGCCCGGCGGAGGCGAGTTTGTCGTAGTCCGACCAAGACAGGTAGTGTTCGGTCCAGGAGGAGTCGTCGCCTTGGCGCGTTTCCAACAGCTGGCTGGACGGGCGGATCACGGCGGTGTTACTTTGCTTGTCGAGCGTTTCCGTGCGCGCCTTGTGGTTCTCCTGCAGCACTGCGCCGCCGAATGTGGACCACATGGCGATGGCCGCGCTCACCAGCACGATGAGCAGGCTCCTCAATGGATGGCGGCACAGCGTTTTCCAAGCTTGGCCGAAGATGAACATAGTACCCCGCAATCTGTATTCATGCACCTAGTGCGTTCCTGTGTAAGTATATTTCCAAGTCCGGCTATGAGAATGCTGTGAGTCGAAATTCGCGGCCGGGTTATCCACAACAGATGCACAGTCCATGGTGGATTGAGATGGCAGGTCGTCCACAAGGTGCATATCGCGACGTTCGTTGTCCACATATTCACGGTGGAAATCCAAGTTATCCCCGTGGATATCCACTCTGCCATCCACTTGTCCACAGATTTTTGTGGATACGAGAAATTCCCTGTGCACCTATGCGAGTGTATGAATACGAGCGCTCACCGTGGGCGCCGCATCTTTAGGAAAAGAGGATTGCATGCCAGAACCATTCGCATTCGATTCGATCGGCTTCCTGCAACTGCTCAATCAGCTGGAACGCAGATTCGATGAGGTGGTCTCCCACGCTCCCCTGAGTTTCGACCACATCGATTCGCCCACCATACAACCACATACCTCGGCGGAGGCGTCGAACAAGCGCACGGGGGCGTTCCATAGGCGCGGCTCGGCCGCCAAGGGGCGCAATGCAACGCCGGAACGTGCCGAGAATGAGCAGATGTACCAGACGGTGTCGGCGCAAGTGCAGGCGCAGATGAACCTGTTCAGTCATGTGGATCGTCGCATTGACGTGCTGGCGCAGGATCTGTTCGGCCCCACGCATTGGGCGTCGCTGATCCGCGTGGCATCACTCGGTTTGGACCACGACCTCATCGACGAGGCCCGTAAATTCATGCTGTACTGTTCGTCCACCGTGCGCAGGCATGGCATGGCGGTGTGGTTGTACGACATCATGAACGATGCCTCGATGGGGCTGCTGCTGCATAAGCCCGCCGAACACATGCCGGTGATCGTGAACGGGCCGGATGTGGTCAATGGCAGATTGCGGTGCGGTTTGGATGCCACAGTGCAGAGGACCGGGCCGACGTGGCAACGCGAATGCTACAACCGCGTCCATTCCCTCCACACCTACATGTTGGCAGCGTATTGCGCGGCGAAATGGGGCGAACCGGGGGAGCGGCGGCGCGAACTGGCAACGTTGATGCTCAACGACTGGGGGTTGGGCATGTGCATGCTACGTGAAGACAAAACAGTGCGGCGGCTGGGTGCGAGCACCGACATGCGGTTCAGGCGCATCATCCGGTATCGACGCAAATTGCGTGTGCAGGCCGACCTGGAGTATGCGCATGCGTTGATCGACGAGCACGACGCCTCGGATGTCGAGGAGCATGCGACTGCCACGAAAGCCATGGATCGCAGGTACCTGTATGACGCCAGAAAAGTGGTGGAGGCGTACCGTGCGTTGTGGAACAAGCAGACCCGCAGCACGCGCATGCTGAGCGGAATGCTCGAGGAGACGAATGCGGTGCCTTCGGTGCCATTGTGGGAGAATCCGCTGTATTTGGAGGATCTCACGGTGTCGCTGATGGGTGCGGCAATGGGTTCGAAGATCACGATGGGCTTTGAACGGCGCAATCGCGAGGAATTCGAGGAGGGTGTGCGCCTGCTCGGACATCTGTGCGACGACGTGCGCGACCTCACAGTGGCCCTGCTGCCCATGCAGGTGGTGGTGCGGTTCGAACATGAGATTGAGGACGGCGGGAATTTCGGGTTGTGCGATGACGATGACCCCGATTTCTGGAATCTGTCGCAATTCCAGGAGAATGTGTTCTCCGACATGGCTTCGGTGGTGCTACAGCGCGTGTTCGTAGACGATGACGACCTGAATTCCGAACTGGCCATGGCCGTGCTCAACGACCATCCGGGCACCTATGCGCGGTTAATCATGCCGTATTTCGAAGATGAAGACGACGGCGATGTCGATTCCGCGGAGCTTGCCGAGATCGTCGCCAGTGCGAAGGAACCGGAAACTGCCCCACACAGTGAGTCGGAACATGCACTGGGCGAGGCGGCCGGTGACGCGGAAATCATTGACGTGGATGTCGTGGCCTAATGAGCCTGCCACGGCACCCATTGCGGCTTGCGGGCGTGCTGACGAGCATCATTCGCAAGCGATGCCATCGCCATCGCGGTCGAGCTTCGGCGCATAGCCGGGCTGGCCGCGGTAGAGCGGTGCCTTGCCGGCGGCGCGCACAGCAGCGCAGTTCTTGTAGCTCACATTGGCGTCATTGTTGGCTTCGGGAGCTGGTGCCGGCGTTGCGGGGGCGGCGGTTTCCGCCGGAGCCGCATCCTGCGTGGGTTGTGGCGCCGGTGTCGTCTCCTGCTGTTGCGCCGGTGCTTCGGCCTGTTGGTTTTGCTCGGTCTGCTCCACCTGAACCGGCGTCTCCACTCCACCATCCGCCGGAATCGTTTGGGTCGGGCATGCGTTGAGCACGTTCGCCATCGCATCGTGTTCGGCTTGCGTCACCCACAGCGAATACTTGTATTTCACGCCAATCTGGCGTGCCACGTATTCGCAGCGGAACGCATGGTTGCTCGGCAGCCAGGTGGCCGCATCGCCGTCGCTTTTCTGCTGGTTGGCCGGGCCGTCCACTGCGAGCAGATTGTACGGGTCGTTCGCCAGATTCCTGCGCGACTCCTCGGAAAGCTGTTGTGCGCCGGTCTGCCATGCGTTGGAGAGGGCCACCACATGGTCGATCTGCACGGCAGTGCTCGTATCCTGCCCACGCGTGAAATCGATGCGTGTGGCCGTGTACGGGTCATTGAGCACACCGGAGGTGACCACGCAGTCATGCGTGTTCGCCTTGTAGGTCTTGTCGGTCAGGTCACGGCCCAGAATATCGTTGCGGGTGTCGCATCCATTGTGGTCCACGTCGCTCCAGGCCGGCCCGAACTGGTCTCGCGAATACCCGGTTTTGGGTGCGCGACCCTTCACGGGCAGCTCCTCGAGCACCGTGAGCGCGACCGTCTTGCCGGCCTGCTCGTTCGCCTGCCGTTCACGCGCCTGCTGTGCCTCGCGCTGTTCCGCTTCCTGCCTGGCCTTCTGCTCGGCCTCTTCCTTGGCTTTGGCATCGGCCGCCTCCTGCGCCTTCCTGGCGGCATCGGCATCTTGGCTTTGCGAGGTGGTCGAGGCGTCGGTGACCGTGCTGCCGTCGAACGAACAGGCACCCAACGACAGCGTCAATCCGAACGTGGCAAGTATGGCGAGCAATGTGCGCGTGATTTTCGTATTCAATCTGTTTCTGCATCCTTGTGTCGAGATAATTGCATGCCGGTGGGATCGGCAGGCACCATTATGTCAATAATTGAGGGGAGTGTGGTTATTCCGTCGCGTGTGCGGGGGATTTGTGAAAGGCACCAACGAAGACCGGCGCATATCGCATCGCCTGTCGCTGTCAGCGGGAGGGGCATGTTTTCATACGGCACGAATACACTGGAACTTCCAGTCCATATTCACAGCGAGCTGATGAAGGATGTGTATGGAGCGAGAGGCCACCAATGCAACAGAAGAGCTGTCGCATATTACGACCATGAATAAACCTGTTCGGCATCGGGCAGCGACAGACATGGGTGGAGGAGCCTCGACTTCTCGGTGGAAGCATGAGTCCATTTCCCAGCATTCAAGAAGCCTGTGGGTGAGCATCGTCATCGCCATGGTGCTGGTTGCCATATGCGAAATTGGTTTTTTCAATCTCGGACATTGGCGTACCACGGGTCTGCAGCATGCGACAGTGGGCAAAATGATGGTGGGTGATGGGCTTGAGGCATTGGGAGGCAATCGGTTCCGAATTACCGATCCTGAACATGCCAACATCACTGTCCCGGTTTCCGACAACGGTAGGCCGGCCAATGTCCAAAGTCTTCGGGTCGTTACTAATGCCACCGAGAAGCCGGGAGCTAGCATACATGCTTCGATTCAGCTCAAGACCACGGGTGGCGACACAGTATCGCGTAACGAATGGGTCGACGGTCGTGACAGCGATGGGGCTTGGCAAGATAATCGTCATACGTTGAGTTACAGTGCCAATCCGGCCAGTCAATACTATTTGATGGGCAAGAAGCTGCAAACATATGAGTCGACCGATGTAAGAATCACGTTCATGGGCGCGAAGGGTGACGTAGTCAATTTTGACCGGGTGGAGGTGAACCCCGTCATCCCGTTCCGAATCAGCCTGCTGCGGCTCGCCATCGAGCTGGTGGTTGCTGCGTTCTTCGTGCTGTTCCGCCCCACATCGCGCATATACCGCATGGGCGTGGACCTGCGCAGTGGTGGGCAACGACTCGCAACCGCCGGGTTCATTGTCGGTCTAAGTGCCCTGTCCATTCTTGTCTCGCGTGTGGGCGCTGCTACCCCTGCAGGGCTCAATGACGCATTTCTCCATATAATCGATCCGAACCAATATCAGCATTTGGCCGATGCCCTCATTCATGGACGCACCTGGCTGGACCTGCCGGTTGATCCCAGCCTTCCGGCGATGGATAACCCATACAATTACTTCGAGCGCCGGTATCTGGCTGCGAACCAAGGTGCGCAGTACTACTGGGACTACGCCTATTCCCAAGGGCACTACTATTGCTATTTCGGTGTCGTGCCGGCATTACTCACATTTGTGCCATACCAGCTCATCACAGGTGTTTGGATGCCAACTTGGTATTCAGTGGCATTGAGCAGTGTGCTCATCATCGTATTCGGCACTCTGTTGGTACGGCGGATTGCCCATGACTATTTCCCGCAGGCCTCACTTGGCATAGTGTGGCTGGTGACAATCGGATTCGACTTCGGTACATGCGTGTTCACCTACTGCTTCAACAGCACCTTCTACAACGTACCCATGGCATGTGCAATAGCACTTGTGCTAATGGGATTGTGGTTCTGGCAGATCTCCAAACGTGACGATGGCACAATCAATGGATGGTTCATGGCTGCCGGTTCGATCTGCATGGGGCTGCTGTTGGGAACGCGTCCTCAATTCATCGTTGCGTGGGCGCTAGCTTTTCCGCTCTTCTGGCCGCAGATCACCAAATACCGCACGTTGTTCTCCAGAAGCGAGCTGTGGCAGACCGTGGCGGCTCTTGCCCCATTCGTTGTGGTGGGAGTGCCCGTGCTGTATTACAACTACGTGCGCTTCGGCTCATGGACTGACTTCGGTGCATATTACAACCTCACCGGCTACGATCTCACCTCGCGCAAGGCATCGAGGTACACTTTCCTGCCGGCGTTGTTCACTCAATTGTTCCAGCCCCCGAGCACGACCTCTGAGTTTCCGTTCCTCACCACCACTGATACAGTGCTCCCAGGCCCGAACGAACCTTCGATGGGCGGCTACTTCGCCATTTTCCCGATTGCACTCATGGCGTTGCTTTTCATTCTCGTCCGGCAGCAGCTGAGCAGGCACGGACTGAAGACCATGTCTGTCATGCTCATGGTTCTTGCATTGGTCGTCGTCTCATTCGACACCTATAAAAGTGGCACCTCCATGCGTTACTACGGGGATTTCGCCTATTTGGTGATGCTATGCATGGTGATTGTCACGCTCTCCTTCGCTGTGGCTGCGCAGTTCGTACCCACCGCGTCTCTTGACGGGGCGACGCATGCAGGCATTCCCCTCGAAGCTGAGCGTTCGCTGGGATTCCGTACTTTGCAGACGGTGCTGCTGGTGCTGGTGGCCCTCACGGTGGCGATGACAGTGGTGGGATTGCTCGTTCCGGGTCGGTATGACAATTGGGAGACGCTGCATCCGCGCATCTACACCACTATTCGCAGCTGGTTCATCGGATTGACGGCTTGAAACCCTCGTGCGGCGGAGGAAGGGAATGCGAATCGGAAGGGTTCGCATTCCCGCGTAGGGGAAAATAAAAGTAAAAGCCGGAATCTACAGGATTCCGGCTATGGGGCGGAGGATGCGAGATTCGAACTCGCGAGGCTGTTACACCAACACGCTTTCCAAGCGTGCGCCATAGGCCACTAGGCGAATCCTCCAGTGTGCATACGCAACTTAAAAAGAATACAACACATCTTCCAATAGCACAACATCAGCGTGTCGTATTTGATGTGCCCGGGGAGGGGCGTTCAGACATGCTTATATGATTGCTTACACTGAATTGAATCTGATTGTGTTATATGTGAAGGTGCTCGCATGCCGTCGTTTACATTCGCCAACATACTGCTCGAATCGAATCCGCGTTCTGAGAATTACCCAGGTCTGTATTGCCGCGCGGATAGGGCTCTGTCGTTGAATCCCCAAGACGGATTCTGGATGCTCACGGGAGCGGGAACCTTCGATTTCACCACTTACTTCAATTCGCTCTCTGTGATGAAACTGCTCAAATACACCACAGCCAAGGCGTTTCGTCTCCACATTGAGCTGCGTGGTTCCGCATGTACGATCATGCAGACAACCACAGACCAGTTCTCCAAGGAATCAGTTCCAGTGGAGGAGACGGCGGTCCATCTCGATGCCGGTGACGACTGGCAATCGGTGGATGTGGATTTTCGGATTACGGACACCACTGTGCTCGCAGGCTTCGTGATCGAGACCGAAGGAGCCGTCGAGCTGCGGAACGGATACTACGAGCTTGAACTGAGTGATGATCCCCATGACGTGGAACTGGTGTTAGCCACCACCACGTTCAAGAAGGAAGGCTTCGTCACAGGCAACATTGAACTGGTCCGTAGGAACATCGTCGAATCGGGAGAGGACATTGCTGATCACTTCAACATGTATGTGATGGACAATGGCCGCACCTTGGACAAGGAGATCCTCGACTCCGACCGCATCACGATTGTGCCGGAAGGCAATGTGGGAGGTGCGGGCGGCTTCACACGTGGCATGATCATGGCACTTGAGCAGAATCCACCGGCTACGCATGTGATCCTCATGGATGACGATGTGGCCATTTCGCCGGAGAGCATCAAACGCACGTATAATCTTCTGCGCATTCTCAAGCCGGAACATGGGTATTCGATGATTTCCGGGGCGATGCTGAATTATCGCATCGGTGAGGATCAGTGCGAGGACACGGGCTATATGGGTCCGCGAGGAGATTTCCTGCCATGTAAGCCGATGCTGCGCATGACGCTTCTTGATGACCTCATTTACAACGAGATGTTCGAACCTTCCGAAGACATGCGCACCGCCCTTTACGCCGGCTGGTGGTACTGCTGCATTCCAACGGATATGATTCGCAAGAACGGCCTTCCCCTGCCAGTGTTCGTTCGCAGTGACGACACCGAGTATGGTTGGCGGTGCAAGCCGGAGTTCATCACAATGAACAGCCTGTGCATTTGGCACATGCCATTCCAGGAGAAGTACGATGCTGCCGTGGAACGCTACCAGACCACACGCAATCCGCTTATCTCCCAGTTCACCACCGGTTTTGCGCCGGAAAGCGATTTCATCTATGCCATGCACAACAAGCTGCGTCTCGAACTGAAGAAGTTCGGATACACGAACGCCGAGCTTGTGCTTGACGGTTTTGAGGACTTCCTGAAAGGTCCCAGATTCATTGAGCAGAAGGGAATGGCGGAACGCACATTCCTGGCTGCGAACAGGAACAAAGAGAAACTCATGACGTTCGAGGAGCTGCAGAAGGTTGCGGAGCGCGATCCGGTGCTCAAGGGTTTCGACATTCGTAAGATCGATCGCCAGCTTATCGATGAGGACTCGCCACGCACCTACACGGAACGTCTCGTGGATTATGTGACGGACAACGGCCAACGCTACATCAGGACGTCCGGCGACGGCTATGCCGTGATCCCTCTGATGGGATGGGTGTATCCAGCCGGGGCAATCCGAGGCAAACAGAAGTTGGTTGTGCTGGATTGGTATGCGCGTAAGGGAGCCATCCGGACCAAGGACGCCGAACGCTATCGCGCGATTCGCAAGCGCTACCTGCGCGACATGCGGTATTATCGCGCACATGCCGCGCGCTTGCGCGAGGAATATGCAGCGGCGCGTGATAAGCTCACGTCCATTGAATTCTGGAAAGACTACCTTGATATGAACTGATTCTCCCATCTGTGTGAGCAGGCTGCGCGGCGGACATGCGGCGGGGAGTATAACGACGATGGCGAGGAAGGTGCGAGTGAATACGCTGACTAAACGGTTGAAGGACCGCTATGGGTATGCGATGACCGTATTGCGGGGCTTGGTGAAGACCGATTTCAAGATGCGATACCAAGGGTCGTTCCTCGGTGTCGCCTGGTCTGTGTTGAAGCCGTTGCTGTTGTTCGTGGTCATGTATATCGTGTTCGCGAAATTCCTGAGACTGACCGATCACACTTCGACATATCCGGTTGTGTTGTTGCTCGGCGTATGCTCATGGCAGTTCGTGTCGGAGACGATTGGCATAGGTCTGCGTTCGATTGTCGATCGGGGAGATTTGTTGCGAAAAGTGCATTTCCCGAACTATATAGTTGTGGTGTCCGCCTCCATCGGCTCACTGATCTCATTGGGCATCAACTATGCCGTGGTGTTGGTATTCGCGTTGTTCCAACATGTCGAGTTCACCTGGCGCGTATTGTGGCTTCCCCTTAATTTGGTTGAGCTGTATATCGTTTCGCTGGCGCTCGCACTGATTTTTGCCACATGCTACGTGTATTTCCGCGACATCGCCCATATTTGGGAGGTGCTTTCGCAGATTCTGTTCTATGCGATGCCAATCATGTACCCGTTGTCGTATGTGACGGACAAGGGCGGCGTCTATGCCAGTCTCGCAAAACTTGAGTTGCTGAATCCGATTGCGCAGACCATTCAGGATATACGGCACAATTTCATTGCGCCGGCTACTCAGCCCACGGTTTGGAATTCATTCAATTCTTGGTGGGAGAAGAGCATTCCACTTGTCATCGTCATAGTGCTGGCATGGTTCAGCGTCTATATCTTCCGTAGGAACAGCCGCAGATTCGCAGAGGTGATGTGATGAACGACGCGATGACCGATGATGTGATCACCATTGACAATTACATGGAGCAGCCGGTGGTGCTCGATGTGAGCCATGTGGACAAGTGGTTCAAGCTACCTACCGAGCAAGCCTCGGGTCTGAAGCAGGCCTTCATCAACTGGACGAAGGGCATCAAAGGCTACAAGGAGCAGCATGTGCTGCGCGATGTGTCTTTCCAAGTGCATCAGGGCGAGTTCTTCGGCATTGTGGGCCGCAATGGCGGTGGCAAGTCGACGCTGCTCAAGATCATCTCGCAGATCTACTATCCGAACCGGGGTTCGGTGGATGTTAGGGGAAAACTCGTACCATTCATCGAATTGGGAGTGGGATTCAATCCCGAGCTCACCGGTCGTGAGAACGTATATCTGAACGGTGCGCTGCTTGGGTTCTCACATGACGAAGTGGACGAGATGTATGACGACATCGTCGAGTTCGCCGAACTCGAGGAGTTCATGGATCAGAAGCTCAAGAACTATTCAAGCGGCATGCAGGTGCGTCTGGCGTTTTCCGTGGCCATCAAGGCGCAGGGAGACATCCTGGTGCTCGATGAGGTGCTGGCGGTGGGCGATGAGGCGTTTCAGCGCAAGTGTGACGACTATTTTTCGAGTGTGCGTCAAGACCCCACGAAAACGGTGATTCTGGTCACGCATGACATGGGTGCCATCAAGCGCTACTGCACGCGAGCTATGTTCATTCAAGATGGTGAGGTGGCGGCGATCGGCGATAAGGAGACGGTGGCCGAAAGCTATACTTTGGCCAATCTCGAAGCCATGCGACAGGAGGAACGGCAGAAGGCGGAACGCGCCGACCAAGCGAAGCAAGAAGGACACGAAGTGTATCCTAACGGCTTGAACGCTCGCTGTCCGTTGTTGCGCACCTATGCCATCTCGCCGCTGGTGTTGACCAGCGACCAGATGTTCCGGTTCGCGGTCGAATACGAGTTCAACGAAACCGACGACTTCTATCTGGCCATTGCATTGCATGATATTCGTCGTGGGGGCATTACTTTTGATACCGGTGCACACAACCCGAAGCTGCACATGACGAAGAAAGGGCGTCATACCGTGTACTTCGAGATGCCGTTGGACCTGTTCAACAATGGCGAATTCCGCCTGTTCACATCACTGCGCACACCGATTCCAGGCAATACCGAAACGACGGACATGGTCGCTGTCGCGCTGGATGACAATGCGTGCACCTTTGCGGTACGTGATCCCCGCAATATGGACTACGCATTGATCAATACGCGCGCCATGCAGATCGAACCCATTTCGAAGGAGCAGGCGGAACAGTCAGCCGCTGGGCAATATGACGGCAGGATTTCCGAGGAATCTGAATGACCCCAGTTCCCTCAACCCTGCAGATTCATGGCGTACGATTCAGAATCTGTATGATGATTCTGTGCATATGCACAGTGATCGGGGTGACGGGTTGTGGAGTTTCCACGGATAGCCAGGAGAGTTCGTGGAACGAGGCAGCCGACCCGTGGTCGTATTCGTTCGGTGTACATGTGTTCACCGAGGGGGGTGGTCACGTGCTGCGTCCGGTATGGCGGGTCATCGACGTCTCCGAACATCAGCGGAACGTCAATTGGCAGAAGGTCAAGCAATCCGAGGTCGATGCGGCGATTCTGCGCATCGGCTACGGCCATGGCAACGAAGACAAGTATTTCAAGAACAATCTGGCGCAGGTGCGTGTGAACCGCATCCCGCATGGCCTGTACTTGTACAGCTACGCCTACGGCACCGATTTCGCGCGTGAAGAGGCGAATTTCGTGCTGCAGACGCTCCGAAAATACTCGATCAACGACAAGACCATCCCCATTTTCTATGACATGGAGCATCTCGACGACTGGGGTGGCCATACGATGCCCACGCGGCCGATTCAGTTCGAACAGATTGTCAAAGTGTTCTTCGGCGCGCTCGAAGATGCGGGGTACACGAATCTGGGAATCTACACCTACGCGCACAACATGGCGACGCGCCTCGACAGTGACTGGCTGCGCGAACACGCCAACTGGATCGCTTCGTATTCGGACACGCTTGAGTATGATTTCGCAGGCTGCCCGGATCCGCATGCATGGCAATACACGTCGACCGCGCGTGTGTCCGGCGTGACCGGCGACGTCGATGTGAGCGTGTTCGACCCGCGGTTCTTTATGTCCGCCGAGTAATCGGACTAGTTGGAACGGCCGGTCTGCTCGCCGAAAATCCGAGCCCAATGCTCCACGCTGGAAAGGTCGGCAGCGCGATATTGTTCGGCGAGTGCAGGGAACCGTTTGCAGAATGTGTTCGCGAGGAACATGTTTCGCATGAACAATTCACGGAACAGCTTGTCGTCACGTCGGCACCATGCCACGGAATTGCCGTCGGCGGAAGTCACCAATGCCGACGATTGCCCGCGGAAGGCCATCCATGTGGTCTCCTTCGCCGTGACGGCAATGGCGGGCCGTGTGTCGCGAATGCCGCTGCCGTTGCCCAGCAGCGTGCGCAACAGCGTGCGTATGCCGGTAGCCTTGACCTTGCTCATCGGGCGAGGGGTGGCCTTTGCGGCGTATTGTGCCGCGGCGGTGGGGAAATCGTCGATGTTCGGGCGTGTCTCGGTGTCGCTGAATCCTTCGCGGGCCTCACGCACCTCGGCCAGTTTCGTTGGCATAGAGTCGAGAATGTATTGCGGGCCACGCATCACGTCACGGAATGCCAAGTGATGCAGATGCAGGGCGGAGTAGACGAGCCGCAGCCCTATGGTGACGTCGTTATAGGCCATTTGGTAGAGGAGCTGTGGCGTTGGCTTCTCGGAGTGCAGCAATGCGCAGATCCAACGATTGCGGTTATCGAAGTAATCCTCCCACGTACGCTGAGGATCCTTGGAATGCCAAGCCTGATGCCATACGGCCACGCCTGGCAGACTCACCGTGGCATAGCCGGCGTCCTGGGCCCGCAGGCCGAATTCGATGTCGTCGTACTTGATGAACACCGGCAACGACAGCCCGATCTCACGCATGATCTGCGTGGGTATGAGGCACATCCACCAGCCGTTGAAGTCCGAGTCGAACCGGCGGTGCAGATGTGGTTGGTCACGAAGCGGGAACTGCGCGTAATCCTGATTGTAGCGCTGACCTACCGCGGGGAGCGCGCGCATATTGTTGCGGTTCACGATCTCGCCTTGCGCATAGAGCACAGTGCGATTGTCGAGATGGAACATGCCGCCGCCGACAATGGTGGGTTTCCTGCAGTAATCGGCGAACTGCACGGCGCGAATGATCGATTCCGGCTCGCTGATCGCATCGTCGTCGAGCAGCATTGTATATGAACTTGTGGCTGCTTTGAGTGTTTCGAACATACCCCGGGAGAAGCCGCCGGAACCGCCGAGGTTCGCTTGGCGAATGTAGGTGAGCTGCTGGTCGAGCTCCCGTGCCGTATCGGCGAACCCAGGTTGGTCGCATACTCGGTCGGTGCCCTGATCGGTGCAGTAGATCGTGTCCAGTCGTGCGCGAACATTGTCATCGGCTGCAATGGTGCGCAGCTGACGCAGACAATAGGTGGGACGATTAAAAGTGGTGATCGCAATCGAGAAGGACGTGGGTTCTTGCTGTCGGCGCGCTTGCACGGGCACGCTCCATACGGCGTCACGAATCTGCAACTCCATCGATTCGGAGGCTCGCGCGTCGAACCAGAAGAATCCGCCGTCCATCAGGTCCGTCATCGGCAGATCCACGCATATCTCGGCGAAACCATGCGCGGATTGCACGGGTACGGTTTCAACCATATGGAGCAGCCCGCGCCCCGAGGAACGCATCAGCGTCACCGCACCATCACCCTGTGCCTGCGCAGTGAACCGCACGGTGTTGACATCGGTCCAGCGGCGCCAATACCCGGCAGGGAAAGCGTTGAAATAAGTGCACAACGAGATGGTCTTACCGGAATGCACGCAAATCTCGGAACGACTGTTAATGGTGAATACATCGGAGCCCACATTCGCCGCAGGTCGCACGCTTGTATTGACAAGCCTTGCTGCTTCGGAGGAGTTCATGGCACCGAAGTCGATGTTATAGAAATCATCGAAGGGGTCGATCTCGTCACGGCTCATGCGCGGTTGCGTCCATTCGATGGCATAGAGCGGCAATATGGCATTGCGGTCTTCCATCGGGAACACGACGCGATCGACCACCTCCCAGTCAACAGCGCCCGGAACCGCCGTATTCGCATGGTGTGCGGCCCGAGATTTGTTCGGTGTGCGTGTGGTTTTCGACGTATTCACTGCCATATTGATATCCTACTGCTTCGGCACGTCCATGAAGCCCAAGTCCATCAGGTAGTTCTTGCCCACCGACATGTCGTATTGGACCATCTTGTAGTCTGCGAGCAACTGCTTGGCCTTGCCGGAGAGCGTCTTCGGATCGATTATCCGGCCTTGGTCGTCGAGGAATGTGGGTTCCCCATGCGCGCTCCATGATCCCGCATTGATCGAGCGAGACATTGCAGGCACCTCCCTATGCAGTTCATCGAGCAGCGCGAGGTAGGGCGAGATGCGCGCGTCCATTTGCGCAGCGGCTTGCGTCATGAAATAGTTCGAAGACGAGAAGTCGGCGTTGGAGTCTGGCAGTTTCCCGGTATGTGGGCTCGATGCCTTATTCGACCAGATGAAGTAATCGGTTTCATGCAGCGCGAGCGCATTCTCCTTGTCGGCATTGGCGGCCTGGTATATCCCCGGGAGATGGTCTCCATAGAAGACCACGGTGATTGGACGGTCAATTTCATCAAGCTGATTCAGGAAATCGGCGGTCGCCTGGTCGGTTCGTTGAACTCCCTTGGTGTAATTGTCGTCGATGCCCATTTCGTTCGGAGTGACGTTGACCGATTCGTTTGCGGCGTGGAATTCATTCGCCTCATCATAGATATCCGGGTATGGTGCATGATTCTGCATCGTGATGAGCTGAATGTATTGCGATGGCTTGCCATCCTTGGTGTTTGACTTCACCTCGTCAATCACATTGCGATAGGCATCCTCATCGGAAACGTAATCCGTCTTCCCGTTCGGCCCCACATAGCTCTTTCCGTACTTGATTTTTGGATCGCTGTCCTGTGTGTATAGGTGCGAGAAACCGAACTTCTTATAGTTGGTCCCGCGCAGATAGAAGCTTTGCAGGAATGGATGGAATCCCACGGAGCAGCTCGTCGAATACTCGCCGCCACAATTGGCATTCCAAATCTGGTTGAATGAGTAGAACTTCGGACGCGTGGCCACAAGCTGCTGGTACGGGGAGAGCATCGTATCGCTGAAATTCACGAGACTCAGGCCGGTCATTTGCTGGAACTCGATGTTGGCGGTGCCACCACCATAACCCGGCGAGAGCATGAGGCCACTCGTCGTTGTGCTCTTGAGTGCGCGGATATTCGGCATGGGGTCGATGCTGAAATGGACGTTCGGCACGCGATTGGGGTCCGAGAAGCTTTCCGACAGCACCATGATGACGGTGCTGTCCGTCATATTCGTTGAACGCTCCGCATTGATCGTGGCTGCGGTTTTCTCATACCGTGCTTGAATCTCCTTCATTCGCGCCTCGCTGTAGTCCGGTTCATCGGCCATTGCTTTGACGCGTGTGAGGCTCAGGAACGTGGTGAGGGCTCCGTTGTGAACTGCATCCTCCTTGACGTTCCAAAGTCGTGGTTCGTAGCCGATGCGGTCTAGCGTCTTCCTCACCTCCGATTCAGGGCTGGAGAGAGAAGTGGCATACCCCATGACCAGTGCGATGCTCACGATGGGCGCGAGAATACGGCAGATCAAGCCGATGATGTTTTTGGGTCCCGCAATCGGATGGCGCCACGAACAGTAAATGAAGGTCCTGCGTTTGTCGAGGAACTGCAATGCAATGCATATGATGATGAACCAGACCAGCATGGTGATGGCGGCGTTGATGAGTGGTTGGGAATCCTCGTTGATGAACGACGCCACCTCGCCTGCGCCGCCCCCGCCTCCGCCAGTCAGGAAGCCGAGATCTGAGGGGATGACAGGTTCGCTGCGCATGGTGATTTTGATCTTGGTGGCGATGGCGAAAATCATAGCAATGGTGCCGAATATGGCAGTGCCAATCCAGAATCGATTGATGACCGTCACGCAGACGAGATAGATCAGGAGCAAGGCGATCATCGTGAGATAACAGGAACCGTCGGAGAGCGAATGATAGGCATGATCGGTTACCTGGTGGAACAGGCTGCTTTGGTCCTTCGGATTGTACTGAAGGTTGTCCTGCATGCTCCACCACAAGAACATGGTTGCTATGAGAATGACGGCAGCTGCGACCACCGTATAGAAGCCATACGAGAACTTCGGCCGCCTGTCCCATACCTGGTAGAACTTCGTTTCCTTGAACCGCCGCCACTGCCGGGTGATTGGATTCCGCGGGGGCCGTTGCTCCCTGGCTTTCCGGGCTTCCTGCACACCGTGAGACGTGGCCGCCTGCCGCGCTTCCTTGGCGCGCTTGGTCTTTGCCGGTCGCGATTCGGGTTCCGCGTTGTTCGATTCGGCAGGTTCATCCGGTGCGCTCTGCCGCTCCGGTTCCGTCTGGGTATTCGCTGCGGCAGTGGTCTGTGAGGCATCAGCTGCGTTGTCTAAGGGGGAAGACTCCGGATGCGCTGAGGAATGGGCGGCTGTTAGTAGTACGGTGTTGGTGGCCGTCATGGCGGCGAGATGATTGCGATACCTCATCTGCGCTGCCATGCGGTGTTGTTTCGCTTGGCGAATCCGCTGTGTGCGCGTGCGCGGTGCTTGTTTCGCCGGCTTGGTGCCCATGCCTACCTCTGATTCTCGTATGGTGTACAACAGCAATGTGCCTATTCTCGTGCCCCACCACGACCAAAGGCGGCGGAATGTGTGGCTATGGTGATGGTACGGCTGCCTGCTTGCGTCTCTATACTGAAGGGTATGCAATACCATGTGACTGCCGTAGTGGTCTCCTACAACCGCGCCAGATTGCTCGACGAATGCCTGTCCGCGCTCAATGCGCAGACTCGCAGGCCGGATTCGCTGGTCATCGTCGATAACGCGAGCACCGACGGCGCTTTGCAGGTGGCGCGCGATTTCGCCGGGCGCACGCCAATTCCCGCTCATATTCTCGAACTGCGCGAGAACACGGGTGGCGCCGGCGGATTCTGCGCGGGCATTGCGTACGCCGTCGCCAACGGTTCCGCGGAACCGGGAATCGCTGAATATGTGTGGCTGATGGACGACGACACCGTGCCCACGCCGACAGCCTTGGAGGAGCTGCTCGCCGCTGCAGACGAATGCGTCGCTGTGAACGATTGCCTGCCCACGGCACTCGGGTCGAAGGCGGTGTGGGTCGACGGCCGGGAACACCTGATGAACAAACCCCGCCCGCGTGCCGTTCTGGCGAAGGGGGAGCGCGAGATGACCGGCGGTGCGTACCAGGTGCGCTCGCTCTCCTTCGTCTCCTGCATGCTCAATATGGGTGCGATTCGCGGGCGTCGACGTCTGCCGATCAGCGCGTTCTTCCTGTGGAACGACGATTTCGAATACACGACGGCTCTGTTGCGCAAAGGCGTGGGGTACTATGTGCCGGCGAGCGAGGTCGTGCACAAGACGAAGAAATTCGGTTCGTCGGACGCCGACCCGGGCCCGCGTTTCTACAACGAGGTGCGCAACAAGATCTGGATGCTCAGATTCTGCCGCTCGGACTTCTCATTTGGAGGTCTGCTTGCATTCCTCGCGAAGACCGCGCGCCGCTGGCTACTCACTGTGATGCGCGCCGACGACCGCCCCCTCATTCTTCAGTGCCTGCGCGACGGCTGGCGTGACGGCTGGCACACCGAACCGGAGTCGAATGCCGAGATCTTCGCCCGTGCATGCCCGCCGCTGGTGCCCGACATCGAGCGCATCTCCCTTTAGATCTCTTCAGACTCGGCTCTTTGGCTCCGTCTCCCTGCATCATCGGAGACATGCTCCTCCAGATAGGCAGTCATCCCCTGCGTAATTTGGGACATCTGCGGGCCTCCATCTGTCTCTTTTTACGCAGAGTATTGAAAATTGACCTGTACGCATCTGCGTAAAAAGAGACAGATGGCGGGCGCAGATGTCCCAAATTACGCAGACGATGTGGGAGGAACGGCAGAGAATCAGCCGTCAGTCACTTGACCATCGAATGGAATAGACTGAAGCCCGGATATGGCCTGTTGTCTCTCTTCGACAGGTTGTGGTGCGTAGTCTATATACCACTTTGAGGAATTCCCTGTATCTGGGAAGCTCGGGCTACTATGTCGAAAGGGGATGCATTGTGACTGCCAATCAGACTACCGCTGTGCTCATACCTTGCCTCAATGAGGAGAAAACCATTGGCAGGGTGGTCACTGCCTTCAGGCAGCAGCTCCCTGATGCGCAAATCTACGTGTACGACAACGCCAGCGATGACCGTACCTCTGAATTCGCGGCCCAAGCAGGGGCGATTGTGCGCATTGCCCCCGAACGTGGCAAGGGCAATGTGTTGCGTAGAATGTTGCGTGATATCGATGCCGATCGATACGTGCTTGTGGACGGGGATGACACCTATCCAGCGCAGGACGTGCACGCATTGCTCGATGCGCTTGACAAGGGTTGGGATATGGTTGTCGGCGACAGACTGTCCTCCACGTATTTCACGGAGAACAAGCGCCCCTTCCATAATTCCGGTAATCGTCTCGTTCGCTCTGTCATCAACCACACATTCCATGCACATGTTCATGATGTGATGAGCGGATACCGTGCGTTCAACAATTTGTTCGCAAAATCGTATGCGGTTATGTCAAACGGCTTCGAGATCGAGACGGAGATGACAATCTTTGCGCTTGATCGCAAGATGCGTGTGACTGAGGTGCCCGTGCAGTACCGTGATCGTGTCGAAGGAAGTGTGAGCAAGTTGAGCACGTTCTCAGACGGAGCCAAGGTCCTCAACATGATTTTCAGACTTGTCTACGAGAACCGGCCATTGCCGTTCTTCGGCTCGTTGGGGGTGATCATTGGAGGAGTTGGATTTGGATTGGCTCTATGGGTGTGCATAGAGTTTGCTCAGACGGGTGAGGTTCGGCGTTTCCCCTGCTAATCGGCTCGACGATGCTGATGCTTATAGGTGTCATCTCCATTTTCACTGGACTGATTCTGGCGGTCATGGCGCGTAGGGATCGAGCGCAATTTGCATTTGAGTCACAAATATATATCGCTTCTTCGCATAATCGCCCCAGTGTCAGTGAATCTTTCGATAATCGTGTTTCGGAACACATCTCGCTTATAAGATGAGATGACTATAACGCAAAATATATTCACTTGTTTTATTTTGAAAAATAAAGATTGAGAGAATTCTATGAGCCAGCCGACTGAGTCGATAACAGAACCGACCCAGATGAATGACGTCACCTCAACTAGAATGAAACATAGTACCTCGCTGAAGCACAATTCTCGTGACCGATTTTGGATTGCATGTGCCGTTGCGTTCATTGTTGTCATGGTCATCGAACTGGGGTTCTTCAATCTCGGGCATTGGCGTACCCAGAGCGCAGAGCCTGTCGAAATCGGCACGGCACAATTCGGTTCAGGACTCGAATACCAAGGCAATTGCGAATACAAAATCACCGATCCGGATTCAGCGACCATCACGGTACCTGTTCATCAGCGGGGAACCACAGACGCGCCTGTGCAGGTCAAAAGCGTGAAACTCGTCGCCACCCCGGACGGTAAGAATCTGTTGCCGTCTCAACGCAACCATTTTTCGAATGCCGTCATTTCCGTCAATGACGCCGTCTCGGCACATCCCGATCAAACATGGATCCAATCAACGTCAAGTGACGGAGGGTGGGGAGATCCACGTAATACGCTTGAATACAACACCAATCCAGACACCCAATACTTGCTTTTCGGCAAGAAACGCGAAGCATATCAGTCCACGGCAGTGCGTGTCACTTTCCAGAACGCCAAGGGCTACAACATAATCTTCGATCATTTGGAAGTCAATCCCCATATCCCGCTTAAGGTCAACCCCTTCAGGCTTCTGGTGGAAGTGCTCATTGCTGCGTTCTTCGTGGTATTTCGCCCCTCGTCGCGCATCTGGCGCAGTTGTGCAGCAAGCACGAGCGTTCGTCAACGCATCTGCACCATCGTCTATATTGTCGCGTGGTCGGCGCTCCTCATCCTCATTGCCTATGCCACCCGTCGTGTGTACTACGGCTTCAACTCCTCCCATGCCCATTGGGAAGACACCGAGCAATATCAACGGCTTGCCGATGCCTTGATTCATGGACGTACATGGCTTGACCTCCCCGTGGATCCCACACTCGAGACGATGCCCAACCCCTATTCGGCCGATGACCGCTATGGGCTTATCGGCACTGGCAGCCATCAGTATTTCTGGGACCATGCATACTATGAAGGCCATTACTACAGTTATTTCGGGGTCATTCCGGCGTTGCTCACGTTCATCCCCTATCAACTTCTCACTGGCCGGTGGATGCCGACCTGGGCTGCAATCGGTATATTCTCAGCTCTGGCGATTGCCTTCGGCACGCTGCTGCTTCGCCGTCTTGCCCGCGATTACTTCCCGTCGGCAACTCTGGGCTCTGTGTGGTTGGCCGTCATCGCGTTCAATATCGGCACCAATTTGTTTGTATATGCGCATAGCACCTCCTTCTACGGAGTGCCTATGACCTGCTCGATTGCATTGGTGCTCATGGGATTGTGGTTCTGGCAGATTTCCAAGCGCTCGGATGGCACAGTTTCGGTGTTGTGGATTGCTCTTGGATCGTTGTGTATGGCATTGAACCTCGGATCACGACCGCAGTTCATGATTGCATGTTTCCTTGCGTTCCCCATGTTTTGGGATCAAATTGCCAAGCGGCGTACCTTGTTCTCTCGTAAGGGGTTCGCAGCCACTATTTGGGCAATCGTTCCCTTTATTGTGGTCACGGTGCCCTTGCTGATCTATAATCACCTCCGTTTCGGGAAATACTTCGATTTTGGTGCGAACTATAATCTCACTAGTTTCGACATGACCACGCGGAAATCCTCATTCTACATCCTGTTTTCGGAGGTGTTCAACCAGCTATTCCAACCCACCGGCACTACGGCGGCCTTCCCGTTCGTTACCACGGTGGACACCGCAATATCTTCCCCGCAGGAAGGTTCCATTGGAGGATTCTTCGCCATCTACCCGTTGGCCATATTCGCGCTGCTATTCATAGCATTGCGAAAGCAGCTTCGTGTACACAAGGTGTGGAGCATGACCGTGATGATGATGGTGTTTACCCTTATAATCGTGATTTTCGATTGCTATAAGTGCGGCACCTCCATGCGCTACTACGGTGATTTTGGTTACCTGCTCATGCTCGCTGCTGCCTTGGTCATTTTCGCATGCGACGTCTCCTTCCGGGCCGATGCGTCGGGATATTACGAGATACGTGGAGGCGCACTGGGGATGTCAGCGAGTGGACAGCATGTGCGGGCCAATCAAACGACTGCATTCCATATCCTGCAGATCACCTTAGTGGCGCTAGTCTTTTTGACGATTGTCATTAATATGTTCGGAATGTTTGCCAATGGCCGTATTTGCAACTGGAAAATACTGTGCCCCGACTTGTATGCCACTGTTCGTAGTTGGTTTATCGGATTGACGGCGTAGCCAGTGTGGGCGTTTCTTGCTTTGACTTGGCCACCTTCAAGGTAATCGGGGACATCTGCGGGCCTCCATCTGTCTCTTTTTTACGCAGAGTATTGGTAATTGACCTGTACGCATCTGCGTAAAAAGAGACAGATAGATTCCGCAGATGTCCCAAATTACGTAAAGCATGCAGATTATTTATCAGCACGCTTCAGTTTATTAACATTCTGCTCATTAGCACTCTGCGTAAAAAGAGACAGATAGGCACTGAAAATGTCCCAAATTACGCAGATTGATATGAATATGATATGAATAATCGCGAATCACTCGGACTGGGCGTGACGACCGCGCGGCTTGGCCTGCACTTCGGCTGGCGCAGGCGCTGCGGAGATCTCGGTGTTGCGGCGCGAGACGATTGAATGGTAGGCGCGCTTGCGCAGGGAAGTGGGCATCATGCGGTATGCGGCGCGAATGAACGTGTTGCGCAGGAACTGTGCGGGTGACGTGAAACCGTCGCGCAGGAAGCGCCACTGCAAACGCAGCTCCTCGCGGAACATATCCCAGCCGCCGCGGCGTTCATACGCCTCCTGATTGGTGCGGTAGAGTACGAGCGGTTCCGGCATGTTGAGGAACTGCGCATGGTTGAGCATCATGCGCTCCCACAGCAGGTAATCCTCGAATCTGCCCGCATCCTCCGGGTAGCCGCCGGCGGCCAGCACAGCGGACTTGCGGAACACGACGCTTGGGTGATGCACCGGCGACTGCATGCGCGCATACTTCTCCAGATCGGCGCCCTCGGCAGGCAGCATGCGAATCTGCCCGGGCTTGCGCTCATCGTCGGTGAATTCGCGGATCGCGCTGCCCATCACATCAATCGGCAGTTTCGATTTCGCCGTGGTGTGCGAGGCGGAGGAGCGGCGGGCGAATTGCGGAATGATCGTGGCGAACCGGTTCGGCAGCGACACGTCATCGCAGTCCGCGCGCGCGACAACGTCGAAATCGCAGTGCTGCAGGCCGATGTTGAGGGCATGCGCGAGTCCCCGGTTCTCGTCGAGCGGCACAATCGTCACCTCAGGCACTGCCAGCTCGGGGCGCTCGGCGGTGAACCACACCGCCATGGTCGACTGCAGCGTATCCAAATACCGCTGCACCGGCTCCTGAACCGGTCCGTCGCGCACAATCACCACCTGGTTCGGCGGCAGCGTCTGCTCGATGGTGCTCGACTGCACGGAACGCTCCACCTCACGCAACGAATTGCCCCCATACACCGCCATGAGCAGCGTGAAGGGGGCAGTCGTCTCCCGGCGTTCCCTGTGTGTCATGCAACCTATGGTAAACCACGGCGGGGGAAGTTCCGCCATGAGCCGTGGCTGCATTGCATGAATACTGTGTGCATATTCCGCGCGCATGTCTGCATATGTTCGATGTGCCATGTTCAGCGGCACATCTTCTTATGCTGCCGAATTTCGTTCGCAGGCCGCGTAAGCATTGGCATTCGCGAATCACGTCGCAGTGTGCACACCGCGTTTTATGCTGGTGACAAGTGTCCGCTGCAGACTGTTTCCGTGGTGTGCGGCGACGAATATGCACATGCGGCATGTTCGATTGATATTTTCGGAAGGACTTGAGATGACTGCAAACGAGCAGAACGCGACGCCGGATCTGGTGATCGTCGGTGCCGGAATCTTCGGCCTCACCATCGCGCAGCAGGCGGTGGAGAAGCTCGGCGTGAACGTCACGATCATCGACATTCGCGACCACATCGGCGGCAACGCCTACTCGTACATGGACCCGGAAACCGGCGCCGAGATTCACAAATACGGCGCCCACCTGTTCCACACGTCGAATAGCCGCGTGTGGGATTACGTGAACCGTTTCACGAAGTTCACCGATTACGTACACCGCGTCTACGCCACGCACGACGGCGAGGTGTTCCCGCTGCCGATCAATCTGGGCACGATCAACCAGTTCTTCCGTGCGAACTACACGCCCGCGCAGGCCAAGGCGCTCATCGACGAGCAGGCCGGCGAGCTGGCGGGCACGGATCCGGCGAATCTCAACGACCAGGGCATTTCGCTCATCGGGCGTCCACTGTATGAGGCGTTCATCAAGAACTACACCGCCAAGCAGTGGCAGACCGATCCGAGCGAGCTGCCGGCGAGCATCATCAAGCGTCTGCCGGTGCGTTTCAACTACAACAACCGGTATTTCAAAGACACGTGGGAAGGTCTGCCGGCAGACGGCTACACCGCGTGGCTTGAGCGCATGATCGACGACCCGCGCATCACTGTGAAGCTGGAGACGGATTTCTTCGACGAGACGCAGCCGCTCAACAAGCGCGCGTTGTTGGAAGGGGGCGTGCCGGTGGTCTACACGGGCCCGGTCGACCGCTATTTCGACTACGATCTGGGCGAGCTCAAGTGGCGCACCGTCGACTTCAAGGAGGTGCGTTATGACGAGGGTGACCACTTCGGCTGCGCGGTCATGAACTTCTCCGACGCCGACGTGCCGTACACGCGCGCCATTGAATTCAAGAACTTCAACCCGGAGCGTGCCGCCGAGCAGAACCCGAACAAGACCGTGGTGTGGGAGGAGTACTCGCGCTTCGCGAACCGCGGCGACGAGCCGTATTACCCGATCAACACCGATGAAGACAAGGCCCTGTATGCACAGTACAAGGCGAAGGCCGCCGACGAGCCGAATGTGGTGTTCGGAGGCCGCTTGGGCACCTACGCGTACTACGACATGGACCAGGTGTTCAACCAGGCGCTGATTTCCTACGAGAAGCAGGTTGAGCCGCTGCTCAAGAAGTAGTTTGTATTTGTTTATATTTGCAGATTGCGTTCTGTGAACTCGCTTTCTGAATGCTGACGGGAACTCTGGATAGGGGTTCCCGTTTTGCGTTATGCGTCGGCGATGAATGTGGTGTGAGATAGAGTCAGATGATGTATGGCGGAGGGGTGCGGGGCATGGCTTTGTCACTGTCGCAGGCTCCTTTACGTTCCTCAGCCCTTGCCCCCGCGCCCCTCCGCCACATATCATCGGTGGTGGTTTCTTTCATGGTCGGGGGCGTGGCGGGGAGGAGCCTCGGGGAGGCATGGCGGCTGTCGTCGTTTTGCAGGGTTGTCTGCATAGCCTGCGTAATTGGGGTCGTGTGTGGCGTGGGTTTCGTCTCCTTTTACGTCTGGGGAAAGGTGGGGTGGGGGGTGTTTCCTGTGGTGGTTTCTTTCTTGTGTGTTTGCGGATTGGTTGGTGTCTTTGTCGGTGTCGTGTGGGGTGTGGTGTTGGGTTTTCGACACGCCGGTGGTGGTGAGTGTTTTCTAGGGGTTTTGTGGTGTGTGGTTGGGGGTGGGTTTGTGTTTTCGGGGTGGGGCGTGTAAGTTATTCATCTTGCTGCCGGTTGGTGAGCTTCTGGACTGGGTCCGGGTGTGTTCGCCGGCTGTGTGGTGGTGGTTTGAGAACTCAATAGCGTGTACTGTACTACTTGACCAAGGTTGATGTCGTTGCGGCTGTCGTGGCCGTGATGGTGCTTGGTCGTCTTTTATGATGCCAGTTCCGTTGTCCGCCTGCATGGTTTCGTGTGGGTAATCCTGTCGGGTTTTGATGGATGGCGGAGGTTTTTTGTGTGACCGTCCTTCCTTATTGGATGGTCCGTCTGATTTCTTTTGAAATGGATTTGAGAGTCGTTTTTGGCTTTCTGCAATGTTTGTTGTGGAGGGTTCGATTCTGGCTCAGGATGAACGCTGGCGGCGTGCTTAACACATGCAAGTCGAACGGGATCCCTGGCGGCCTGGCTGCCGGGGTGAGAGTGGCGAACGGGTGAGTAATGCGTGACCAACCTGCCCTGTGCACCGGAATAGCTCCTGGAAACGGGTGGTAATACCGGATGCTCCGCCCCACCGCATGGTGGGGTGGGAAATGCTTTTTGCGGCATGGGATGGGGTCGCGTCCTATCAGCTTGTTGGCGGGGTGATGGCCCACCAAGGCGTTGACGGGTAGCCGGCCTGAGAGGGTGACCGGCCACATTGGGACTGAGATACGGCCCAGACTCCTACGGGAGGCAGCAGTGGGGAATATTGCACAATGGGCGCAAGCCTGATGCAGCGACGCCGCGTGCGGGATGGAGGCCTTCGGGTTGTAAACCGCTTTTGTTCAAGGGCAAGGCACGGCTTCGGGCCGTGTTGAGTGGATTGTTCGAATAAGCACCGGCTAACTACGTGCCAGCAGCCGCGGTAATACGTAGGGTGCGAGCGTTATCCGGATTTATTGGGCGTAAAGGGCTCGTAGGCGGTTCGTCGCGTCCGGTGTGAAAGTCCATCGCCTAACGGTGGATCTGCGCCGGGTACGGGCGGGCTGGAGTGCGGTAGGGGAGACTGGAATTCCCGGTGTAACGGTGGAATGTGTAGATATCGGGAAGAACACCAATGGCGAAGGCAGGTCTCTGGGCCGTTACTGACGCTGAGGAGCGAAAGCGTGGGGAGCGAACAGGATTAGATACCCTGGTAGTCCACGCCGTAAACGGTGGATGCTGGATGTGGGGCCCTTTCCACGGGTCCTGTGTCGGAGCCAACGCGTTAAGCATCCCGCCTGGGGAGTACGGCCGCAAGGCTAAAACTCAAAGAAATTGACGGGGGCCCGCACAAGCGGCGGAGCATGCGGATTAATTCGATGCAACGCGAAGAACCTTACCTGGGCTTGACATGTGCCGGATCGCCCCGGAAACGGGGTTTCCCTTCGGGGCCGGTTCACAGGTGGTGCATGGTCGTCGTCAGCTCGTGTCGTGAGATGTTGGGTTAAGTCCCGCAACGAGCGCAACCCTCGCCGCATGTTGCCAGCGGGTGATGCCGGGAACTCATGTGGGACCGCCGGGGTCAACTCGGAGGAAGGTGGGGATGACGTCAGATCATCATGCCCCTTACGTCCAGGGCTTCACGCATGCTACAATGGCCGGTACAACGCGATGCGACACGGTGACGTGGGGCGGATCGCTGAAAACCGGTCTCAGTTCGGATCGCAGTCTGCAACTCGACTGCGTGAAGGCGGAGTCGCTAGTAATCGCGGATCAGCAACGCCGCGGTGAATGCGTTCCCGGGCCTTGTACACACCGCCCGTCAAGTCATGAAAGTGGGTAGCACCCGAAGCCGGTGGCCCGACCCTCGTGGGGGGAGCCGTCTAAGGTGAGACTCGTGATTGGGACTAAGTCGTAACAAGGTAGCCGTACCGGAAGGTGCGGCTGGATCACCTCCTTTCTACGGAGAATTGAGCGTGCATGGTTGTGTGCACGGTTGTGTGGCTGGGGTTTGCCGAGTGCGATGGTTTCGTCGCCGCCCTGGCTTGCTGGTGTGGAAGAGTCATATTGGATCACGGTCGTGTTGGTCGTGGTGGTGTGGTGCGTGCTGTTGGGTTCCCTGGCCGCCACCGGCCCCCCGTGCGGGGGTGTGGTTGCCTGTGGGTCCCCCAGGTCGGCTGCCCGGTGCCTGTTGGTGCGGGGTGGGTGTCCTGGTGGGGTGGTGGTTTGAGAACTGGATAGTGGACGCGAGCATCGGCCCGCCCGTTGTGGGTGGGGTTGGTGTTCGTACTGTGATTCGAATCCGAGGAATCGTTTTTCTTGGGTTCGTTCGTATCGTGTGGGGGCGCGCCGTGTGCGGTGCGTCTCCGTGATCTGATGTCGTTCTAGGGTTTTTCAGTAGTGCTTTGGTCATGGCGGCCGTGTTGTGGTTGTCGTGATGGGCGTATGGTGGATGCCTTGGCAGACAGTACCGATGAAGGACGTGGGGGCCCGCGATAGTCCTGGGGGAGCCGCCGACATGGCTTTGATCCCAGGGTGTCGGAATGGGTCAACCCGCCAGCCGTCATGGGCTGGCACCGCACTTGTGCGGGGGGTACGCAGGGAAGTGAAACATCTCAGTACCTGCAGGAGAGGATACTCCGTGAGTAGTGGCGAGCGAAAGCGGATGATGGCTAAACCGTGCGTGTGTGATACCCGTCGGGGGTTGCGCGCATGGTGTCGTGGGAACGCCTGTCCAGCGGCCGACGCCGTTGGCTGTGGTGATAAATGCATGCGTGAGGCGAACCGGGTTGGATACCGGGCCGGAGAGGGTGATGGCCCCGTAGCCGTATGCGCGTGCACCATGGATGGTGTCTCCCGAGTAGCGCGGGACTCGTGGAATCCCGTGTGAATCCGCCCGGACCGTCGGGTAAGCCTGAGTATACCTGTCTGACCGATAGCGTACGAGTACCGTGAGGGAAAGGTGAAAAGCACCCCGGGAGGGGAGTGAAAGAGTTCCTGAAACCGTGCGCCCGCGAACCGTCGGAGCCCCCTGGTGGGGTGACGGCGTGCCTATCGAAAAATGAGTCTGCGAGTCAGTGGCATGTGGCGAGCATAAGCCGTGTGGTGTATGCGTAGCGAAAGCGAGTCTTAAAAGGCGTTTTGAGTCGCGTGTCCTGGACCCGAAGCGGGATGATCTAGCCCTGGTCAGGTTGAAGCGTGGGTAAGACCGCGTGGAGGACCGCACCCACTTAGGTTGAAAACTGAGGGGATGAACTGGGGTTAGGGGTGAAAGGCCAATCAAATTCCGTGATAGCTGGTTCTCTTCGAAATGCATTTAGGTGCAGCGTCGGTTGATTGCGTGTGGGGGGTAGAGCTACTGGATGCTTGCGGGCCCGTACCGGGTACCAACAGCAACCAAACTCCGAATACCCATCGCGTCTATTCCGGCAGTGAGTCGGCGGGGGATAAGCTCCGTCGTCGAGGGGGAGACAGCCCTGACCGTCGTCTAAGGTCCCCAAGCGCGTGCTAAGTGGGAAAGGATGTGGAGTCGCATAGACAGCCAGGAGGTTGGCTCAGAAGCAGCCATCCTTGAAAGAGTGCGTAACAGCTCACTGGTCTAGTGGTTCCGCGCCGACAATGTAGCGGGGCTCAAGCACGCCACCGAAGACGCGGATGCAACGTTGTGTTGCGTGGTAGGAGAGCGTCCCACACCGGGGCGAAGCGGCGGGGGAACCCGGCCGTGGACTGTGTGGGAGTGAGAATGCAGACATGAGTAGCGAGAGCAGGGTGAGGATCCCTGCCGCTGGAAGACCAAGGGTTCCAGGGCCACGTTCGTCGTCCCTGGGTGAGTCGGGTCCTAAGGCGAGGCCGACAGGCGTAGTCGAATGGATGAACGGGTCGATATTCCCGTACCGGCTTTCGGACCGACCAGCAGCCCGTGTGAACAAGGGCCATCCGATACGGTTGATGGGGGCTTCGGCCTTCTGATTCCGTTGCTGTTTGGCCTGGACGCGCATGGGTTGAGCGTTTCAGGAGTGACGCGGACGGGTAGCCGGCCGGGGAGGTGGTTTTCCCTGGTCAAGCGTGTGGCCCCGCCCCCAGGCAAATCCGGGGGCATGATGGGGTGAGGCGTGATGATGGGCGCTGTTCAGGCGTGATATCCGGTGATCCCGTCGGCCGAGAAAAGCTTCGGCGCGAGGTCCGTTGCCGCCCGTACCCCAAACCGACACAGGTGGTCTGGTAGAGTATACCGAAGCGATCGAGCGAATCCTGGTCAAGGAACTCGGCAAATTGCTCCCGTGCCTTCGGCATAAGGGAGACCCCCGGCGGTTCCGGCCCCGTTCGCGGGCCGCGGGCGGCTGGGGGTGGCACAGGCCAGGGGGTAGCGACTGTTTACCAAAAACACAGGTGCATGCCAAGACGCAAGTCGCCGTATATGCACTGACGCCTGCCCGGTGCCGGAAGGTTAAGAGGATCCATCAGCGTCCCCTCGCGGGATGCGAAGTGGTGAATTCAAGCCCCGGTAAAACGGCGGTGGTAACTATAACCATCCTAAGGTAGCGAAATTCCTTGTCGGGTAAGTTCCGACCTGCACGAATGGCGTAACGACTTCCCCGCTGTCTCGACCAGGAGCTCGGCGAAATTGCAGTACGAGTAAAGATGCTCGTTAAGCGCAGAAGGACGAAAAGACCCCGGGACCTTTACTATACCTTGGTATTGGCATCAGGTGCGGATTGTGTAGCATAGGCGGGAGGCTTCGAAGCCACGGCGCCAGCCGTGGTGGAGCCGGCCAGTGAAATACCGCTCTGTCCCCATCTGATGCCTAACCCGGACAAGTGAGCCTTGTCGGGGAGAGTGCCTGGCGGGTAGTTTAACTGGGGCGGTTGCCTCCCAAAGAGTAACGGAGGCGCTCAAAGGTCCGCTCGGCCCGGTTGGCAATCGGGTGTCGAGTGTAATCGCACAAGCGGGCTTGACTGCGAGATCGACGGATCGAGCAGGGACGAAAGTCGGAGATAGTGATCCGGTGCCGGCGTACGGACGCGGCATCGCTCAACGGATAAAAGGTACCCCGGGGATAACAGGCTGATCATTCCCAAGAGTCCATATCGACGGGATGGTTTGGCACCTCGATGTCGGCTCGTCGCATCCTGGGGCTGGAGCAGGTCCCAAGGGTTCGGCTGTTCGCCGATTAAAGCGGCACGCGAGCTGGGTTCAGAACGTCGTGAGACAGTTTGGTCTCTATCCTCTGCGCTCGTTGGAATCCTGAGGAGGCCTGCCCATAGTACGAGAGGACCTGGGTGGACGAACCTCTGGTATGCCAGTTGTCCCGCCAGGGGCACGGCTGGTTGGCCACGTTCGGGAGGGATAACCGCTGAAAGCATCTAAGCGGGAAGCCCGCTCCAAGATAAGGATTCCTGACACCCCCCCTGGGGGGTGTGTGAGACCCCATAGAGAACATGTGGTTGATAGACCGGACGTGGAAGCCCCGCGAGGGGTGGAGCCGACCGGCACTAACGGTCGAAGACAACCAACACCACCATGACACAAGCCAGGACAACCCCGGCGGCATCATCATGGCGGCACGAACACCAACATCCCTCAACACCCGCGTCCACGATCCGGTTCCCAATCCGCCACCCGAACGGAGAATAACAGAATTTTGCGGCGGCCATGGCCCAGGGGAGACGCCCGGTCCCATTCCGAAGCACGGCGCTGGTACCATGGCACGAGAGGACATGGGAGAGTAGCACACCGCCGCAACCACACTTTACCGAAGGCCCGGGGAACACACGTTCCCCGGGCCTTCGCATATCCCAAGCAACCCCCCACACGGGCAAGCAGGCGCCGTTCCCCGGCCCGGGCGGACAATCCCCACCGCCCGCACCGCCACACGGGAGGAACATATCACACCGCGCGATTTCCATCCCATGAACACCACACCAAACCAGAAGAACAACCGCAATCCAATATAATCTTCCCAATTGCCTCTTCACATTGTCATCTCCTTACATTGTCATCTCGGAATGCAATGGTGAACAATTCCCGCATTGCTAGGCGTGCCATAGAATATAACTACACACAGTACGGCAACAGATGAGGCGAATATGGTGCGGCGAGTAACGTTAAGGGAAGTGGCGCAGGAAGCTCAGGTTTCCGTAGCCACGGCGTCGCTCGTGCTCAATAACAAGCCATCACGTATATCACAACGTACACAGCAGCGCATTCGCGATGTGGCGAAACGTCTGCAGTATGTGGTCAATGAGAACGCGCGCGGTCTGGTCACCAATGAAACGCGCCTCATTGCGCTCATTGTTCCCGATATCGAGAATATGTTTTTCGCATCGCTGGCCAAATGCCTGGAAATGGAATGCCGGCTGAGCGGGTATCAACTCTTCATCTCGAATTCCGATGACGACCGAACGCTGGAACGTCAGCTCATGCGAAACTTTGTGGGACGTGATATCGACGGTCTCTTCCTTATTCCCGCCATCGACAGCTATACAGACCGCGCATTGCTCCACGACCAGATTTACGCCTCCCCATGCCCCATTGCCATCATCGACAGGCTGATCACCGCCGATATCTGCGACGGCGTGGGCTTCGACAACGAGCTTGGTGGCCGGCTTGCAGCCCAGCGACTGCTCAGAGTAGGCCACGAGCGGTTCGCCTGCATTACCGGGAACAAAGACAACGTGAATGCGAATACACGCTGCTATGGCTTTCTGAAGGCATTGCAGGAACATGACGTGCCGGCGGACTCCATTCTCACTCTCGACGGCAATTATCGATTCTCGGGTGGTTATGACGCTGCCGATGCCGTGGCAGATTTTGGTGCCACAGGCTTGTTCTGCTGCAACGATTTGATGGCATTGGGGGCAATCGACCGCTTCCGCGAACTCGGCATTGCCATTCCCGCGGATCTTTCGATAATCGGTTACGACAACATTGTCAAACGTTTTGGTCTGTTCACACACCTGACCACGGTGGAACAGAATGTCTCCGAACTCGCTTCGCAGAGTTGGCAATGCCTGTACCGGCATATTCAGCACCATGATTCCGGCCGGAACTGCGCGAAGGCGAATGATCTGCTGCTGCTCGAACCGCGGTTGGTCGAGGGAGACACCGTCGCACAGGCGCCGATTTCCCGCTGATTCCAGATTCCCTATACACCGACTCTCAACTTGCGGCATTAGTTTTCGTGAATCTTTGCCGCTGGCATAGCGTCGCGTCTTCTTCTGTTGTGCGGTATGATGAACGGTAGTTCTTGATAAAACGTTTTATCACCAACTGGCGCGTATGCGTCGCAATCAAAGAGGATTGAAGGAAGGTTCCCATGAAGAAGCTCATTCTTGATCTCGACACCGGTGTCGATGATGCGCTTGCGATTTCGTATGCGCTCGGCAGTCCGGAAGTCGAACTAATCGGCATCACCGGCACGTACGGCAATGTGCTCATGGAGCAGGGCGTACGCAATGCGCTGGCCATCACCGAACTGCTCGGTCACCCCGAAGTACCTGTATACAAGGGTCTGCCTCATGCCAGCACGAAGGATTCCTTCGAGGTGCTGCCCATTTCCGCATTCATTCACGGTGAGAACGGCATTGGAGACGCGGTGATTCCCGATCCAAAGCGTGATGCCGAAACAGAGCCGGCCGTCGATTTCATCATCGACGCGGTGAAGACCTACGGTGACGATCTGGTGTACGTTCCCACCGGTCCGCAGACGAACATCGCCGCCGCATTCCGCAAGGCTCCGGAAATCGCCGAGCAGCTCGGCAAGATCGTGCTGATGGGCGGCGCGCTCACTGTGCCGGGCAATGTGAATGCCTGGACCGAAGCGAATATCTCGCAGGACCCAGATGCGGCGGACTATGTGTTCCGTCATACGAAGGATGCGACGATGATCGGTTTGGATGTGACGCTGCAGACGCTGCTCACCTACAAGGAGACGCAACGCTGGCGTGACCTCGGCAATGCTGCCGGTACGTTCCTCGCCGACATGACCGACTTCTACATCAAGGCGTACGAGACCACCGCGCCCCACTTGGGAGGCTGTGGCCTGCATGATCCGCTCGCGGTTGGCGTTGCCGTCGACCCGACGCTGGTCACCGTGCATCCGATCAATATGAAGGTCGATGTGGAAGGCCCGACCCGCGGCCGCACCATTGGCGACGAGGACCGTCTCAACGACCCGCACAAGACGATGGGCGCAGCGCTCGACGTCGACGTCCCGCGCTTCCTCGACGAATTCATGACGCGCATCACCAACGTCGCGAAGAACGCATAGCTGTACGCAGAAGACAATCTGCACCCGGTCTGCATGCAGACCACGAATCGGAATTCTCACATATCTTTGGAAAAGAGACATCATGACTGCCTCAAACAACACTGCGGTTGTGCAGGAAGATCCCGTTGACCTCGAACAGCAGAACAAGATGGCCGTGCGCGCCTTGATTCTGCTGCTCATCACGTTCATTCTCGGCACCTTGTGCCTGCAGGGCTTCAATCTGGTGTTCACGAACATCGGCACCGACGTCGGCGCCCCTGAGCAGGCCGCACTGATCACGAGCCTGCCGAGCATCGTGCTCGGCATCGTCTGCTTCATCTACGGTTCCCTCGGCGATTTCGTCTCGCTGAAGAAGCTCATTGTATTCGGCTTGGTCACGTTGTTCGTGGGCTCGATATTCGGGTTCATCGCGAACTTCTTCTTCACGAAGAATCTGTGGACCGTCATCATCGCGCGCATCCTGCAGACCGCAGGCGAGCAGGTGTCGGGGTCCGTCTACCTCGTCATCGCCACGAAGTACCTCAAGAAGGAACTCAAGGTGATCTTCTTCGGCCTGTTCACCGCGGGCTATCAGGTCTCCGCTGCCATCGGCGTGTTCGCGGCCGGCCTGCTCACGTCGATCGCCTGGCAGTACCTGTTCCTCATTCCGGCGGTGACGATCGTGTTCCTGCCGTTCCTGCTGCGTCTGCTGCCGAACCGCCGCGGCGGCTCCCAGCATGTCGACTGGCTCGGCTTCACCATCTTCGGCCTCGCCTCGGCCTTCCTTTCGCTGTTCTTCTCGTACAACAACTGGTGGATGCTCGCGGTGTGCGTCGTGCTGTTCGTGCTGTTCGCCGTGTACATTAACAAGGCGAGCGACCCGTTCATCACGCCCGCGTTCTTCAAGAACACGCGTTGGCTCGCTGCAATCATGCTCATCGTGCTGTTCTACTTCACGAACTACTGCGTCTCGCCTATCTTCAACACGATGGGCACGACCCTCTACAACATGGACGTCACGCAGGTCTCGCAGTACATCGTCTGGGCGTTCATTGTGGCCGCCGTCTTCGGCACCACCTCGGGCTGGATTGTCGGCAAGATCGGGCGTACCACGGCGATTGTGCTCGCCTCGCTGTTCATGATCTGCGGCTTCGTCGGTTCGGCGCTGTGCGTGAACACGAACTTTGGTTTGCTCACGATGTTCGCGTGCATCTTCTACGCGGGCTGCGGACTCATGTATTCGCCGGTCGTCTCCACCGTGCTCGATACGCTGCCTGTCGATGAATCCGGCCGCGGCGTCGGCATGAACGATCTGGTGATGAACGTGACTGCTTCCATCGGCATCGCCGTCTTCGGCGCACAGCTCGGCGGCACGGCGCTCGCCGGCGGCTCCCTCACCGGTGCCACCGGACCGGCTGCGGTCTACTCGAATCTGCTGATCATCGCCGCCGGCGTGGTGGTGCTCGGTCTCGTCTGGTTCCTGGTGTTCCACAAGCACATCTACCGCGGTGAGTCCGCGCAGGTGCAGAAGGAAGTGGAGCAGCCGGAGGACGTCGAAGAGGTGCTTCACCCCGCCAAGTGACACGGCATCCATTCGCGCGCTGTGTCATTGAACAGTGAGTATGGTCGTTTGCTTGCATGTCTGTGCAGCAGACGACCATACTTCGGCAGATTATGGTCGTTCTCTGCAATCTCTGTATGCAAAACGACCATACTGCATGGAACTTTGGTTGTTTACTGCGATTGGCGTACAGAAAACGACCATATATTGGCAAACTTTGGTCGTTCGCTTGGGCTTCCGTAACACAAACGACCATACTGTGCTGGAACTTTGGTCGTTCACCTCGATGCCGTGTAAGCAAACGACCAAACATGTATGCGAAGGAAACACAATGAATCAGATTCTCGATAAACTGGAGCAGATTCACGGCTCCGTTTCCGTGGTCGGCTCAATGAACGCAGATTACACGGTGACTACCGAGCGACTCCCCGGGCCGGGGGAGACCGTGACTGGTGGCCCGCTGCAGGTGCTGCCTGGCGGCAAATCCGGCAATCAGGCCGCCGCTGCCGCCAAGCTCGGCGCAACCGTGCGCATGTTCGGTGCAGTGGGCTCCGACTCGAATGCGGATTTCCTGCTGGCCCAGCTCGCATCTGCCGGAGTGAACACCGATGGCATTCGTAAGGTGCTCGGCCCTAGCGGCACGACGGTGATCACTGTGGATTCCCACGGCGAGAACACCATTGTGTATTCGCCGGGATCCAACGCGAATGTGACGGTGGAATACATCGATGCGCAGCGGGAGTTGCTCACCGCATCCTCCGTGCTGGGACTGTGTTTGGAAAGCCCGCTCGAGACGGTGACCGCATGCGCGGCCATGTGCCATGAGGCGGGTATGAAGGTGCTGCTCAACGATTCGCCGTTCATTGCGACACTGCCGTCCGAACTCATTGCGCATGCCGACATTCTGCTGGTCAATGAGCATGAGCTTGTGCAGCTGCTGCACATTAATGAGCCGGAAGACGACGACTGGGATTCGTTCGATTGGGCACAAGCTCAGCGCCGGCTGAGTAAGTTCGGTTTCGATCAGGCGATTGTGACGCTTGGCGGTGACGGTTCGGTGGTGTTCGACTCCACGGTGGAACCGTCGATTATTCGCATTGCACCGGTGCGTGTGGATGCGGTGGATACCACGGGCTGCGGCGATTCGTTCATGGGCACCGTGCTGGCTTCGTTGGCCAGCGGACTGAGCTTGGAGGAGTCCGCGCAACTGGCTTCGTACGTGTCGGCATATGCGGCCACCGGCTATGGTGCGCAGGCCTCCTATGGCACCGCCGCGCAGATTCGTGAGCGCTTCCGTTAATACCGGGGGTTGTGTGGAGACTGGGACGGCAGGGCATCGTCACTGGATCGCAAGCGCCCTTTACGTTCCTCGACCCTGCCGTCCCAGTCTCCACACAACACAGTTGTAAGCGAATTGAGGGATGGCCTTCAGGCGTAAATGTGACGCGTGTGCATGTCTTCGGGAAGTCCGTTGAGCAGATTGCTCACCGAACGGGATTCGAACACGGAGCGGATTCCAGCGGCGAGCAATGGGGCCGCAGACAGCACCGTCATGTTGGGCAGGCGCTTCTCCTCGGGGATCGGCACCGTGTCGGTGAGCACGATCTCCTTGACGCCGCTGTCCTTGAGTCGCTCCACGGCTGGGCCCGAGAGCAGGCCGTGCGTGGCGACGAGCGTCACCGATTTCGCACCGTGGTCGTGCAGCGTGCGCACCGCCTCGCAGATCGTGCCGGCCGTGTCGATCATATCGTCGATCACCACGCAGTCGCGGTCCTTCACCTCACCGATGATGCCATGCGCCTCGGCATGGTTCGGTCGCGTGGTGTCGCGGGTCTTGTGAATGAAGGCGAGCGGCAGGCCGCCGAGTTTCGCGGCCCATTGCTCGGAGACCTTGATGCGCCCCGCGTCCGGCGAGACGATCGTCGTATTGTCAAGCGGCAGACGGTCGCGCATGTAGTCGAGCAGAATCGGCATGGCGGTCAGGTGGTCGACCGGACCGTTGAAGAAGCCCTGCTCCTGGGCCGCGTGCAGGTCGACGGTCATCACGCGGTCGGCGCCGGCTGCCCGCATGAGCGTGAACATGAGCTTGGCGGTGATGGGTTCGCGGCCGAGATGCTTCTTGTCTTGCCGCGAATAGCCGAAGAACGGGGCGACGACGGTGATCGAGCGTGCCGACGCGCGTTTGGCGGCATCGATCATGATGAGCTGTTCCATGATCCACTTGTTGATCGGTTGGGTATGCGCCTGCATGATGAACACGTCCGCGCCGCGGATCGGCTCCGTGTAGCGCACGTACATCTCGCCGTTCGCGAAGTCGTAGGCCGTCGTCGGAAGCACCTCGGTGCCGAGGTAGTGGGCGGTCTCGGTGGCTTGCTCCGGGTAAGCACGACCCGTCACCAAAGCCAAGCGTTTATCGGGGGTGCCTTCAAGAACAGCAGACATCATTCGCCTTTCACATTGCTTGCGAACACAAAAACGGAGCACTCTCCAATATAACAATGTGCATGTATGTGTGCGCGTGTCCGAACGCGTAGGTATATTTGAGAAGTTGCCGTCTGCGAATGTCGCGGCCGGCTTACGCAAACACACTCCTGTCGCGGAAGTCCCGCGGCCGATAAGTCCGAAGGAGGTGGGTGATGTCTGCGCACAATTACGAACTGATGTTCATTGCCGATCCTGAACTGGATGAGAACGGTCTCAAGAAGCTGACCAATCAGCACATGGAAATCGTCACCAAGGAAGGCGGTTCCGTCGAGAACATCGACATCTGGGGCCGTCGCAAGCTCGCTTACGAGATTGATGGCAAGACCGAGGGCAACTACGTCGTCGTGACGTACTCCTGCGAGCCGGCTACCAACGACGAGCTCGACCGTGTTCTCAACCTGAACGAATCCATCGTTCGTACGAAGATTCTTCGCAAGTAACAAGTTTTCGAAATCCGTATAGGTAAGAAGGAACGCTATGGCAGGTGAAACGATCATCACCGTCGTGGGCAACCTGACCCGCGACCCGGAACTGCGCACCGTCGGCAATGGCTCGACGGTGGTCAATTTCACCATTGCTTCGTCCACGCGTACGTTCAACCGCAACACCAACCAGTGGGATGATGGCGACACATTGTTCCTCAACTGCTCGGCTTGGGACTCGGCACGTACGTCGATGGCCACGAACATTGCGAACTCGCTGTCGAAGGGCATGCGAGTGATTGCCCAGGGGCGCCTTACCCAGCGTTCGTACCAGGCACAGGATGGTTCCCAACGCAGCGTTGTGGAACTGCGTGTCGACGAGATCGGCCCCGCGCTGTCCCGTGCGACCGCCCAGGTGACCCGCCAGACGAGCTCCGGCTTCAATGGCGGCCAGCAGGGTGGCGGCTACGGCAACAACGGCGGCGGTTACCAGGGTGGCGCAGGCTACTCCGGTGGCGGCTTCAACGGCGGCAGTGGCGGGTATCAGGGCGGTGCGTCCGCCCCTGCACCGCAGGCCCCGTCAGCGCCGGTCTCCGACCCATGGTCGAACGATTCCGGCTCCTCCAACGCCTTCGGTTCGTTCGGCACCTCCGATTTCGGTGGTGACTCCGACGAGCCCGAGTTCTGACGCCTACCCAAGTATTTCGATTTTCCATGTGTAAGGAGACAACAAGAATGTCACGCAAGAGGCCGCAGCCACCGGTCAAGCCGTTCAAGAAGAAGCCGAATCCGCTCAAGGCCGCCAAGATCACCGAGATCGACTACAAGGACGTTGCGCTGCTGCGCAAGTTCATTTCCGATCGCGGCAAGATTCGTTCCCGTCGTATTACCGGCGTCACCGTTCAGGAGCAGCGCAAGATTGCGACCGCGATCAAGAACGCTCGCGAAATGGCTCTGCTGCCATACGCCACCAACGGCCGCTGAGTTGTGAGGAGAGTATAGATATGGCTACTACCAAGATCATTCTCAAGAAGTCCGTGAATAACCTGGGCCATGCCGGCGACATCGTCGAGGTCAAGGCTGGTTACGCACGCAACTACCTCATTCCTCAGGGCTATGCCTTCCCGTGGACCAAGGGTGCCGCCGCTCAGGCCGAGGCCATGAAGCGCGCACGCCTGGCCAAGGCCATCGCCACCCGTGAGGGTGCCGTTGAGGCCAAGCAGATCATCGAAGGCACCGCCGTCGAGATCCCTGCCAAGGTTTCCGAGTCCGGCAAGCTGTTCGGTGGCATCTCCAACGAGCAGATTGCCAATGCGCTTGCCGAGAAGGTCGCCGTCGATCCGAAGAGCATCACCGTCGAGAAGATTCAAACCCTCGGTGAGTTCCCGGCAACCGTGGCCCTGCACCCGGAGATCTCCGCCAACTTCTTCGTGAAGGTTGTCGCTGAGTAATCCGGCCCGTAGACTCATGACCGGCTCCGGTCGGTCTCAACCAGTCTGAGCTTAAGCATTGAAGGCCCCTGTGACTGTACACGGTCGCAGGGGCCTTTGTATATGGCCCATGCCTGTGCCCTCCCCTGTACAATGAAGTCGTCTCCGCCGCGAGTCTCTCCGTGCGCTCCGGCGATGGTATAAGAGAAAGAAGGCCCCGTGCAGTGCCCACATTGCGGTAGCCCGCTCAATGCGGATGATGCGGTATGCCCGGTGTGCGGAAAGCCCGTGCAGGAATCGCAGTCCACCCATACGGAACACAGGATTCAACCGGTGGCGTTCGAGGCGACGACGACCGCAGTGATGCAGCCGATCCGCATGCAGGAATCGCAACAGCGTCCGCTGATGACGAACATGAACAGTCCGGCGTTGCCACCTTCGTTGCCTCCTGCAGAGTCTGCGAGAAGGAGGGTGCCGGCCAGGACGGCGACTGCGGCAGCTGGCGAGTTGGTCAACGATCCGGCGGTGCCTCGCGCCGGACAAGCGCACGCATCCACAGCAACACGGAACGGCAGGCATGTGTGGATCATCGTCGCCATCGTACTGATTGTGGCCATACTGGCCGGAATCGGTGTGTGGGCGTGGAGGACGCAGCCGAGGCTGCATCCGGATGCGTCTGCGCAGCAACCGACGAGCGAAGTGCAGCCGACGCCGAGTGAATCCATGGACGGCGGCGAAATCGGCGGTGCGGCAGATGAGGAACGCCCGCGGGAATCTGCAGCCGAACAACAGGCGCACGACGAGCTGCAGCGACAGGTGGAGGCCGACAAAGCGAAGGCGGCCGGTCTGCTCAACGTGTACACAACCCAGTTGTCAAGCAAGAAGCCGGGCCTGCAGGCGGCGGGCAGAACGTGGACGTATGAGACGATCCTCGGGCAATACCGTGAGCTCAAGGCAAAGTGCCCGAATGCATTGCTCGTATGGGGTCCCGATTACACGAACTACTCGCGCTCGGGGCACCCCTCGGATTACTACGTCATGCTGAGCGGCGAGACGTTTGCCACGGCACAGGCCGCGAAAGGCTGGTGCACTGCCAACGGATACGGCAGTGAGGACTGTCTTCCGGTGCACCTGGCGCAATAGCCGGCGACTCTATCTCGCCGAATGGCCGCAAGCGGGAAGCACTGGGCAGTTGGCGGCAGAATGCGACACGCCGGGATTTGCATCTTCCGTGAATCTGAGTATATTTATCTCTTGGTTCGAGCAACCAAGCCCCTTTAGCTCAGTTGGTTAGAGCATCTGACTCTTAATCAGAGTGTCCAGGGTTCGAGTCCCTGAGGGGGCACCTCAATGAAAACCCCAGCTTCGGCTGGGGTCTTTCGTTTTCCTGCCGGTTCGGTGCGTCTCCCGATGGGTTGGGGTCGTTGGCGGGCGCCATTCGCAGTGTCCACATAGTGCTTGCTGTGGGCAGAAAATATTCGCATATGTGGGTATATTGTGAAGGGAAAAACGAACAGACAAAATGTGAGGTTCTGACGTATTACCGGCATCTCGCATGAGTCGGAGCTGAGGAAAGGAGGATCGCCATGTTCAACAGATGGGAGTCCACGACGACTGCCCTTGACAAGCTGATGATGGAAACTGCGCAGGGTGCGCAGCAGGATTCCAACGATCATGGGAATCTGGACTACTGAGGTGAATGACGCACCTCAGGTGCGATGAGAATCTGAATGAAGCTCGCGAATTCGCGAGTTTTTGTTTTTGCGGCAAATGCGAGCGTACAAGGAAGTCGCCCGCGATGGTCTGCGCGATACGATGGCATGCCACGACCGGCGAATCCAGTGGCCATATGCGGGGAAACAATGCAAGGTGTGCGGCAGTGGGACCGCTAGCATGGGCATGAGTTACAGCGGTGGAACATTACGGTAAGGAGTGGCATGAAGCGGTATGCGGCTGAATGGATCATCTTCGCGCTGGGTGTGATCGCGCTGGGCGGCGTGATGATTGGCCTGCCCGAGATGGACAAGGTGTGGCTGTGGGTGCTGTGGGGCGCTCTGGCATTGTGGGTTGCGGCATATTTCTACGTGTTGCGGTACTGCGCGAAGGGCTTCAAGGCGCTCTCCATTGTGGTGTATGTGCTCGCATGGGTGCTCATTGCGGCTCGCGTGGGTCTGTTCGAGTTGGGCTCGATGCCCCAGGATGCGGCGACGAGCCTGTCTGATCTGCTGTTGGCGGGCGTGCTGATTCTCGTCTCATTGGGCTGGATTCGCGACCCACGCTCGAACGAGGAGCACTGAATAGCGTTCCGCATAACGCGCGCATTCCACACGCTGGACATGCGCGCGTTTTTTCATGCCGTTCGACCAGTGCTGGACGTACACTGAATTCGCCCACGACACAACGTGTTTGCCAGACGCCGTGGGAATCAAGAGAAGAAGACAAGGATTTCCCGGTGGAATACTCACTGTTTACCAAATTGGCCGCCGAATTCGTGGGCACCGCTGTGCTCATGATCTTCGGCAACGGCGCAGTAGCGAACGTCGAGCTCAAGAACACGAAGGGCCACAACGCAGGCTGGCTGAACATCGCCATGGGCTACGGCTTCGGCGTCATGTTCCCGGTGCTCATGTTCGGTGGCGTCTCCGGTGCGCACATCAACCCGGCGATGACGATCGCGCAGGCGGTCAATGGCATGTTCCCATGGGCGAATGTGCTGCCGTACATCATCGCGCAGATTCTCGGCGCCGCGGTGGGCCAGCTCATCGTGTACGTCTGCTATTACCCGCATTACAAGGAGACCGAGAACGCCGAGTCGATTCTCGCCACGTTCTGCACCACCGACGCCCAGGCCACGCGTCGCAATTACTTCATCAACGAGTTCTTCGGCACGATGATTCTCGTGCTCGGCGCCCTGTGCTGCCTTGAGCTGCAGTGGGGCAGCCAGGACTATGCCTCTGCCTCGATCGTCGTCGGCTTCATTGTGTGGGGCCTCGTCTGCTCGATGGGCGGCCCGACTGGCCCCGGCCTCAACCCGGCCCGCGACCTGATGCCGCGCGTGCTGCATTCGATCCTGCCGATCCCGCACAAGGGTTCCTCCCGTTGGAACGAGGCGTGGATCCCAGTCGTCGCGCCGATCATCGGCGGCATCATCGGCTGCTGGCTCTTCCACGTGCTGTTCGCCATCTGACCGACGCCGGTCGACCATTGACCGACGATCCCCGGCCTCGCCCGCCGGGGATTGTCGCGTTTCGGGGCGGGGGAGCGGACGGGCCGCCGTCCGCGCCGACCGGATCGCCCGCGCCGCGACGCGCTCCGTTCCACCCGCGTGCCGCGGTCCGCGCCGCCCCGCCCCGCTCATGCAGGAGCAGTCGATGTTCCTTGACGGCTGCACGGTCAACCCCTGGCCCTTGGATTCCGAACTGTGGACGACCTTCGAGGGCGCCCTGCTGTAAGCACGACACGACGCACGCATGACGAAGGAAGACTGTATATGACCGGTCGATTCGCGCCCACCCCCTCGGGGCGCATGCACATGGGCAACGCGTTCGCGATGCTCGCCGCCTGGCTGTCCGCCCGCGTCGCCGGCGAATCGATCGCGCTGCGCATCGAGGACATCGACGCCCCGCGCGCCGTGCCGGACGCGGACCGTTGGATCATGGACGACCTGGCGTGGCTCGGCCTCGACTGGGACGGTGAACCCGTCCGCCAGTCGCAGCGGCTCGATCTGTACGAGGAGGTCTTCGCGCGCCTGCGCGACATGCCGGCGGGCCCGCTGTACCCGTGCTTCTGCTCGCGCGCCGAGATCCGCGCCGCAAGCGCCCCGCAGGAGGGCGACCGCTTCATCGTCTACCCCGGCGCATGCCGCCGGCTCGGGCGGTCCGACCCGGACGGGGTCGCCCGGCGTCTGACCGACGGCGCCCGCCATTCGTGGCGTTTCGCCGTGCCCCCCGCCGGCGCGCCCGACGGCCTCGTGTCCTTCACGGACCGCGTGTACGGTCCACGGCGCTTCGACCTGGGCGCCGACCTGGGCGACGTCGTCATGCGCCGCTCCGACGGGCTGTTCGCCTACCAGTTCGTCGTCACCGTCGACGACCTGCTCATGGGCGTGGACGACATCGTGCGCGGCCGCGACCTGCTGCGCTCGACCGCGCTGCAGGAACACGTGCGCGCCCTCCTGCTCGACATGGGGCTCGCCGACCGGAATCGCCCGGCCGCGCGCCCCGCCTATGCGCATCTGCCCCTCCTCGACGACGCCGCCGGCGTGCGTCTCGCCAAGCGCGAACATGCGCCCGATCTGGGCGCGCTGCGCGCGCAAGGCGTTCGCCCCGAGCAAATCATCGGCTACTGCGCTTGGGCGCTCGGCCTGACCGGCCATCCGCAGGCGATGGAGGCCGCCGACGCGCTCGCGCTCTTCTCGTGGGACGCCGTGCGCGCCCACGTCGACGCGACCGACGCTCGGAGCGACGCCGACGGGATCGACGGGGCCGGCGGCCGCGTCGGGGACGACGACCGGTCCGAGGGCCGCGCCGACGTGCGCGTGCCCGACGACCTGCCCTCCCTCCTCCTGCGCCTCTAGCCCGAGTTCCTCCCTCTCCTGCATAGAAATGCATAGAAATCGGTCGCTCATACGTCCGATTTCTATGGAGTGGGGCCGCATCGTGCGACATATGTGACGCGTGGCGCGCCGTGCGGTATCGTAAGCCCATAGGTGAGGAAGTGGAAAGGTGGGATCCGTCATGACCGCGTACATGGACCACAAGGACCTGGCGAACGAGACGATCGAGGAGGGGCGCGCCCGTGACATCGCGGACAACGTGCACCGCGTGCTCGACCGCATCGCCGCCCAGGAGGCGGCGAGCGGACGCCAGGAGGGATCCGTCACGCTTCTGGCCGCCACGAAGACGCGCGACGTGGGCGAGATCATGGCCGCGATCGACGCCGGCGTGCCCATGATCGGCGAGAACCGCCCCCAGGAGATCGTCGCCAAAATCGACGGCCTGCGCTACGCATGCGCCCAACGCGGCGTCGTGCTCGGCGCGAGCGACGTCGAAACCGTCGAAAGCCTCGCGCAGACCGACGACCCCGAGGCCCTCACGCGCCTGCCCGTGCATCTCATCGGCCAGCTGCAGAGCAACAAGATCGGCAAGATGCTGCCCGACGTGAACACGATCGAATCCGTCGACGCGCTCGCCCTCGGAGAGAAGATCGCCCGCCGCGCTGCCGCGCGCGGACGCGCCGTCGGCGTGCTCCTCGAGGTCAACGAATCCGGCGAGGAGACGAAATCCGGCTGCGCGCCCGACGAGGCCTTCGAACTGGCCCTCGAACTCGCCTCACTCGAGGGGCTCGAACTGCAGGGGCTCATGACCGTCGGCGCGCATGTCGACGACGAACGCCGCATCCGCGCCGGCTTCGCGCATCTGCGCGACATGCGCGACCGCGTGCGCGACTCCGGCGCCGAAGGCACCGCCTCGTGCCGCGAACTGTCGATGGGCATGAGCGGCGACATGGCGCTCGCGATCGACGAGGGCGCGACGATCGTGCGCATCGGCACCGCGATCTTCGGTCCGCGCGACTTCGTCTGACCCCGCGTCCGGCTCGTCCCGTGCGCGCGATGGGGGCGCGTCGCGGCGTATGGCGATTTCGTGCGGATTCCATCCCCTCGAGGGGATGGAGCGCTTGCGCTCGGCCCCCCGGCTGGTAAGCTCGCCATGGCGAGGGTCGCCCATCTGCGCGCCCCGCGGACGTTTTTTCGTCGTGTCGCACACGACAATGGGGACCGCAATCATCGGGGTGAGGACGAGCATGCGCAGGAACCGTAGGACCATCACGCAGGAGCCGCAGGGCCCGTGGACGCCGCCGACCTTCCGGGAGGCGACGGACATCGAGGACGTCGTGCGCCTGCGCCGTTCGCTGCGCCGGCGCATGATCGCGATGCGCGTGCTCACGGTCGTGCTCATCACCGCGGCCGTCGTCGTCGGCGCCACGCCTTTCGTGCTCCAATGGAACACGGCGCGCGGCCTGTCCTCGCAAAGCCGCGCGGTCGAACGGCGCGTGCTCGGCTGGCCCTACCCGCAGGCGGAGAACCGCCTCAAGGACGCCCACGCGTACAACGAGCGCCTCGCCGCGAGCGGCCAGCCGATCCTGGGCGAGGCCGTCGACCCCTTCGCGAGCGTGGCCGGCAGCTCGCACGTCACGGACAAGGACGCGTCCGCCGCGAGCCAGGACGAGGAGTACCAGTCGCTGCTCGACACGGGCGGCGGCGTCATGGGCTCGATCATCATCCCGAAGATCAGCGTGGACCTGCCGATCCACCACGGCACCTCGGAACAGGCGCTCGCCTCGGGCGCCGGGCATCTGTACGGCTCGAGCCTGCCGGTGGGCGGCGATTCGACGCTGTCGGTGATCACGGGGCACCGCGGTCTCGTGGCCGCGCCGATGTTCACGCGCCTCGACGAGATGAAGGACGGCGACTACTTCTATATCGACGTGATGGGGGAGAAGCTGGGGTACATGGTCGACCGCATCACGGTGATCGACCCGGACGACACCTCGCAGCTGCACGTCGTGCCCGGCGAGGACCGCGTCACGCTCATGACGTGCACGCCCTACGGCGTGAACACGCAGCGTCTGCTCGTCTCCGGGCACCGCGTCTCGATCCCCTACCCGGCGCCGAATCCGACCGAGGTGCATGACGGGCGCACATGGGGTGTCCTCGCCGCGATCGCGACGCTGCTGCTCGGCCTGCTGCTGTGCGCGCTGACCTCGAAGCGACGCGGACGCCCGATGCGCATGCGGCATGCAAGCGCAAGATAATGCGCGTGCGGAAGCGGAATAATGCATAGGTAATTACACGCGCGAAGATGCGGATAATGACGGCCCGTCGGGGGATTCCCGGCGGGCCGTGTCCGTATTGTGGGATTATGCGACAGGACCCTTGGCGTCGTTGGGAACACCATGGTCAGATGGGCTCGATTTGCGGGGGGGGGCATGTTTGTATTTTCCGTCACAAAAAATTCACAGTGCGATGAAGGGGATACTTCGAGGGTATGACTTTGGCTTCAAGCAAAGTCTTGTCGGTATATGGAGGGTGAAATCGCTCCCTATTCTGGAGTGTAGAAAATCGATTTTCGCTCTTGTAGGCTCGGGGAAAGAGCGATTTTTCTATGCCAAATTGGAGAGATTCGGAGGGGAACACACTCATGAGGGGACCAAAACGCCTTCTTGCGCGCCATGTCGCGCAAGCCGATGAAGAAAGGAACGGCCGGACGCCGGTGCGCAAACTCGTCGCCACGTTTTGCGCCGTCGCGATGAGCGTCGGCATGGCCGGCGTGAGCATGTCCGCCTACGCCGACGACCAGCAGCCGGCCAAAGACGCCACGACCACCGTGGAAGCCACCCCGGAGGCCCAGCCCACCGAGGACGCCACCGTGGATGCGCAGCCGGAAGCCGAGGCGATGGATGCGGCGGAAGCCGATGCGCAGCCTGAAGCTGTGACGGCGGATGCTCCGACGGTTCTGGCCGCCGGAGACGCCAACGACACTACGGGAGGCCTTGGCGATCTCGAACATTCCAAGACCGTCACCAAGAAGGATAACCAGTACACGCTGAATCTGGGCGTGACCGGCAAGACCTCTTCGGTGACCGAAACTGGCAAGAAGCCGAAACTCGACGTCGTCCTCGTACTCGACACCTCGGGAAGCATGGCTGACAACAATCGACTTCAGACCATGAAGAACGCCATTACCGATACGGATGGTCTTTCCGATGCCTTGTTCACCGATAATCTGGATACTCAGGCGACGATTATTACCTATGCTTCGGATGCCCATAATCTTGGCACCTATAGCAACAGTCAAAAAACCGCCTTCAATGAAAAGATTAAAGATCTTCGGGCTAACGGTGGCACGCAGTGGGATGATGGTCTCGCTGCTGCGACTAACGTGACGGCACGTGAGGGAGCACAGAAGTACGTTGTGTTCCTGACGGATGGCGATCCTGGGCAGACTCAGGGCTTCGGTGGCGATGCTCCCACTGTTTACAATAACTCGGTCACCCATGGTCAGGCTCTGGTCAGAGCTGGATGGAACATCCTCAATGTCGGTGTTGATATGACGGATAATGCACGAGTGAACCCGGCTGTTGATAGCGTTTCGGCTACGTGTACGGAATATAAGGGGATCATCATCCCAGTATGCGTCACAAGAACGGGTTATACCACGTCTGCTCAAAGCTCTCATTGGGAAGGATGGGTTTCGTCGCTGGAAGCTTTGACTGCACGTGAGGATGCCGTCAAGGCCGTTGATCAGACCGTGCGCGTATTTCCCAAGACGAATATCGCCAGCCTGACGCAGGTGTTCAAAGATCTGGCCACGATCATCACCACCACGACCGATAAGGCCGCGAGCAGCCTCGTCATCACCGACACCATTTCGGAGTGGGTCGAGCCCGTCGGCATCAAAACGGATGCGGAGGGGAATGTGATTGAAGGCGTCACAGTCATTCGTAGTGATACCAACGCTGAGGTCGCTCCTACTTCGATCAAGAGCATCACGTTCAAAGACAATACCCTGACCGTCACATTCGCTGACGACTTCGTGCTGAGCAATGGCGTCACCTACACCGTCCAGTACGGTATTCAGCCTTCCCAAGCCGCGTTTGATTATTACGCCGCCAACGGGAGGTATCCGAATAACTCGACGACCGAAGGTACCCCGACCAGCGGCTTCTTCTCCAATAAGAAGGCTTCCTTCTCTTACCAGGAATGCACCACCGTCAACAACGTGCCGCAGGGTTGTGAGCCACATGAACCGGTCGACTTCCTGCACCCCGTCATTGAGACGGATTTCGCCGATGCGACCATCGGTGATACGAACAATTTCTTGCAGGTGAAGAAGACGGTCGAAGGCAGCAAGGGCTGGGGTGGGAACGATACGTTCCAGTTCACCTTGAAGGCCGACGGCGATGCCCCAATGCCGGAAAACGCGCAGAACGGTGAAGCCGCAATCACTCTTGCGAAGCCGAAGACGGGCAACGAACAGACCGGCAACTTTGGCAAGATCATCTATTCGCAGATTGGTACATACACCTATACGGTGACGGAGACTGCGGGGGATGGCTCCTACCAGTACTCGCATGCCGCCTATAAGGTGACCGTCACGGTTACGCGTGATGCCGCGTCTCGTAGCTTGAAGGCTGCCGTCGCCGTTCAGCAGACTCACGGAGATGAGGCGAACGACACCACGGGCGATCCTCAGGCGAACAAGATGCCGATGGCGTTCGTCAACCAGAACGCCATCGGCACGCTTGACGCCAACACCATCGGCGTGAAGAAGACCGTGAACGGCACCGACACCGATCAGGACTTCGCTTTCACCATGACCGCCACCGACGACAACGCCGGAGACGTGAAGTGGCCGAACACGGGTCAGACGTCCTCGACGCTGCAGATCACAGATCCGTTCACGAACGGTGAGCCGAAGGAAGCGACGTTCGCTGACGCGCTCGAGTTCGCGGTTCCGTCCTCCAAGACCGAGACCGCGACCTACAAGCTGCAGGTCAAGGAGAACGACGCCGACAATCCGCCGGCGGGCTGGAACTATGACAAGTCCGTGAAGACTGTGACCGTCACCGTCAAGTACGACACGACGCAGAACAAGTGGATCGCGACCGCCACCCCGGCCATCGTGGACTTCACCAACACCTGGGTCGCGGTGTCCAACCTGCCGTTGACCGGTGAGGGCGGGGCGACCCCGATGCTCTGGCTGGCCATCGGCGGCGGACTGGGCGCCCTTGCGCTCCTAGCCGCGGGCGGAGCCGCCATCTGGCGCAAGCGTCGCCTGATCTGACCGCCATATCCTTCCGCGGCCGAGGTCCCATCCTCGGCCGCGGCCCCTCCGCCCGCACGGGCGAAGCGACAACTGAAGAGACAAGATGTAGTGCAATGACTCAATGCAGTGTGAAGGGACGTTGCACGCAACGTTCGGGAGCCGCACGGCTTTCCGCCCACGCGGCTCCCGGCGCACACCATAGAGAAGGAAACAACAATGAATCTCAAACGAGTATTCGCAGGCGTCGCCGCAGCCGCGACGATGCTCGGCGGCCTGGCCCTCGGCGCCACCACCGCCAACGCGGAACCGATCGAAATCGCATCCACCGGCACGATTACCGTGAATAACGCCCAGACGGGCCACACCTACACGCCGTATCTGTTTGCGACGTTCAGCAATGCCCAGACCGTTGATGGCAAAACCTATGTCGATATCGATACGGTCCCGGCCATGGTAGAAACCGTGCGCAAGGCTGCGGACGCAGCCAATGACGCTGCTTCCATTCCGACGGAATATACCAATAATCCGGCTGCTTACGTGGCTACCTTCAATGCTCAGCAGCTTCGTCAGTTCGCTGATAAGCTGACTGAGTCGCTTACCGACGGTTCCGGTCAGACTCCGAAGACCGATGGTGAGAACATGCCGATTAGTAACCTTGCTACCGGTTGGTACGCCATCACTGATACGTCCGATGGCGCTACTGTGGAAGGTGCGACCGCCATCGTCGCTACTCCTGTGAACTCCACCACCACTCTTGTCGTCAATCCCAAGGGTGATGGACAGGGTACCATTCTGGCCACTGGTTCCTACAACGCGAAGTCCGCGGACGCCATGGCTCCGACCAATGTCACCAAGAACGTCAACGACACTGATATTCATGATGGTCAGCTGATCACCTACACCGTGACCGCGACGATTCCGGCCGCTGCAGCAGGCTACAAGTTCTACGGTTTCCAGTTCGCCGATACGGCGGACCAGGGTCTGGCTGTCGACAAGAATTCCGTGAAGGTTGTTAACGGCGAAGGGACTACCGTGACTCCTGATACGGTTACTCTGGCGAACAATAAGCTTACTGTGAAGATTCAGAAGGCCCAGCTGTATGCAGGTCAGACGCTTACCATGACTTACAACGCCACTCCGACGTTCGGCACCGTCGTTACCTCCAACACACTGGCGAACACGGTTCAGGCTGACGCGTTCCTCTCTCAGGGCGCCTTCGACACTGGTACCACGCCAGATGCTTCTTCGGCTCAAGCTACTGCTACCGTGAAGACCCACGATGTCACCTTCACCAAGGTCGGCGTTGACGGCGATGCTGGTCTGAAGGGCGCTGAGTTCGCCATCAAGAATGCTGCCGGTGAGTACGGCACGTATGCCAGCAACAAGTGGAACTGGGCTGCCGCTGAGAAGGCCCCGCTGGCTGCGACATCTGACGATAATGGTAAGGTCTCCTTCCCCAACATCGCTGGGGGTACCTACACCGTTGAGGAGATCAAGGCCCCTGCCGGCTATGCGCAGAACCTGCTGCCCTCCTTCCAGATCACGGTCGGCGCCGATGATACCGTGACGCTCGACAAGGCCGGCAACACGCTCGGCCTCGCTTCGACGGGTGACAATGGTGGCATCACTGTCAAGAACGTCAAGTCCATCACCCAGCTGCCGCTGACCGGTGCCGCGGGCATCACAATGCTCGTCGTCGTGGCTCTGCTGCTCGGCGGTGCGGGCGCGCTCATCGCGGTCCGTTCCCGCAGCCTGAAGCAGCAGCTTCGCGGCTGAGAGATGAACTGAACATCTCTGAATAGGTTGTGCCCGCCTCCTCGTGCAAGGAGGCGGGCACAACCATATGTTTCTCCGGCTTATCGGTTGCCGATGTTGTCGACATGCAGCGTGTGCCAGACATTGCGGTGTCGATTGTCGCAGTGGTACATTGAAAGCAGCAGATCGAAGGTCTGGGAGAGGGGGCCAAAGGTGGCAAGCGGGGGCGGCGCGTTCAGCGTTGAAGAGGTCGCGTACCTGAAAACATTGCCTGCGGTGGCGGATGCCACGCGTAATCGCATCATCTACACCGAGGAGTTCAAGGTCGATTGCGTGCTGCGGTACGCGCAAGGGGAGTCGCCGGTCCAACTGTTCCGCGAAGCCGGGCTCGATCCCTCGCTCATTGGCTACAAGCGCATCGAATGCGCCATCGCACGGTGGCGCAGGCAAATGAACGTGGCGGCGACAACGGTGAAACAGCCCCGCGGCAAGCGAGGCAATGCCGTCATGGCCGATCTGCATGCCCCCACGCATATCGACACCTCGTTCGCGCCGCAGGCCATTGGCTCACGTGGCGATATACGCGATGTGCTGATCGCCCAGCAGGTGCGGCGCATCGACGAACTGGAACGCCAGGTGGACGAACTGTCGCGCGAACTCAGGAAGCTTTCGGCGGCACATGGCGACGCCGGTTCCGACCCGATGGGTGCGTCCGGTGAAACCAGGGCGTAGACTGAGGCGTATGAGACTTGCACGATTTTCCCGCAATGACACGCCGCAGTATGCCTTCGTGCAGAAGGACGCCACCGACGGCAAGGACTACCTCGTGGTGCTCGACGGGCACCCCCTGCTCCAGCAAGTGACGCCGACCGGCGAGCGTGTGGCGCTCGATGAAGACGGCGTGCGTTTGCTCGCACCGGTCATCCCGTCGAAGGTGTACGGGCTGGCGAAGAACTACGAGGCGCATGCGCAGTTCATGCATGAGCACAACCAGTCGCCGCAAGCGCATGCGCCGGCTGAGATGGTGATCTTCACGAAGCCGTCGACCTCGGTGATCGGCCCGGACGACCCGATTGTGTACCCGACGTATTCGCACGACATGAACTACGAGCCTGAGGTGGCCGTGGTCATGGGCCGCATCGCCAAGAACGTGCCGGTGGACAAGGCGATGGACTACGTGCTCGGCTTCACCTGCGTCAACGACGTGACCCTGCGCGACCTGCAGGGCTCCGACCCGATGTGGACGCGTGCGAAGGGCTTCGACACCTCGTGCCCGCTCGGCCCGTGGATCGTGACGAAAGACGAGTTCGACTGGCGTGACGCCAAAATCGGCTTCACGCTCAACGGCGAGGATGTTCCGGCGGCGAGTGGCACCACGGCGAATCTCATCCACAATATCGCCGAGCAGATTGCCGGCATCTCCAGCTTCTCCACGCTGTTGCCGGGCGATGTGATCATGACGGGCACGCCGAACGCATCGGGCACGCTCAAGCCCGGCGATGAGGCCATTGTGCGCGTCGCCGGCATCGGCGAACTGCGCAACGTGGTCGTGCAGGGGGAGTGATTTCCCGCAAACTGAGTGTTTGCTGTGATTTTTGAAGGCTATCCGCATAACGCGGGTAGCCTTCCTTCGTTTCGCGCCACAATGGCAGTGACATATGTCGGCAGCGACGCTGCGGGGCAGATTCTAAAACTTGAGTCAGGATCACTCAAGTTTTGGGAATAACCGTGCCGGGCCGTTGTTGAACATATCAGATAACGACTTCGCCGGGTCACGCATTCGCGGGCCCGGCGAAATATGGAGGATGATATGGAACAGAAATATACGACTTTGGCTCAGGAGGCCTTGGGTGATGCGGTACAGAGCGCCTCGGCCGCCGGCAACCCGCAGGTTGAGCCGCTGCATTTGCTTGACTCGCTGCTGCGTCAGGAGAACGGGGTCATCGGTGGTCTCATCGAGGCTGTGGGAGCGAACAGGCAGACGATCGGCGCGCAGGTGCGCAATGCCCTGGTCTCGCTGCCGAGCGCTTCCGGCTCATCGACCGCGCAGGCTTCGGCCAGCCGCCAGCTGACCACCGCGCTGGCCGATGCCAGCAAGGAAATGAAGGACATGGGAGATGAGTACATCTCCACCGAGCACCTGCTGCTGGGCATTCTCGACGCCGCCCCGAACGAGGCGGCTAAGATTCTCGAGCAGAACGGCATCACGGCCGACAAGGTGCGCGCGGCCATCCCGAACGTGCGCGGCGGCGCCAAGGTGACGAGCCCGGACGCCGAGGCCTCGTACAAGGCGTTGGAGAAGTTCTCCACCGACCTGACGGCCCGTGCGCGTGAAGGCAAGCTCGACCCGGTGATCGGCAGGGATCAGGAGATCCGCCGTGTGATCCAAATTCTGAGCCGCCGCACGAAGAACAACCCGGTGCTGATCGGCGAGCCCGGCGTGGGCAAGACCGCCGTCGTGGAAGGTCTGGCGGAGCGCATCGTGGCCGGCGACGTGCCGAGCACGCTGCAAAACAAGCGCCTCATCAGCCTCGACCTGGGCTCCATGGTAGCCGGGTCGAAGTACCGCGGCGAATTCGAGGAACGCCTCAAGGGCGTGCTTGACGAGATCAAGCAGTCCGACGGCCAGATCATCACCTTCATCGACGAGATCCATACCATCGTTGGTGCCGGTGCGGCCGAAGGCTCGATGGACGCGGGCAATATGCTCAAGCCAATGCTGGCCCGTGGCGAGCTGCGCCTGATCGGCGCCACCACGCTCGACGAATACCGTGAGAACATCGAGAAGGATCCGGCTCTGGAACGCCGTTTCCAGCAGGTGTTCGTGGGCGAGCCGAGTGTGGAGGACACGATCGCCATTCTGCGTGGCCTGAAGCAGCGCTATGAGGCCCACCACAAGGTGACGATCGGCGACGACGCGCTCGTGGCCGCCGCAACCCTCTCGAACCGCTACATCACCGGTCGTCAGCTGCCTGACAAGGCCATCGACCTGGTGGATGAGGCCGCCGCGCACCTGCGCATGGAACTCGATTCGCAGCCCGAGGAGATCGACGAGCTGCAGCGCAAGGTGACGCGCCTCGAAATGGAGGAGATGCAGCTGAAGAAGGCCGAGGACCCGGCCTCCAAGGATCGTCTCGCCAAACTCCAGAGCGAACTGGCCGACGCCCGCGAGAAGCTCGCAGGACTCAATGCCCGTTGGAACGCCGAGAAGGAAGGCCATAACAAGGTCGGCGACCTGCGTGCACAGCTCGACGAGAAGCGCGTCGAGGCCGACAAGGCCACGCGTGAAGGCGACCTGGCGAAGGCGAGCCGCATCCTGTACGGTGAGATCCCGGCCATTCAGAAGCAGCTGACCGAAGCCGAGCACGAGGCCGAGAAGGAAGCCGACTTCGCCCATGAGGATGAGCCCATGGTCCCCGACCATGTGGACGCCGATTCGGTGGCCGGCATCGTCTCCGAATGGACCGGCATTCCGGTCGGACGCCTCATGCAGGGCGAGAACGAGAAGCTGCTCAACATGGAGGAGTACCTCAACAAGCGCGTGATCGGCCAGCCAGAAGCCGTCCGTGCGGTCTCCGACGCCGTACGCCGTTCGCGTGCAGGCCTGTCCGACCCGAATCGCCCGACCGGTTCGTTCCTGTTCATGGGCCCGACCGGCGTGGGCAAGACCGAGCTCGCCAAGGCGCTCGCCGAATTCCTGTTCGACGACGAGAAGGCCATGATCCGCATCGACATGTCGGAGTACATGGAGAAGTCGTCGGTCTCGCGTCTCATCGGCGCAGCCCCGGGCTATGTCGGTTACGATGAGGGCGGCCAGCTCACCGAGGCCGTGCGCCGCCGTCCGTATTCGGTGGTGCTGTTCGACGAGGTGGAGAAGGCCAATTCCGAGGTCTTCGACATTCTGCTGCAGGTGCTCGACGACGGTCGCCTGACCGATGGTCAGGGCCGTACCGTGGATTTCAAGAACACGATCCTGATCATGACGTCGAACCTCGGCTCGCAGTTCCTGGTCAATCCCGACCTAGATGAGCAGCAGAAGAAGGACGCCGTGATGAACGCGGTGCACAGCCAGTTCCGTCCGGAGTTCCTCAACCGCCTCGACGACATGGTGATCTTCCACCCGCTCACGCGTCAGGAGCTCGGTAAGATCGTCGACCTGCAGGTCAAGCAGGTGGCTTCGCGCCTCACCGACCGCCGCATCACGCTCGACGTCACCGAAGCGGCACGCGAATGGCTCGCCGACACCGGTTACGACCCGGCATACGGTGCGCGTCCGCTGCGCCGTCTGGTGCAGACCGAGGTGGGCGATCAGCTGGCACGCATGCTGCTCGCCGGCGAAATCAAGGACGGCGACACCGTGCTGGTGGACCACACCGGTGGTGAGCACCTCGAACTCACCGACCATACGCACAACCCGATGGAAGGCGACCCGAACCCGGGAGACTCCCAGATCACGGTTGACGACAAGAAGGATGACGGCGAACAGAAGGGCGCCTGATCCAAATCGCCCATATGGCGACTGATATAGGGAAGGCCCGCGCAATCCGCGCGGGCCCTCTGCGTGCTTCAGGGAATCTGCGAGCCTTGAGTCACTACGCCCGTTCCGGGTTGTAGCGGCGCATGCGCAGCGAGTTGACCAACACGCACAGCGAGCTGAGAATCATCGCGATCGCGGCGAACGACGGGTCGAGCAGCCACGAGGTGAACGGGTAGAGCACGCCGGCGGCAATCGGGATGCCAATGATGTTGAACGCGAAGGTCCACACCAGATTCTCGCGAATATTCGCCATCATCGCATGGGAGAGATTGCGCAGATCGCTCACCGCCACGGTCGAACGGGAATCCACGATGACATCCGCATGGCCATGGGCTTCGCCCTCCTTCGCCTCGCCGACCTCGAGCGTGATGTCGACGGCGTGGCGAATGCGCTCATCGGTCGGGCCGTCGCCCACGAACGCCACCACCGGGCGTTGGCCGAGCGACACGGTGAGTTTGCGCATGGAATCCACGGTGGCGAGCACGTCGTCCACGGCGTCCGCATCGATGACCGAAGTGGAGACGCCGGCCTGCTGGAGTCGGCGAATGTCTTCCTGGCAGCGCGATGCCGCCTCCTGCGCGAACAGCACGTCGGTCAGGTGACGGGCGATCTGCAGTGAGCCAAGGGAATGAATCTGCAGACCATGGCGGCCTGCGTTCTCATTCGCGAACACGGCGGCAAGCGTCGCCGCCCAGCCGAGCGCGCACGGGCAGGCGATGATGAGCACCGAGATCGCGGTGAGCAGCGCCATCGGCAGCGCCGGCTGCCTGCCGAACAACAGCCATGCCACGAACGTCCACAGAGCGATCATGATCACGACGGGCACGAACACGAACGAGAAGCGATCCACCCACAACTGCAGCGGGAACGCCGGCTGCTGCGGCAGATACAGATCGGAGACGAGGCGTGCCAGCAGTACCAGCGTGATCATAATGCCCACGATGGCGAAATACGACATGCGCATGCCCGCGGGGAACAGGTCGCCGGCAAAGCAGATGAGCAGGCCGTAGGCGTAGGCGGCGATCGTGCCTATGGACGCGAGCGTGTTCATGTTCGGGCGACGGTCCACCAGCGACGACCAGCCATCCACATGCACCGGGTAGCCGCTGTAGAACATGACCGGCGTGATGAGCACCGCCTGCCACCATGGGTCCACGAGCGGCCCGAGCGGGCAATGCGGGGCGAAGGTGTGAATGAGAATCGGGATCACCACGACGAGCGTAAGCGCCGCGCCCACAATGATCTGCTTGCGCAATATGCGCAGATCCGCGGCGTTGTCGCGCCGTCGTGTACGCAACGTGTCGCCGGCAGACACGGGTGCGGCCTCGTCGTGCGGCGGCTGGTGGAACAGCTCCCCCTGCTGTTTGTGTGCTTCCTCGCCAAAGAAGAAGCGGATGTGCGCAATGGTGAGCATGATCGCCCCCACCACGCAGACCACCGCGATGAATGTGTTGAGAGTCATGGCACTTCCTGTTCGGCTTCGTGTATACCCATACTGTACGCGGAAGCGCTGAGCATTCCCATACGTCGCGGGAATGAGCATGCGCATTGCAGATCTGGTGACGAAATCGGGTTCGCGGATTACTCTGGAGCCATGAGTCAGTCACAGGGATTCCGCCCCACCGGCGTTTCGAACAGCGATCAGACCGCCAGCCGCACCGTCAGTCGGGAGGAGGCGGTGGATTTCTTCGCCATGGAGCCGCGGGAACAGCTCAGACGTATGCTGCGCGAACATATGGCGGATCGGCCGTTCTCCGAATTGTCCGACGTCACGTTCGACTCCCATGGCGCTTCACTGATTGGCCATATTCTGCTCGACACGATCGAGGAGGCCGGTTATTCGGTGGATGATTTCGACGCGGTGGGTGCGCTGACCGCCGCGGCCGTGCCCATGGTGTGCGCGATGATGCACGCGGCCGCCTCACGTGGCGAAGACCTCAACGGTTTCGTGATGGACTTCGTGTTCCCTTCGATCAAAGGGCCGTCCATCGAAGGCAAGCATGTGCTGCTGCTCGACGCATGGCTGTCGGAGAAGTCGTATGTGCAGACCTCCTCGCTCGTCACATTGCGCAACGGCAACGAACTGAGCCTCGACTTCGGCATCGTTGAGGCCCAGGGCGCCGAAGTGGTGGCCGTGGCCTCGCTTATTGGCGGTGTGGATATGGTGGATCCGGTGATCCGCGTGGTGAATCCGGCAGACGACAGCACGGCGGAACTGCCGTTCATCGAGGTGTTCCGGGAATCCGAGCTGCACTGAGCTGCGCTGATCTGCACTGGAAGCCGAAAAGGGAGGGAATGGGCCATGCATGAGCCGAATCCGATCGATGTGCTGGCCAAGGCCTCCGGCGAGCCGGAATTCCGTGAGGTCGGTGTGGGGCCGTGGATTGAAGAGCACCCGCAGGAGCCGCGCCCGGACGACCCCAGATTCGATGCCGCGTTGCTCGACGAAGGCGACCGCCGCAACGTGCTCGACCGGTACCGGTACTGGTCGGTCGAGGCGATTAAGGCCGATTTGGACGCCCGCGGGCGCCATATGTTCGAAGTGGCCGTGGAGAACTGGACGCACGACTTCAACATCGGTTCAATGGTGCGCACGGCGAATGCCTTCACGGCGAACCGCGTGCACATCGTGGGTCCGCACAAATGGAACCGCAAGGGCGCGCTCATGACCGAGCTGTACCAGCATGTGGTGCATCACCCGTCGATTCGCGCCTGCGTGGACGATTGGCACGCGCGCATCGCACAGGAACGTGCCGAGGCGCGCCAGCGCATCGAAACGGCGCAGACGGCGGCCCGGGCCGGTGTGCTGAGTCCCGCTGATGCCGCCCGCGAACTGGTGTACGCGCGGCACGACCTGAACATTGCGCAGAACGCCAAGGTGATCGCCATGGACATCATCGACGGCGCGGTGCCCATGGAGACCTACCGCTTCCCCGAACGCTGCCTGCTGCTGTTCGGCGCCGAAGGACCGGGCCTGTCGAAGAAGGCGCTCGAGTTGGCCGACGACGTCGTGTACATCAGCCAATTCGGCTCGGTGCGCTCCATCAATGCCGGTGCGGCGGCGGCCGTGACCATGCATGCGTGGATCGCGCAGCATGCCCACATTGCGTAGTCCGTCATCGTATATCTGCTCACATTGCACAGTCTGACCATATGCAGTGTCCCGCGCTGCGCAGTGGGACGTTATCTGTTCGCACCGGTACGCGTATGGCGTACGCCACGGGCATTCGCAGCCGCGGGTGTCTGGCAAAAGTGGACAGGTGGCCGCATCCGACGGCGTTGGTGTGATACTGTGCCCGGGTGATTGAAATACAAGGCGTTACGAAAATGTTTGGCGCCAAGTAAGTGCTCGACAACGTGAGCTTCACCGCTCCCGACGGCAAGGTGACCGGATTCCTCGGCCCCAATGGCGCCGGAAAATCCACGACGATGCGCGTGCTGCTTGGCCTGATCCGTCCGAATTCCGGCACGACCCTCATCGACGGCGTGCCCTATGTGAAGCATGCGATCCCGATGACATCGGTGGGCGCGGTGCTCGACGCAAAATGCGCGCCGAAAAGCAGGTCCGCATACACATACCTGTGCTCGCTCGCATATACGAACAACATCTCGAAATCGCGCGTCGACGAAGTGATGGACCTCACCGGCCTGGCCAGTGTGAAAAAGACGAAGGCGGGCAGATTCTCGTCGGCATGAGCCAGAGACTCGCCATCGCCGCATCGCTGCTCGGCGACCCGAAGAACCTCGTGCTCGATGAACCGGTGAACGAACTCGACGCCGAAGGCGTCAAATGGGTGCGCGATCTGTGCCGCAATTGCGCGGCCGAGGGGCGCGCCGTGCTGCTGCGCTTGCATCTGATGAGCGAGGTGGCGCTCACGGCCGACAATCTGGTCATCATTGGCGAAGGCCGCATTTTGCAGACGACCACGGTGAGTGATTTCGTAGAGGAGCATTCGCGCGATCTGCTCTCCGTGGTGACGCCCGATGCCAAGCGCATGCAGGCGATGTTCGCGAACTCGCCGAGCGTGCGCATCACGGAGACCGCCGTGGAAGACGGCTACCCGGCGGACTCGCGCGCATTCAGAATCGAAGGCGCCGATTTCGCCGCCGTTGCGCATGGCTTCGCGCGCTCGCAGATCGTCGCGTACTGGTTCATGCGCGAGCAGGTCTCGCTCGAACAGGCATACATGGAACTCACGCACGCGCATGCACAGTATGTGAGCGCGCCGATGACGGCGGCCGGTGCACAGATTCCGCAGAACATGCCAATGCAGAACATGCCGGTGCAGAACATGGGGAACGGAGGGGCGCGATGAGTGGTGCCATGCAATCAGCGAATCCAACGGGAATGCCGTCAGGAACGGTTCCCGGTGCGGCACATGGCGCAGCCCATGGTGCGGCGCAGGCCAGGAGACTGGGCTTCGGCGGCGCATTGCGCGCGGAATGGTGCAAGGTGTGGAGCGTGACGTCCACCTATGTGCTGCTGGTGCTCGCCATTGTGTTCTTCGCCGTCAACAGTCTGATGATGGGCTGGCTGCTGGGCTTCGTGGAGTCGGAGGGCGGCGGCACGCCGCTCGGCAACGAGGACCTGTGGTCGGCCGTCAGCTCCGGTGCGACCAACGTGCTTCTGATCGTCGGTATTCTCGGCGTGATGGTGCTCACGAGCGAGTTCTCGAGTTCGTCGATTATCACGTCGCTCACGGTGAACCCGCGCCGCACCATGTTCATGAATGCAAAGGCGCTGGTACTCGCCGTCGTGACCTTCCTCGCCTCCTTCGTCGGCGTGCTGCTGGCGTGGGGATGCGCGGCGATCATGATGGGCTCGTCGGTGAGCACCGGCAATGCCGAGATGCCGGCCGCGATGCCGTGGGTCATGCTGCTGGGCATACCGTTGGCGATGGCGTTGGGCGCGGTGATGTCGATGGGCTTCGGTGCGCTGTGCCGTTCGACCGTCGGCGGCGTGCTCTGCGTGGTCGTGCTGTTCATGATTGTGCCGTCGATGCTGCAGATGGTGCAGCTGCTCGGCGAGAAGTTCACCTGCGTGGTCTCCCTCAATAACTGCCTGCCGGCGAACGCGCTCACCTATTTCGCAGGTGTGGGCGCCAACTCGTTCTCGAACAGTGCGAGCGCGCAACTGTCGATGGGCGCGACGCATCCGTTCCAGCCGAGTTGAGGGTGGGCTGGCCTGATCTACCTCGCCTGGGCCGTGGTGGTCTACGCCGCAGGTGTGATCGTGATGGATCGGCGCGATGTGAAGTGATGTGCGAATGAAGTGAGGTGAATGAGCACTCCCGAGGTGGAGAGGCCTGTGATACGGGGCCTCGACCGTTTTCAGTGAAACGGTCGAGGCCTCGTCACATTTGGTTCGTATAGTTGGGGCTATGCCTACATTCACACGCGAAGAAATAGTACATTTGGGCGATCTGGCCCGAATCGCGCTCACCGACGAGGAAATCACTCGTATGCAAAGTGAGCTCAATGTCATTGCAGACGCCATCAATTCCGTGCAGGAGGTCGCCACGGCCGATGTGGAGCCGACGGCGAACCCTGTGCCGCTTGAGGCCTACCTGCGCCCCGACGTTCCTGCGACACCGTTGACGCAGGCCGAGGCGCTGTCCGGAGCCCCTGTTGCTGAGGATGGCATGTTCGTGGCACCTCGCATTCTGGGGGAGGAGTGATATGACGAATACCGCCACAACCGAACTGGTGAAGCTCTCGGCCGTTCAGATGGCCGAACTGTTGCGTTCCAAGGAGGTGTCGAGCCGTGACTTGGTGAACGCCGAGCTCGAGGTGATCGACGCCGCGGAGCCCACGATTAAGGCGTTCCTCAAGGTCGCCGGCGAGGCCGCGCTGGAGCAGGCCGACGCCTTCGACAATCTTTCGGATGCCGAGAAGGCCGAACTGCCGGAGCTTGCCGGTGTGCCGATCGCCATCAAAGACATGATCGTGACGAAGGGCATCGAGACCACGGCGGCCTCGCGCATTCTCGAGGGCTGGGTTCCCCCGTACGATGCCACGGTGATCGAGAAGCTCAAGGCGGCGCATATGCCGTTGCTGGGCAAGACGAACCTCGATGAGTTCGCGCAGGGCTCCTCCACTGAGCATTCCGCCTACCAGCACACGGCCAATCCGTGGGATGTCGAGCGCGTGCCCGGAGGCTCCGGCGGCGGCTCCGCGGCTGCCGTGAGCGCCTTCGAGGCACCGTTGGCCCTGGGCACCGACACCGGCGGCTCCATTCGCCAGCCAGGCGCATTGACCGGTACCGTTGGCGTCAAGCCCACCTATGGCGGCGTCTCCCGTTTCGGCGCCATAGCCATGGCCTCCTCGCTCGACCAGATTGGCCCGGTCTCGCGCACCGTGCTCGATTCCGCATTGCTGCAGGAGATCATCGGCGGTCATGACAAGCGTGACTCCACGTCGATTCCGCAGGGGCCGCGCCCCATGGCCAAAGCCGCCCGCGAGGGCATGAACCGCGACCTGAAGGGCATGCGGATCGGCTTGGTGAAGGAGCTCGGCGGCGAAGGCTTCCAGCCCGGTGTCGAGGCACGCTTCAACGAGGCCGTGAAGAAGCTCGAGGCGATGGGTGCCGAGGTCGTCGAGGTCTCCTGCCCGCGCTTCAAGTACGCTCTGGGTGCCTATTACATCATCATGCCGTCGGAGGTGAGCTCGAATCTCGCCCGTTACGACGGCATGCGCTATGGTCTGCGCGTGATGCCCCCGAAGGACGTGGCGCAGACGGCGGCCAACATGATGGCCTACACCCGTGAGGCCGGCTTCGGCGACGAAGTCAAGCGCCGCATCATCCTGGGCACCTATGCGCTGTCCGCAGGCTATTACGACGCATGGTACGGCTCCGCGCAGAAGGTGCGCACGCTCATCATCGAAGACTTCAAGAACGCCTTCAAGCAGGCCGATGTGCTCGTCTCCCCGACGAGCCCGAGCACCGCGTTCAAGTTCGGTGAGAAAATGGATGACCCGCTGGCCATGTACATGAACGACATCGCCACCATTCCGGCCAACCTCGCCGGCGTGCCAGCCATGAGCATCCCGGCCGGCCTGTCGGACGACGGCCTGCCGGTGGGCATCCAGTTCATCGCCCCGCAGCAGCGCGACGAAGTGATGTACAAGCCGGCCGCCGCATTGGAGGCCGCGTTGGAAGATGAGTGGAACGGGCCGATCTTCAAGTCGCTGAAGACCCCATGGCTTGATTCGATCAACGACTGAAGGCGGAGGAAAGTTAGATTATGGCTGAAAAGTTGATGAAGTATTCCGAAGCCGTCAAGGAATTCGACCCGGTTATCGGTTTGGAAACCCACGTTGAGCTGAGCACACGCACCAAGCTGTTCTGCCCGGCACCCATCTCGTTCGGCGCCGAGCCGAATACCGAGCTCACGCCGGTGAGCCTCGGTTTGCCGGGTTCGCTGCCGGTGCTCAATGCCACCGCGGTGGACTACGCGATCAAGCTCGGTCTGGCCCTGCACTGCCAGATCAACGAGTGGAGCCAGTTCTCCCGCAAGAACTACTTCTACCCGGATATGCCGCGTGACTACCAGATCTCGCAGTACGACAAGCCGACGAACGGCGAGGGCTACCTCGACGTCGAGCTCGAAGACGGCTCCGTGTTCCGCGTGCCGATCGAACGCGCCCACATTGAAGACGACGCCGGCAAGAACACGCATGTGGGCGGTGCCGACGGCCGCATCGAAGGTGCCGACCATTCGCTCGTCGACTACAACCGCGCGGGTGTGCCGCTCATCGAGATCGTGACGAAGCCGATCACCGGCGTGGGCGACCGCGGCCCGGAAATCGCAGGCGCCTACATGCGCGCCATCCGTGACATTGTGCGTGCGCTCAACATCTCGCATGCCCGCATGGAGCAGGGCAATATGCGCGCGGACGTGAACGTCTCGCTGCGCCGTTCCCCCGACGATCCATTCGGCACCCGTTCCGAAACGAAGAACGTGAACTCGTTCCGCGGCATCGAACGTACGATCCAGTATGAGATTCGCCGTCAGGCCGCCATTCTGAACGACGGCGGCGAGATTCTGCAGGAAACGCGCCACTGGGACGAGGCCTCGCAGGCCACCGCCGGCGGCCGTGTGAAGTCGGACGCCGACGATTACCGGTACTTCCCGGACCCGGATCTGGTGATGCTGCACATCACCCCGGAGCACATCGAACGCCTCAAGGCCGAGATGCCGGAGATGCCGCGTGAGCGCCGCAACCGCCTCAAGGCCGAGTGGAAGTTCAGCGATGTGGAAATGCGCGACGTGATCAACGCCGATGCCCTCGACCTCATCGAGGAGACGGTGAAGCTCGGTGCGTCGCCTGCCGGTGCCAAGAAGTGGTGGCTCGGCGAGCTCTCCCGCGAGGCGAACGCCAAGGGCATCTCGCTCGAGGAGCTGCCGATCAACGCCCAGGAAGTGGCCGATGTGGAGAAGCTCATTGCCGAGGGCAAGCTCAACGACAAGCTCGCCAAGCAGACGGTCGCACTCGTGCTCAAGGGCGAGGGCACTCCTGCCGAGATCGTGGAGAAGCACGGCTTCAAGGTCGTCTCCGACGATGGCATGCTGCAGACGGCCGTGGATGAGGCCATGGCGGCCAACCCGGATGTGGTGGAGAAGCTCAAGAGCGGCAACATGAAGCCGATGGGCGCCATCATCGGCGCGGTCATGCGCGCCACGAAGGGTCAGGCCGATGCCAAGGCGGTCACCAAGATCGTCATGGAGAAGATCAAGGGCTGAGTCTCACCCAACTACAGACACCGTAAGGCGCAGCGGAGGCCTCAATGGCCTCCGCTGCGCCTTCTGCGTTCCATCCTGCACCCGGTCTTCTGCGAAAGGGAATCTCTGCGTAAAAGGGGACAGTTGATTGCATGTGTTTGTCCCCATGTACGTAAATCGATCCTTGCGTAAAAAGGGACGATTCGACGCATCCATCTGTCTCTTTTTACGCAGATTAGCGGAAGATACGGAAGACGCGGAGGGCACGGAAGATTTGTACGCATGGAGGCGGTGTGACGGGCGAAATAGTTCGCAAGAGTGAGGGCGTTGCCTCGGACAAGGCGCTAGGGTAACATATAAAGGTTGAAAGATGGGGATGCCCATATACAAGGATGGAAACGACATGACAGCAGTAGTGGACGGAGACTCGGGGGAAGGTACCGCACGCTCGCGTGAATTGCCATCGCAGATCACAATCCCGTGCATACAGGGCGAGATGGTGTACTTGCGACCGGCTTCGGTGGACGACTTGGCATCCATGGACGCATTGGACGCCTACGTGAACGCCTCCGGCGTGACGGGAAAGGACCGCGTGGCGGAACGCGCCGCCGTGCAGGCCTGGGTGCGCCGCTCACAGGCGTGGGTCGACGGCATCGAGTCCCAGAAATCCGGCATCGGTGACCCGGAATCGCGCCGCACCATCGCATGGGCGATGCTCACCGTTCCCGAGGAGCATGAGGATGAGACCGTCAACGAGCACACCGCCACCGAGTTCATTGGTATGATCTTCCTCATCGACATCGACGGTTGGGCACGCTCTGCCCGCATCCAGGTGATTCTGGGCAAGGAATACCGCGGTCGCGGCTATTCTCGTGATGCGATGCCGCGCGTGATGACATATGGGTTCGCCGACGAACCCGAAGGCCTTGGACTCCACCGCATCTGGTTGGCGGTGCCTGAGAAGAACACTCGTTCCTACTCGGTGTACCAGTCGCTGGGGTTCGTGCCGTCCGGCACCTCGCGCGACGCCTTATGGGACGAAGCCAACAACAAGTACCAAGATCTCAACGTGCTTGACACGTTGGTCGACGAGTACGACCCGGTTCGTGCCATGGACGCCTTCGGCATGCACGTGATCACCACGAATCCCGGCATGGAGAAGGCGTTGCGGCTCCACCAGCATTCCACTGCAATTCGCAAGCAGGCGCTGTCCGACGCCATCTCCCCGCAACAGGGGGAGACGCATCGTGCCGTCGGCGAGGACGAGACGACCATGGGCGACAAGATGAAGTCCGACTCCGCCCGCATCGCCCAAGACAACGTGGAGTCGGAGAACACGTGGCCGTACAACAATGCGGAGCACAACAAATCGAAGAAGGCCTGGTGGCGCCGTCTCGGCCATGACCGCATGTCGTCGCGCAACGCCGACGATTCTCAACAGGAAGAGTAACCCCAAGCATGAGTGCCGAAGATCTCGACAACTACGAAACCGATGCCGAGCTCGCATTGTACCGCGAGTACCGTGACGTGATCAAGCTGTTCAAGTACGTGGTGGAGACGGAACGACGCTTCTACTTAGCGAACAAGGTCGATTTCAACGTGCGGTCCGCCGGACAGGACGTGTATTTCGATGTGCAGCTCTCCGACGCGTGGGTGTGGGATGTATACCGTTCCAGTCGTTTCGTGAAGAACGTGCGCATCGTGACGTTCAAGGACGTCAACGTCGAAGAGGTGCAGCAGACCGACATCGACATACCCGAAGACATGCAATGACGACCATTCGCGCGCCGCAGCATGCCATTCGGGCATATGCCGCGATGTTCACTCACAACGGTATGAGCGCATGCCTAGGTCATGGCACGCACTAGACTGGTAACGACTTTACGGTTTGACTTGAATGATTCAGGCAGGGCGTTCCCCGATCGTCCTTGCAATATGCATACCCTCAATGAAGGAGGATCTCATCGTGACCACGAGCGAACCAGAATCGGTCGTCATCATTGGTGGAGGCCCTGCCGGTCTCACCGCAGCATGGGAGCTGGTGAAGGACGGTTCGAACGCCTATGATGTGACGCTGCTCGAGGAATCCGAGGAATTCGGTGGCATCGCCCGTACCGTGAAGCACGATGGCAACCGCATGGACATCGGTGGCCACCGCTTCTTCTCGAAGGACGAGCGCATCATGGACTGGTGGCAGGAGACGCTGCCGTTGCAGGGGGCTCCGTCATACGACGACAAGAAACTCGGCCGCGACACCCATGATCTGGAGCCTGGCGGACCGGACCCTGAGATTGAAGACAAAGTGATGCTCAAGCGCCATCGTGTCTCGCGCATCTACTGGAACAAGCACTTCCTCGACTACCCGATCTCGCTGTCGCTTGATACGCTCAAGGCGATGGGCCCGAAGATTACCATGAAGGCCGGTTTCTCATATCTGAAGTCGATGGTGCACAAACTTCCGGAAGACAATCTGGAGAACTTCTACATCAACCGGTTCGGACGCGTGCTCTATTCGATGTTCTTCGAAGGCTACACCGAGAAACTATGGGGACGTCACCCCTCGGTGATCTCGGCGGATTGGGGTTCGCAGCGCGTCAAGGGCCTCTCGATCTCCGAGGTGCTCAAGAATGCCGTGCAGAAGCTGATGCCGAAGAAGCGCGACAACAGCGAGGTGGAAACTTCGCTCATCGAGGAGTTCTGGTACCCCAAGCTCGGCCCGGGGCAGCTGTGGGAGACGGTGAAAGACAATTGCGAGGCCCGTGGGGTCAAGGTGAAGACCGGCACCAAGGTGGTCGGTGTGAATCGTGGTGCCGACGGCCGAATCGCCTCGGTGCTCGTGAGGCATTCCGATGGCACGCAGGAGACCCTCGAGGCCGACCAGTTCATCTCGTCGATGCCGGTGAAGGACCTGGTCGAGTCCATGGACACCGAACAGCAGCCTGTGCCGTCCGACATGCGCCATATTGCCGAAGGCCTGCCATACCGCGATTTCGTCACGGTCGGCCTGCTGGTCAAGCATTTGAAGCTCAAGAACACCACCGACATCCCGACGCTGGGCAATCCGCCGATTGTACCGGACTGCTGGATTTACGTGCAGGACCCGGGCTACAAGGTTGGTCGCCTGCAGATCTTCAATAATTGGAGCCCATACCTGGTGAAGGACGTGGATGACACGGTGTGGATCGGCCTCGAATACTTCTGCGAGGAAGGCGATGAGTTCTGGAACATGAGCGACGAGGACGCCACGAAGTTCGCCATTCACGAACTCACCCGCATGGGCGTCATCGCAGGCCCGGACGACGTGCTCGACTCGCACCGCGAGCGTGTGAAGAAGGCATACCCGGCCTACTTCGACACCTACGAGCAGATGCCCGAGCTCGTGGAATACCTTGATTCGTTCGGCAATCTGTACTGTGTGGGCCGCAACGGACAGCACCGCTACAACAACATGGACCATTCGATGGCCACGTCGATGGAGGCGGTGGACAACATTCGCACCCACAAGACCTCGAAGAACAACGTGTGGTCGGTGAACACCGACAAGTCGTATCACGAATCCAAGTGATGGTTCCATAAAATACAAGCAGATACCTGCGTTTGCGTGTGGCGCCCATGTTATAAACATGGGCGCCACACGCATTTCGTCTCGATATTGAGGTACCGTGTGAGTATTCATTCACACGAACCCGTGTATGCGGTTCAATTTCTTTTTCTGCCATAACACGCTGGCATGCGTATGGCCTAGGGAAGGTACAACAACGTGGCCGATAGCCAAGATTTAAGTAAGATGAAGCTGCCTGAGCTCAAGGAGATCGCCAAGGAACTTGGCTTGCGCGGTCTTTCTGCGAAGCGCAAGGGCGACTTGGTGGCAGCGATCGAAGAGGCCCGCGCCAAGCAGTCGTCGGCGAAGAGCGAAACGGCACCGGCACAGCCGGAACAGCCCGCAGGGCACGATGATGCAGTCTCCGTTCCGGTTCGCAAGACCGGTGCCCGACGCGTGGTGCGCAAGGCCGGCGAGCCAAAGGCAGCCGAGGAGTCTGCTGCCGAACAGCCTGCCCAGGTGAAGGAGGAGGGCCATGCCGTCCTGCCCGCCGAAGAGGAGATGACTCAGATTCGCGGTCGCCGCGTGCGCGGGAAGCGCCGTCAGATGGAATCTGTGGATCAGGCTGCGACCAATGGTGAGACGTCCGCCGCCGAGCATCTGCTGAGCACGCTGAATCTGCCCGAGCACGCGGAGCGCGGCGGTGAGCAGCCACGCCGTCGTCGCGGTGCCGTGGACTCACTGCCCACGCGACGTCGTGCAGGAGCGGCGGCCGTGCGTGAACCGGATGCGGAAGCCAAGCCAGATCTTGACGACATTCTCTCGTCATTGCCGCTGAGTGCGAATGACGGCGAGGGTGACGAACGTCACGAGGAGCATGCGCATCGCCGTGCCGAGCGCGGAAGCCGCACCAACGACCGTTCGAATGCGCGTGCCGACAGGGAGAACCGCCAGCACCGCAGAAACCGCAACGATCGCGATTACGAGGAGCGTGAGGAGGGCAACGAACGCCGTTCCCGCGACGAACGTGGCAATAATCGCAATGAGCGCAACAATCGCAACGACCGCAACGAGCGTCGCGAGGAGAACACCGAGGATCTCGTGGAGGTCGGCGGCATCGTCGACGTGCTCGATTCCTACGCGTTCATTCGCACTTCCGGGTACCTGCCCGGACCGAACGACATCTATGTGTCGATGGGGCAGATCAAGAAGTACGGCCTGCGCAAAGGCGATGCCGTGCGCGGTTACACGCGCGCGCCCCATGAGGGGGAGCGCCGCAACCAGCGTCAGAAGTTCATGCCGTTGCAGTCGATCACGCTCATCAACGGACTGAGCGTGGAAGAGGCACAGGATCGCCCGAACTTCAGCAAACTCACGCCGTTGTACCCCGACGAGCGCCTGCGTATGGAGACCACGCCGAACCGCATCATCGGTCGCCTGATCGACATCGTCTCGCCAATCGGCAAGGGCCAGCGCGGCCTCATCGTCTCGCCGCCGAAGGCCGGCAAGACGATCACGCTGCAGAACATCGCCAATGCGATCGCCGTGAATAATCCCGAGGTGCACCTCATGGTCGTGCTCGTCGATGAACGCCCGGAAGAGGTCACCGACATGGAGCGCACCGTGAAGGGCGAGATCATCTCGTCCACCTTCGACCGCCCGGCCTCCGACCATACAATCGTTGCCGAGCTCGCCATCGAACGCGCCAAGCGCCTGGTGGAGCTGGGGCAGGATGTGGTGGTGCTGCTCGATTCCATGACGCGCCTCGCCCGCGCCTACAACATCGCGGCACCTGCCTCAGGGCGCATCCTCTCCGGTGGTGTGGACGCCCAGGCGCTCTACCCGCCGAAGAAGTTCTTCGGCGCCGCCCGCAACATCGAAAACGGCGGTTCGCTCACCATCATCTCGTCGGCCCTGGTGGAGACCGGTTCGAAGATGGACGAGGTGATCTTCGAGGAGTTCAAGGGCACTGGCAACATGGAGCTGCGTCTGAGTCGCGAACTGGCCGACAAGCGCCTGTTCCCGGCTGTGGACATCAATGCTTCCGGCACCCGCCGTGAGGAGCTCATCACGAACCCGCAGGAACTTCCGGTGCTGTACAGCCTGCGTCGCCTGCTTGGCGGTCTGGAGCCTGAGCAGGCCTATCAGACGCTCGTGCCGCGCCTGAAGAAGACGATGACGAATGCGGACTTCTTCAAGGCGATCGTGCAGCAAGGCAACAGCTCGCTGAACGGCGGCTCGAACAACTGACGGCATAGCCCCGTTCATATACGCGATTGGCCTCCGACGTGCCCAGAAGGGTCGCCAGAGGCCAATCGTGTTATGCTCAAGATTGACGTCACAGTGTGGGGCGCACGAGCAGCAGACGCAGATTCGGCCAGTGGTCCGCAGTGTCGTACGCCAACTGCGATGCCAAGCCACCCGATGGCCCGCTCATTGCGGCTCCCGCCTCAAGCAACGGCTGCGCTTGTCCGATGATCACGGTCTCGTCAACGACCTGTGAGGGGTCAGCATGCAGCACGAGACCGCTGGCAAGATCGGAGACGCCGAACTGCGTGGCCAAGCGCTCGCTTTCGGGAACGCGCTCGCGATGCGGGGTGCCGCTGCCACCGGCATCACTGCTGCGATGCGCGGCATCGTCCTTCGCTCCGCCGCCCTTCACACCGAGTCCAGCGGCCGCAGAGCCGGCGAATTTGCTTACGTCAGCGGCGGCATCGTCATCGGACGCCACGACGAGTGACGCTCCTGCCTGAGCATCTTCGCCTTGCTGGCGACGTTCCTTGGCCTGCGCATCGGCAATCGCCTTGGTACGCGCCCCGACGATCTTCCCGCCAATCGAATGTGCGAGCCAACCGTCGTACACCTGCGATGCGATTGCGGAGACTGGCGTGCCCAAGCCAGCGTTCTGCGCGGCCCCAGAGGCGTTGGCAGCTGCATTTGAGAAACGGTCGGCGTACCGCAAGGCAATCTGTCGGTCGGCGCTCGAGGCTCCGGTGTGCTCGCGCGCCTGTGCCAGCTCGTTCATCGCCGCGTCCACCTTGGCCTGATCGCTGGTGAGCGTGCTGTTCGAACCGAACTGCGCGTCTGTCTGCGCAATAGCCTGCGCACCCATGGCCTGCGCGCGCGAGACATCGCCGCCGGTCAGTGTATTGAGATTCTCCGTATACGCATCCGTATACGCCATCGAATACGGAATCATCGCGTTTGACAGCTGTTTCTGCCCCGCCGCGTAGTTCTGCGCACCGTCGCGGGAGTTCATGCCTGCGCGCTGGGAGAGTTCGGTCGCCAGACCCTGTGTGCCGCGTTGCCGAATGCGCCGGATGATCCAGTCGACCTCGTCTGCCGCGCCAATGTGCTGGTAGGCGTCGCTGCGCGCATTGACCGCGCCCGCCAGATTCGTGACCGCGCGCGCCAGTGGCGTGTCTCCGTTCAGCTCGCCCGCAGTGCCCACGAGCGCCGTCAACTGGGTGGAATTGCCCACAGAACCGCTCAGATGCGCGGTATATGAGCTGACGTATGCCGCCATGTATTCGTGGAATGCGCGTTTGTGCGCGGCATCGGCCTGCGCGATCTGTTGCTGTGCCAGCACGCGTTCCCGCTCACGCAATCGTTCGAGTTCGCCGATGAGTCTCGCATTCGTATCGTCGTTGTTCTCGCCGGTGATCGAATTGACCAAGGTGGTCGAATTCCGAGCCAATGACTGCAGCTGCGCAGTGTAGCCGGTCGGCGCGGATTGCGGGAGCACGGCAAGCGCCACCGGGCTCATCGAGAAATGTTTGGCGTCGGCATACACGCGGAAGTCAAGCGTGGATCCGGGATTTGCCGTCGCGGCGACGGTGATGGCGGAGCCGTCGCGTTGCACGACCACGCCGTCGGAGGCCGAGACGTCGCCCACTACCGCGCTCGGCATGGAAAAGAAGGCGAACGGGCGCATCTGACGGGCGAGTTGCTGTATGCCATCGCCGGCCCGGTCGTTCACTCGTGCCACGACATGCACGCCCGCCATGCCGCTTGCGTTGTTCAGTCTGTCGACCGGCACATTCGGCCCGTTGAGCGTGTAGCTGACGTCGAGTGTGAACGGCAGCGAGCCGTCGAGCTGCATATGCGACGTCCCGTTCCGCGACACCGCGTACATGCGGCGTGACGAATCCGCGGCGCTGTTCACCATGAACAGATCGTCGTCGGCGAACCGGGCCGCCAGGCCCTCCACATTCGTTGTGGCGGGCTGATCTGCATGCGTGCTCATGAGCGCGGGCACGGTGAGCGCGGCGCACAATGCGGCTGCGAGTCCAGCAGTGAGCACGGCTTTGGCTGCAGATGGTTTGGCGTGGTGTGGTGATGATGAGTGTCTCACGGCGGTGTTGTGGTGGGGAAGTATCAGGCGAAGATGTCGAGCACGCCCGGATCCTCGCCGGTTTCGGCGATGCGCTTATGCCGTTTCTTGGCTTCGGTGACCACGAATTCGCGGTATTCCTCGGCAATCTCCGGGTCGAGTCCCGCGTCGATTGCGAGTCGGCGCAGACGGCGCATCTGCTCTTCCTCGCGCTTGTAGTCGGCTGGCGCGAATCCTGCCTGCGCCTTGAGCACACCCACTGAAGAGGTGTATTTGAAGCGTTCCGCGAGCAATGCGACAATCGCCATGTCCACGTTGTCAATCGACTGCCGCAGGGTCGCTATCTTGTTCACGATGTCGCGCGTACGTTCGTCGCGCCACTCGTGGTCGGAATCAATCACCGTCTCGTCGACGCCCGAGGCGTCTTGTTCCATATGTTCTTCGCTCATATTTCTACAGTAGCGTGCTGTGGCTACCGACCGAAGGCGTGCGGAATCGGCGCGCGAGCCATTCCGCACACCTTCGGCATTGGGTCAGCGCGGGAAATAGCGGTGCAGCACCATCGTCGTCTCCACGTTCGATGGCACGATGCGGTGGATCTCGGTCACGAGGTCCTCAAGCTGCGGGACGGTGGGCACGGTGACAGTGAGTACATACACCTGCGATCCGGAGACGGCGTCGCATGAGTCGATGCCGTTGATATGTTCGAGTTTCTCCGGAATGTTCGCGTTCTCGTCGTATTCGAGCGGAGTCACCGACACGAATGCGTGGATGGTTCCAGTGGTCTGTTCCGGATAGTGAATGATCGCACGGTAGCCGACGATGACGCCGTTTTTCTCGAGCTTCTGTACACGCGACTGCGTCGCCGAGATGGAGAGTGAAGCCGCCTCCGCAAGCTGTGCCAGTGTGGCACGGCCATTGTGTTCGAGAATGTCGAGAATAATGTTGTCTTTTTCATCGAGAGTGCGTCCATCAACATAACGGCGCTCTGTGGTGGTATGCGTGCTAGTCATGGTCTCGTTCTTTTCCAAAGGATAGAAAATATGTTCATCAATGAGTTTAAGACCCCGACAACTTTTTTGTATTCGCCCAAAGCCTATACGCGAGACGAATAACATGGCCGTTAATTTTCAGAGAATAGGAGATGGTTTCTTGCAGGTTGCCGCCGGAACATGAAATGCGGGAAGGCATATGCTCATGCCTTCCCGCATTTCATGTTCCGGATTCGCGCGTTTACTTCGCGGCCTTCGGTTTCTTGGCCGGCGGTTCGCCGAGCTCGCTTTCGACGACGGTGATCTCCTCGACGTCCGTCTCGTCCGACGCCGGGGCCGGTGTTGCCGTGCTCTCACCCTTTGGACGGGCGAACTTCGCCATGAGATCACTGGCCTTCTGCAGCGAGATGCGACCGGTGACACGTGCCGCCTCGGCGATGTCGCCAAGTGCCGGCGCCAGGGCGTCGTGCAGCTCGTCGTTCACGTTGAGCATCACCGAGAGAATCGGCGTCTTCATCGAGACCTTGGCCTTCGACTTGATGCCACGCAGCGCGGTGAGGGCGGCTCCGGCCTGCGTGAGCAGTTCCGGCGACGCCTTGAACGCGGCGGTGGCGTACGTGATGGGCTTCGGCCATGGTGCATGGTGCACGGAGCCTTCGCCGGAGTGCATCCAGCTCCACACCTCTTCGGTGGTGTAGGGCAGGAACGGCGCCAACAGGCGTGCGAATGCGTCGAGTCCGAGTCCGAGCGTCGTGCGCGCGGACTTCACGGCCTGCGGGCTGGGCTCGACTCCGGTAGATTCGGCGGTGCCATAGGCGCGGTTCTTCACGAGTTCAATATAGTCGTCGCAGAACTGCCAGAAGAAGTCCTCGATTGTCTCCAGCGCCTTCGAATGCTCATAGTTGTTGAGCGATTCGGTCGCGTCGTAGACCACCTTCGCCATCTTCGCCATCGCGGCGCGGTCGAGCGGTTCGGTGACGTCCTTCGGATCCCAGCTGGCCGTGGCGCCCTCACCCACGTGGTGGTTCTCGTCCTCACGGCCGATCGCCAGGGCGAACTTCGTGGCGTTGAGCAGCTTGATGGCCAGACGGCGGCCGATCTTCATCTGGCCCTCGTCATACGTGGCGTCAAGGCCGAGGCGCGCCGATGCCGCCCAGTAGCGCACGGCGTCCGCGCCGAACTGCTCGATCGGCTTGTTCGGTACCACGACGTTGCCCTTGGATTTCGACATCTTCTTGTGGTCCGGGTCGAGAATCCAACCGGATAGCGTGGCATTGGCCCACGGCAGGCAATGGTTCTCGAGGTCGGCGCGGTCGATTGTGCTGAACAGCCAGGTGCGAATGATGTCCTGACCCTGCGGGCGCAGATCCATCGGGAACGTGGACTTGAAGAACCGCTCGTTCTCCTCGCCGGGCTCGGCCCACTTCGTCACGATCTGCGGCGTGAGCGACGACGTGGCCCAGGTGTCCATGATGTCGGGTTCGGCCATGAAGCCGTTCGGCTGGTCACGCTGGTCCTCGCTGTACCCCTCCGGCACATCGATGGTCGGATCGATCGGCAGACGATCCTCGCTCGGGGTGAGCGGATTGCTGTAATCCGGTTCCCCGTTGGCGTCGAGCGGGTACCACAGCGGGAACGGCACGCCGAAGAAGCGCTGGCGCGAGATGAGCCAGTCGCCGTTGAGGCCATGCACCCAGTTCTCGTAGCGCACGCGCATGAAGTCGGGGTGGAAGTTGAGCTCCTTGCCGCGCTCGATGAGCTCGGCGTTGAGTGCCTTGTTGGTGCCGCCGTTCTCGAGGTACCACTGGCGGGACGTGACGATCTCGAGCGGCTTGTCGCCCTTCTCGTAGAAGTTCGTCATACGCATGGTCGGCTTCGGTTCGCCGTCCATGTCGCCGGTCTCCTGCAGGTCCTCCACAATCTGCTTGCGGGCCGAGAACGTGGTCTTGCCTGCAAGACCCGCGAAATACTCGCGGCCCTTCTCATCGTGGATCCAGTCCGGGGTGTCCATGACAATGCGGCCGTTGCGCTGGATGATCGAGCGGGTGGGCAGGTGCAGGTCACGCCACCATTCGACGTCAGTCATGTCGCCGAACGTACAGCACATGGCGATGCCGGCGCCCTTGTCTTTCTCGGCGGCCGGGTGGGCGAGCACAGGCACCTTCACGTTGAACAGCGGCGAGGTGACCATCTTGCCGAAATACGGCTTGTACCGCTCGTCATCTGGGTGCGCAATGAGCGCCACACAGGCTGGCAGCAGCTCAGGACGGGTGGTCTCGATGTAGATCGTCTCGCCGGTCTCCTCGAAGCGGAACGCGATGCGGTGGTAGAAGCCCGGGTATTCGCGCGATTCGAGCTCGGCCTGGGCCACGGCGGTCTGGAACGTGACGTCCCACAGGCCCGGGGCGTCCTTCTGGTAGGCCTCACCGCGTTCCAGATTGCGCAGGAATGCCTTCTGGGCCACGCGCTGCGGGTGCTCGCCAATGGTGTGGTAGGTCTGCTTCCAGTCGATCGACAGGCCCAGCTGACGCCACAGTTCCTCGAACTGCTTCTCATCCTGCGCGGTGAGCTTCTCGCACAGTTCAATGAAGTTCTTGCGCGAGATCGGCACCTGATCCTTGGCCTGGATCTTCTTGCCCTCGGTGCCCTCGAACGGCGGCACGAAATCCGGGTCATACTTGAGCGAAGTGTCGACGCGCACACCGTAGTAGTTCTGCACACGGCGCTCGGTGGGCAGGCCGTTGTCGTCCCAACCCATCGGGTAGAGCACCTCATAGCCGTTCATGCGCTTGAACCGGGCGATGATGTCGGTATGCGTGTACGAGAACACGTGACCGACGTGCAGGTGCCCCGAGACGGTGGGCGGCGGGGTGTCAATGGAATAGACGGCCTTGCGCTCGCCTGGATCGTGGAACGTGTACGTGCCATCCTCATCCCAGACCTTGCGCCACTTGGCTTCAAGGCCGTCCACGCCCACGCGGTCGGGGAGTGCGGTGAGATTGGCGTTGATCGAATAATCTTCGCTATCTGTCATAGAAAGAAGTCTAAAAAGCTACGCTGACAACACCATGCGTTTCCGCCGCCGTTCCGCGGCCGCGTCAGCTCAGTCGGGCGAGCGCAAGTCTGGAGCTCGCCAGATTCGCGTCCACACCCTGCACGTCGTGCTGCGCGGCCACGTAATCCTTGCCCGTGTACAGCCACGCACTCGCCGCGTCCTCGCTCACCATGCGGTCGAACTCGCGCAACTGTTCGCGGTAGTCCTTGAAATCGGTTTGTTCGAGCGCCTTGCGGTACTGCTGCTGCACGGCTCCGTTCACATAGCCGAACATCGCGCTGCCGTCGACGAACCGCGTGTAATCGTGCGGATCGTCCATCTCAATCAGCGCGCAGGCGTAGTCGCCGGACTGCACACGACTGTTCAGCGTGGCCGAATCGACCACTTCCAACGAAACCGGCATCGGAATCGCGGCGATCTGGTCCACCAGCGTCTGGGCGAGCTCGCGGTGCGTCTCATCGGCGAGCAAAGTGAACGGTTTGAAGTAATCTGCGGCGAAATACCAGCGCATCGACGAAGCCTTGCCGAGGTCATGCTGGAACAGATTGTCGAGGTCCACATAGCCGGGCTGCATCTGCGAGATTGGCCCACTCAGCTGGGCTTTGGCACCCGGCTCGGCATTCGCGATCTGCCGTGCGTCAATGGCATAGCGTGTGAACTGGCGCACCTGCTCATCGGAGAACGGGCTCTCGCTCTTGCTGTTGAGCGCCAGCAGTGTCTTGCGCGTACTGAAACCGTCTTGCAGCGTGATGCCGGACGTATGGGAGAGCTGTTCGGCAATGTGGGCCGAACGGGGGAGCGCCACGTTGAGCTTGCCGGTCTTGAGGTCGTCGGCCATCTTCTGTTCGTCCGTGTAATAGCGCAGTGTCGCCTGCGAGGTCTCCGGCTTGTCTCCCCAATAGTGTTCGTTGCGGGTGAGCTTGATGGAACCCGGCTGCACCGCGTTCACCATGAACGGGCCGGAGCCATAGGAATGGCGTGCGAAATCGGGGTTCGTCGCATTCGGGTTCACGATGGCGCCGGCTTGGCTCGCCAGCGCGGGCAAGAGGCGCGGGTTCGGCGAGGAGAGCGTGAACGTGACTGATCGCGCGTCGTTGTTCTCCACGGCCGTGATGTTCGAGAGCCCGTCGTTCGTGTGGTCGCCGGCGAGCGTCTGCTGGAGCGAGCGCACCACCGAGCTGGCGTCCAGTGGCGTGCCGTCCGAGAATGTGAGCCCGTTGCGCAGGAAGAACGTGTAGCGCAGTCCGTCGGTGGTCTGCGTCCAGCGGGCGGCCAGTCCGGAGGCGATTGCCTGCTCGTCGTTGAAGGTGACAAGCGTCTCGTATACATTGCCCATGAGTGCCTGCTGCACCGAACGTTCGCTGTTGGACCGAATGTCGAGCGACGTGGGCTCGTCGAGGAGTCCCACTTCGAGTTTGCGGCCGCCGCGCAGCGACCCAACCACGGCGTTGAGGCCGCTGTTGCCGCCGCGCAGTGCGGTGATGCCCACGCCGGCCGCCGCGCCAAGCACGGCGACGATGACGAGGAATACAATCCAGGGGCGAATCTTGCGTGCGTGCCTGTTGCCGTGCTCAGTCATGGCTCCAGTATAGATATCCGGCGCGCCTCTCTGCCCACCCTGCGTACAAGGAGACAGGTATCCATGCAATCTGTCTCCTTGTACGCAGACGGGTCATTGCGCATCATCAGCTGCATCAACCGCATCAGCAACGCAAACATCTGCGTAAAAAGAGACAGGTCGCGCACATAAACGTCCCTTTTTATGCAGATTGAAGATTGCAGATTGCAAATCGAAGATCCGCTGCACGGATAGATCAAGCCTCCTGCGTAAAAAGGGACGGATTTGCATGGGTATCTGTCTCTTTTTACGCAGCTGGATTCGCGTTGGATTCGCGCGCTAGATTTGCACGCCGGGCACGCCGGGTCACTTCGGGGTCTTGCGCGAACGCGGCTTCCTGCGGGCGCGCTGCGTGGCGCGCGCCTTGCGCTCGGCGGCGATCTCGAGGAACCCGCCGGCGCTCGGGCAGGTGGGCAGCAACGGGCAGGTCTCGCATTCGGGGCTGCGACTCGTGCATATGTTGCGGCCGAAGATGATGAGCCGGTGCGACAGGTCGGTCCATTCGCTTTCGGGGAAGCAGCCGGTGATCTCCTGCTCGATGCGTTCGGGTGTCGTGTTCGCCTTCATCCAGTCATCACGCCAATGCAGGCGCCCGGTCACACGGATCACATGGGTGTCTACGGGAAATCCGGGAACGTGGAATGCGTTGCCGAGCACGACGTTCGCGGTTTTGCGGCCCACGCCGGGCAGCGACGTGAGCTCCTCCATGGTCTGCGGCACTTCGCCGCCGAACCGTTCCACAATCTGCCGTGCCACGGCAATGATGTGTTCGGCCTTCACATGGTAGAAGCCAAGCGGGCGAATGATGCTCTCGACATCCTCCAAGCGGGCGTCGGCAAGGGCTTCGGCGGTGGGATAGGTGTCGAAGAGCTCCGGTGTAATTGAATTGACGCGCTTGTCGGTGGTCTGCGCACTCAGAATCGTGGCGACCAGCAGTTCGAAGGGCGTGTGAAAATCCAGCTGGCACTTCACCGTCGGAATGAACTCGCACAGCGTCTCATATTGCCTGTGCATGCGCGTGATGCGCGCTTTCCTGCTTTCACCGGCCATACCGCTCCCGCAATCCTCGGCTATCGGGGTTCATGCGAATTCGCACATCCCTAAGGGTAGGGTAACCGGAAGAACGGAATTATTCCTCTGCTGGGGTAGACGAGCCCATCTCGGCGGCTTCGCGGGCGGTGTTGTTTGCAGATTCCTCTTCAGGCGGGTCGAAGCGGTAGCCGACGTTGCGCACGGTGCCGATCAGATGCTCGTATTCGCCGCCGAGCTTCGCACGCAGTCGCCGCACATGTACATCGACAGTGCGCGTGCCGCCGTAGTAGTCGTAGCCCCACACCTCCTGCAGCAGCTGCGCTCGCGTGAACACGCGGCCGGGGTGCTGGACGAGGTATTTGAGCAGTTCGAATTCCTTATATGCCAAGTCGATGGGCACGCCGCGCAGATTCGCGGTATAGCCGTTCGTATCCACCACGAGATCGCCGGAGCGAATGAGGCCGTCCTCATCCTCCGGGCCGGAATTCGCCGGCGCATTCGGCATCACGCTATACGTGGTCACGCGTTCGGTGACCAGTCGCAGACGCCCTTCAACTTCGGCCGGCGAGGCGGTGTTCACGATCACATCGCTCACCCCCCATTCGCCGTTGACTACGGTGAAGCCCCCCTCGGTGAGAATGAGCACGATCGGCGTCGACAGGCCCGAGGCGTGCAGCAGTCTGCACAGTGTTTTCGCGGAGGCCAGGTCGTCGCGGGCGTCGAGCAGCAGAATCGTGTTCTCGGGCATGCGCACCAGGCTCGAAGCGTCCATCGGCAGCACGCGCACACGGTGGGAGAGCAGGGTGAGCGACGGCAGCACGGTGGTTGGATCCGTGGAAAACGTCATCAAAGTCAAATCCGTCACGTTCCCGATCCTCTCCTGTTGGGTCCCATGCTTGTGTAACAGCGATGTGTGCATGGTGTGTGCAAGCACGTTTTGCTGTCAGTGTAGCGGAAGCGACGAAAAAAGCCTGCGACCATTTCGCGATGAGAAACCGAAAAGGGGACGTTGTGCCGGACGTGCGCCCATCGCAACGGCCGCCGGGCATGCGCGTTGCGTCGATTTGTGGGCGGAACGGCCCTATATTACACTGTTTCTTGGTGTGACCGCCTGCGTGGGTGTATGCGTGACGGTGGAGATATGAAGGTGAGAGATGAGTGAGACACAACATGTTGCCGACGCCCGCAATGCCGCGGCAGACGGCGAACTGACCGCGGATTCCGCCCTGACCGCGCAGATGGCCCCGGACTACCGCCCTGTGGCGCCGGTGGTTCCGTTCTCGCGATCCGTATGGTTGCAGATTGCACTCTACGTGGTGCTTGTCGCGCTCGCGTGCATTCCCGGCAGCAATGCCGTCTCATCGGTCACGTTCTCGCTGACCAGCTTTGTAGTGGGTGTCATGATCATGCTGTTCGCGTTCTTCACGCCATTGCGTGACGGCATTCCCGGCCGTGTCACCGGCGTGATTCTCGGTATGTTCGGTATGATCTTCGCCTCCACGCCCATGCTTGGCGAGTTCGTGTTCGGCTCGATGGGTTCGCCCTCCCGCCCGCAATTGGGTTCGCCGGGCGCGCTGGCGGTGTGCGCGTGGTTCGCCGGCGTGGGCGCATTGCTCATCGCGCTCGTGGTCGTCGCGTTCGGCAGGCAGATGGCTCGCCTCGACCGCAGCCACCTGATTGTGCAGTTGTCGCATATGGTGATGGACGGCGCATGCACGGTGCTGTGCAGCGGATGGTGCTTCCTGCCGATGCTCATGCAGGGCTTCGGCGAAAGCAAGGCAGAGAGTGCGAATGGCGAATTGTGGGTGTGGATTGCCGGTGTGGCGGCCATTGTGGCGTTCGCCGTCGGGCTCGGATTCATGGATCGCGTATGGTATCGCGATTCGCGGCCGCTCGAGGGTGCGCAGGCTCCCTGGGTGGGCTTCGCGCTGATGCCGGTGATGCTCACCGGTGGTCTGGTCGCGCTTGCCACGCTGGTCGTGCAGCTCACGCTCACGGTGTGAGGCTGATGCCGGCTGCAGATGTCCGGAATGAGAATGGGGCCGATCCGCCATGGATCGGCCCCATTCTCAATTCATGTGCGCGCCTGACGCCTATTCGCGGCACGGCGACGGCGTGCGCGCCAATGCAGTGTCAGAGCGTGATGTCTTCATTCTGCGACTTGGCGAGACGCTCCTTGGCCTCCTTGATTTCCTTCTCGGCGGTCTCGGCGTTGGCGAAGTAGTCTCCCGGCATGACTTCCTTGCCCGGCTCGAGTGCCTTGTACTGCTCGAAGAAGTGCTTGATCTCCGCCTTGTGGAACTTGGAGACGTCATCGATGTCCTTGATGTTGTCGTAGCGGACGTCGTCCGGCACACACAGCACCTTGTCGTCGCCGCCCTCTTCGTCGACCATGTGGTACAGGCCGACGGCGCGGCACTTGACCACGCAGCCCGGGAACACGGAGTCGGTGAGCATCACGAGCGCGTCGAGCGGGTCGCCGTCCTCGCCCAGCGTGCCGTCGATGTAGCCGTAGTCATCCGGGTAACCCATCGCCGTGAACAGCGTGCGGTCGAGGAACACGCGGCCGGAGGCCTGGTCCACTTCGTACTTGTTCTTGGAACCGCGTGGGATCTCCACGACGACATTGAAGGTTTCTGCCATGGTATTTCTCCTTTGCATGGACTTGTGCTAACGAACAACACAATACCCGCATATGCACACGAGGGCCGTTCGTCGCGAGTTGAATGCGGGAACGGCCCTCGTGTGCATATGCGGTGCGTGTCAGTCGAGGGGCTGCCCCTCGGTCTCCACATGGAACACATGTGCCACATCTGCCCATGGTGCCAGCGAGACGAAGTTGTCCCAGCTCCAGTCGTATTCCCGTCCGGTGAGCTGGTCCTTCACATGGTACGGGTGCTCGGTGGGCAGGCCGAGTGCCTTGGCATCGACGTGGATCGACGACTGCTGCTCGTTGTATGGGTCGAGATTGACTACGACGATGAGCGTGTCGGTGTGCCCGTCTTCGGTGAAGCGGCCTTCCGTCTGCCGCGCGAAGGCGATGATGTTCTCGTTGGCGGACGGCAGGATCGTCAGATTGTGGTAGCTCGTGGTGGCCGCGTGCTTCGAACGGATCTCGTTGAGCGACGTGAGCAGTTCGGAGATGCCGATTCTGTCTGCCGCAGACCAGTCGCGGACCTTGATCTCGAACTTCTCGTTCGACGACTGCTCCTCGGCATCGGCGCGCTGCCGGTTCTCGATGAGCTCGTAGCCGTTGTAGATGCCCCAGCTGGGGGAGCCGAGCGCCGCGAGCACGGCGCGGATGGCGTGGGCTGCCACACCGCCGTCGCGCACATAGGCGGTGAGAATATCGGGGGTGGTGGGCCAGAACGTGTTGTGCTGGTAATAGCCGCCCTTGCCGTTGGTCTCCTGCAGGAACTCCTCGAGCTGCGGCTTCGTGTTGCGCCACGGGAAATAGCAGTGCGACTGCGTGAAACCGGCATAGCTCAGGGCGCGCACCATGGCCGGGCGGGTGAAGGCCTCGGCGAGGAACAGCACCTCCGGGTGCTTCTTCGTCACGGCGGCGATCACGTCCTGCCAGAACCGCACCGGCTTGGTGTGCGGGTTGTCGACGCGGAAGATGGTCACACCTGCGTCGATCCACAGGTTCATGATGCGTTCGACCTCACGCTCGATGCCCTCGAGGTCATTGTCGAAGTCGATCGGATAGATGTCCTGGTACTTCTTCGGCGGGTTCTCGGCGTAGGCGATCGAGCCGTCCGGCTTGGTGCGGAACCAGTTCGGATGCTCCTCCACCCACGGGTGGTCTGGCGAGCACTGCAAGGCGAAGTCGAGCGCCACTTCGAGGTCCAGCTCGTGGGCGCGGCGGCAGAACGCCTTGAAGTCATCCATCGTGCCGAGCAGCGGATCGACGGTGTCGTGGCCGCCAAGTTCGCTGCCGATGCCGAACGGCGAGCCCGGGTCGTCCGGGCCCGCGTTGAGGGCACCGTCGGGGCCCTTGCGGTTCGTCACGCCGATCGGGAAGATCGGGGGCAGGTACACGATGTTGAAGCCCTCCGCCTTGGCGCGCTCCAGTCCGCTGACGGCCGTGTGGAAGTTGCCCTGCACCTTCTTGCCGTTGTCGTCGAGGTAGGCGCCCTCGGAACGCGGGAAGAACTGGTACCAGGCGCTGAAGCTCGACTTCGGGCGTTCCACGTGGAACACATGGTCGCCGCTTGAGGTGAGACCGTCGCGCAGTGGATTCGTCTCATGCAGCGCCTCGATGCCGGCGTTGTCGGCGAAGGTGAGCCGGCTTTTGGCGTCGAGCGACGTGTCCATCATCGATTTCGCTGCCTCGCGCAACGTCTTGCGCTGTTCGGCGTTGAGATTCGCGTCACGGGTGGAGGCCCAGCGGGTGAGCAGCTCGGATCCGCTGGTCAGGGTGTTCTCCACGTCGGAAAGCACATCCACCTTGATGCGGGCGTCATGCAGCCATGCCCCGTAGGTGTCTTCCCAGCCTTCGATGGCCACGCGCCAGTTGCCCAGCTGCTTCTTCACCTCTGCGAATTCGGCATCCCACGGGTTCAGCGTGGAATGCTCGCCAGCCTGCAGCTTCGCCGTGTACAGGTCGAGGCCTGCGTTTTCCACGGTCATCGGAACTCGTGCCATGATGCGTCCGCGCGGGTTCTTCAGCACGGCGGTCGCTCCGACCTTCGTGCGCCCTTCCATGAACACCTGGGCGGAAACGGTGAACTGCTCCCCGATCTCGACTCGGGCAGCGTAGACGTCGTCTTCAACGGACGGTTGGAAGTTCAGGATGTTGACGCGGCCGAACTGGCCCGGCTCCTTGACGGCGATCGGCATGGCCGGCGCCTCGGCCATGAAGGTGGCCTGCTTAGCCGCGCGTGGCTTGCGCGTGCGCGTCGTTTTCTTCGCCGCCGGTTTCTCGGTGGCCTCTGTTTCATTGTGTTGTGCTTCCATACCTGTCATTGTATGGAGTTTTTCGTGGCTGAGGTTACGAGCCTGCACAAACGGTGGAAATTCCTTACCAATAGTCCACATTGTGGATGCATTTCCGGGCGGAAGGCCGCAGACCGCTTCGTTCCCTCATGAATTCAATGCGGAATGGACAAAGTCCGTGCCGTTGTCGCATAGGCGTTGTGGATTGTGAATAGTGGCGCGGTTATCCACAATCGACTGAAACGCCGTCCTCCGTCCACAATGCCCCGTCGGGCTATGCACGCCGACCTGACTGTGTGAATCTGACAGCACATAATCTGCCAACACAATACGGGAAGGACGGTTGGAATGAACAGATCGGCAAGACATATGCGGGTCATGGTGGTGCGGCTGCTCGCCATGCTGGCGGCCGTATGCGCGATTGTCGGCATACGGGGTGCGACTCGTGCCAATGCGTACACAGGGGAGAAACTCACCGTGGCCAGCGCCTCGGATTACCAAAGCTACTTCGATGGCGGCCGAATCTATTTCTTCGGAATGATCGGATATGACGGCCAGCAGAGACGGTACTACTGCATGGATCAATCGCAGGAGACGAACTACACGCTCGGCGTCACCAAACCGATGCCGGACACGTTGGTGACGCGCCTGGTGGGCGAGATGCTCAACCGACACCAACGCGAACACAACGTCGACGATCTGCAGGCGGCGTTGGCGTTCATCGTGCACGATGCATTCGACACAAGCCAGGGAGATGCCGGTTGGCCGCATGCGAGAGGGATTCTCGAAAGCCAATACCCGAACATACTCGCCAAGGCCCGCGAGCTCTATGAGGAGGTGCGTCCGGTCGTGCCGCAGTCCATTGCGACCCGAGTCGAATACACCGACGGCAAACGCGCGGGAAACATCGTGCTCGAGATTCTCAACGACGAGGGCACGCCCACCACGAACACGGAATATTCGGTGAGTCTGGAGGGCGATGCCGTGTTCGCGAACGGTGCGAGAACGCGAATCGGGCGCACCAACGGCAAGATCCTCCGCTTCGCATGGAAGGCGAGCGGCGAAGGAGCTGTGCGCGTCCATGCGCAGATGCAGGTGCCGGCGGTGGAGATGGCCGTGAGCTCCCAGAACCTGTTGCGCGTGGCTGCGGCCAAGACGGTGGAAGCGGCCGGGACGGCATTCGACACGGTCACCGTGTTCTCGCCGACGTTGGTCACCCAGACCACGCCAAAATCCACAGATCCCGGATCTGCGGTGACCGATGACGTGACCATGCGACTCGACGGTGACGACAACTACTGGCCTGCCGATTCCGCAGTGGAGGCGAGCGGGTGGTACTTCACCGGTCTGCGCGGGGAGAACTTGGACTCGGTCATACGCCCGGATTCCGGCGAGACCGCACAGGATTTCCTCGGCAGATTGAAACGGCTCGGATTCGGACCCGCCGCATACGGCAATGCGACGTTCACCCATGACGGGCAGCATAGGCAGGTGCAGGCCGTCAGCGAGGAGAACGGGACGGAGCCGTACCGGGCACATGACGGCGACGCCTACGGCACATGGGTGTGGGCGGTGGAACGGCAACAGCAACCATTGGCCGTGCAACAGGTGATGACGCATGATTGGGTGAGCGGGTTCATGGAGCCGTCGGAGACCAATGTGACCCGTACGCCTGTGCAGGTGCGGTCACAGGTCGGTGAACACAGTGCACACGTGGGCGCCATGCTGACCGACGTGATCGAAGTGAGCGGATTCCCCCATGACCACGGTGAGTTCGGAGGCAACGAACAGTACGGGCTGGCTGCCGACGAACCGTACGCCCAGGTAAGCGTATGGTGGGCGGGCGACGGCAATGGCGGTGACGACGAACCGTACCGGCCGCAAGGCGAGGCCGAGCCGGAGGAAGACGAACACCACACGCTGATCGGCAGCTGGGACGTGCCCGCACGCAACGGCACTCTACGATTCGGTGGCGGTCAAGCCGATGCACATGGCGATGCGGTCACGGTGCAAGCCGCCCGTCCTGGGTGGTATGTGTTCGTCTGGAAATTCAAGGGTGACGCCCGTGCGATGCCGCAGCAGAGCGCCTACGGCGACAGCTGGGAGTGCGTCCGCGTGGTGCGTGAGAGCGTCCATGTCGAACCGGCTGCAGAGGGGATGCCTGCAGACGAGCGAAAAACCGCTGATCCCAGCGCTTCCCCAACGCAACGGGGAGTGCGAACAGACTCCGCCAAGAGCGTCACACGGCAGCCCGCACCTATTCGACTGGCGAGAACAGGCGTGAGCATGGGCGGCGTCGCCCTGATGGGCGCAGTGATTGTGACCGCCATCGCCATGCTACTGGTCGCGCATTGTCGACATGCGATGTCACTGCGACGGGAAGACGGTGAACACAACGCGGCGACCGCAGGCGCCGACGAACACATGGAAACAGGAAAGGAATAGGAGGAATCTCATGCGAAAGCACAATGGCGTGCGATTGGATGGCGGGCACAGCGCGCTCGCGGTATTGGCGAGGAGGGCGGCTTCGGCCTGCATGGCCGTGGCAACAGTGGTCGGTGTGGTGGGGGCGGCACCCGCGTGGGCCGAAGAATCCGCTGAATTCCCGCAAACCATGCATTTCGCCGTCTCTATGGCCAATATGAATTTGAGCGAGAACGATCTGCCGGCGTTCCGCTACGGTTTCTCCGGGTTCCAGGAGGCGAATCCAACCGTGCCAGTGTACACGAACAGCCAATTCGAAGAGGCGCAGGCGTACTTCCGCGGCAATGCCGCCTATTGCATGGACGTCGACAAAGGAGCCCCCGGCGACCATTGGGCAGACGCCCGGAATACGGTGACGGTGGCCGAACCGGTCACGGGGTACCACATGTTCAAATACACGACCCGGCCCAACACAGTGGAATACCACAAGGCAGGTGCTCCGCAGACCGGTGCCGTGGCATGGATCGCGGCGAAGGGGTACCCGAACGTGGAAAGTCAGAGCGTGTTCGCCAAGAACCTCGACGACGTCGACGCACGTTCTGTGACGCAGCTGGCAATATGGATCGCCTCCGGTCAGGTGCGTGTGGAAGGTGGAGAGGACTCATCGAAGGCCACGAAGGCGGTATCGGTGGCAAACCCGGGGCATCAGGTGGCCGGGGCCGGCTATTCGAGCGGAGGCCAGCAGAATTTCGCCCCCTACACCATGATTGGCCTGGCATGGCTCCTGGCGCAGCGTGCCCTCAATGCGGAGGATCGCGACGAATACGAGGCCGTGTTCTATGAGCCGGTCGGAACCGCAGGCGCCCTGCAACGCATGCTGTATGCGCGTAGGGTGCCGAAGAAAGCGCACCCGCGGACGGTGACGATGCGTAAGATCGCGACGAATGCGGCATACACCACCGCCAATGAGGCATACGATATGACCGGTGCCGAGTATGCATTGCGCCGGAATGGGACGCTGGTGCACACCTTCAGCACCGATGCCGAAGGCAGGGCGACCTCGAGCGTCGATGTGATGCCCGGCACCTATACGTTGCAGGAAATGCAGGCGCCACGAAGAGGCTACACGCTGAATTCCAAGGTCAAAACCGTGGAGATTGCCGAAGGCTCAGGCACGCAGACCATCACGATGGATGGCGACCATGCCGAATCGCCGCTGACCTCCATCGATGACCTTCACGTGCGCAAAGTCATAGCTAACGCCGGCTCTCCGGGCTCCCTCGAAGGTGATGTGGCGTCGTTGGAGGGGGTGCGTTTTCGGGTGGAGTGGTTCGGCATGGTGTCCACCGATGCAGCCGCCCTTGAGGGCAAACACCCCCAGGCGAATGCCATATGGCGAACCGACTCCAATGGCGTTGCGCGGTTGCATGAGAAGCCGGATGAGGGCACATGGCCCTACACGGATTCAGCGGGCCGCACCATGTTTCCTCTGGGAACCGTACGCATTACCGAGCTCAACGCACCGCAAGGGCTGGTGCGTGCCGCTTCGGCACAACACCCGGGCAGTGTGTTCACCCTCACCGACGGCGGTGACCACAAGGTGATGCGCACTACACTGAACCCGTGGAACAACGGCTCGGGCGGCAACGATGCGACCACGATCGCATTCCCGAACGAAACGGTCAAAGGCGGCGTTGAGGTGGTCAAGACCGATGATGACCTGCATGGTTCCCAGCCGCAGGGCGATGCCTCGCTTGACGGCACGGTGTATGAGATCGTCAACAAATCCATGGCGCCGGTTCATGTGAGCGGCAGGGAGATTCCCCGCGATGCCGTGGTGGCGACCATAGCCACCAAGACGGTGAAGGGGAACAGTGTGGCTGCAACGGAGGCGAGACTCCTGCCATACGGCACCTATCAGATTCGCGAACGCAGTGCTGCGGCCGGTTACCACCGGGCTGGGTTCGACAAGACCTTCCGGATTCGCGAAGACAACATGATCGTGCGGTACACGCTCGACGCCAATGGCGTCGACGCAAACCTGGCCACGATCCGCGGAGTGGGTGCGAATACCAACGATGTGCAGCGCGGTGGGCTCCAATTGCTCAAAGCGGATCGTGAGACGGGGTTGGCGACTCCATTGGGCGCGGCTTCGTTGAACGGCACGGGTTTCGAGGTGATCAACCGCAGTGCCAATGCGGTTGTCGTGAACAATCGCACCTATAAGCCCGGCGACGTGGTGCGAACATTGTCTGCCTCCTATGGAGACATAGTCGACTCCAATGGGAAGCCAACGGGGCGCAAGGGCATCGTGGCGAGAACCGACATAGACGAATTGCCCTACGGAACCTATGAGGTGCGTGAGACCGTTGCCTCGGCAGGGTATTTGCGCGATGCATCCGCGCGCGCATGGTCAAAGCGCTTCACCATAGGCCATGATGGGGGTGATGCGTCAACCGGAGCCTATGAGGCCAATGGCAACCCGCATCGGTATGCCTCATTGGCGCATGTGTCGGGTGCAGGTTCCGCGTCCAACCAAGTGCAGCGCGCGGATTTCCACTTCATCAAGAAAAGCGCCGACACCATGGAGCGCATGGGGCCGATTGCCTGGCGGATCACCTCGAAGACGACCGGCGAAAGCCATGTGATCGTCTCTGACGCGAACGGCGAGCTGCATACGAAATCATGCGACGGCAGGTTCAATGACTCCGGGATCGGCACCACCGGATGTCGACCGCACAGCAGGAACACGAACGCCAACGACCCGGACGCTGTGAACGCAAACGGGGCGGTTGGCAAGGATTCTCAAGGGAATCCGGTGGTGAAGGATACGTCGAAACTCGATGCCGAGGCCGGCATATGGTTCACCGGCATCGGGCCGAGATCAGGAGGCCAGTCGGTGCAGTGGACCTCCGCGATCTCCTATGAGGTGACGCGCGATGGTGCGAAGCGTGCTGTACAGGTGAACGATGCATTGCGCGCATTGCCCTATGACGACTATGAACTTGTCGAACTCCCCACACCCGGCGCGAACGATGGGCATCGCATGTTTTCGGTGACCCTCACCGCCAAGGAATTCAGCAGGAACGGCGACGGTTCGTTGAACCCGGACGGCGACGGCGTGGACATGGACTACGGAACACTGGGCAATGTGGCGATGGGCATGACCACACGGCTTGCATACTTCGGTGCAGGTGCCGATACCTTTGATGATGACGGTAATGCCGGTGACAAGCTCGCGCCTGCCATCGGAACGGTATCGGTGGTCGATTCGGCTGAATACTGGGGCGTGACGGCGGGAACGTACACCGATTCGGGCGAGCTCTACGTAATCGAGAACGGCAAGATTTCAGGCGAGGCTGTGGCGAAGGCCACGAAGCAGTTGAAGGTTGGCAATCCACATGGCGGCACTTCCAAGCTCACTTTCACCATTGACCATGCCGAACGACTTGCCGGCAAGACGGTGGTGGCGTTCCGCACGATTCGCAATGCCGACGGCACGTCGTTGCTGGAGCACCGCGACGCCGCCGATGCCGAGCAGCAACTGCGCTTCCCACAGATCCATACGAATGCTGAGGCCGACATCGACGACGAAGCCAATGCGAGCGCACAATCCGTGACGATCACCGACGCGGTGTCCTATGCGAATCTCGTTGCCGGAAAGCCCTACACGCTGAAGGCAACGCTCCACTACCGCACGTTCGACGACACGGCTGCGGTGAGTGACGGGGGAGTGGTGCACGACCGACACGGCAAGGAGGTGACCGTCGAGCTGCCATTCGCGCCAAGCCAATCCGACGGCACGGTTGACGTGACCTTCCTGTTCGAACCGCCCGAAGACCTTGCCGGCAAGACGGTAGTAGCCTTCGAAAGCTTGCAGCATAACGGCGTGGACTTCGCGGCTCACGCCGACATCGCCGATGAACGGCAGGACGTGCGCTTCCCTGCCATCGCGACATCGGCCTCGGATGCCTTTGACGGTGACTCGTTGCTGCCGATCACGAATGGCGTGGTGAAGGATGTGGTGGAGTACCGCAACCTCAGTCCAGGGCATGAGTACGAGTTGGTTTCGACCATTCATGCGAAGGTCGTGGGTGATGACGGCACCGTTTCCGACATGGGCGCGCTCACCGACGGTGACGGGAACACGCTGACGGCGACGACGACATTCACCCCCGGGCAGGCGGATGGCACCGTCAATGTGGAGTTCCCGTTGGACGTTGGGCATCTGCAACTGGAAGGCAAACGATGCGTGATGTTCGAGACCCTGCTGCGCGACCATACGATGCTCGCCGAGCACGCCGACATCAACGACGAGCATCAGGAGGTGCAGATCGCGAGCATAGGCACGCAGTTGACGACCGAAGGCGGCGCCCACGAATTGCAGGTGACTTCGGCGGTCTCGCAGGCGCAACTGGACGCACAGCTGGGAATGCAGGTGCGCGAAAGCGACGATGACGTATCACAGGTGGAAGTGGTGCTCACCGACACAGTGTCCTATGCCAATCTGCTGGCAGATATGCCGTATCGGATGGATGGCGAACTGCATCTGCGCGGTTTCGACAATGCCGGCCATGCCCGTGATGCCGGTGTGCTCAAAGACCATGCCGGCAATACGGCGGTTGCCTCTGCTGAATTCACGCCGAAACGTTCCAACGGCACGGTGAAGCTCGAATTCAGATTCACCGTGCCGAAACGGGATCTGCACAATGTCGTGTTGGTCGCCTACGAGCGACTGTACTCCAATCCGATGCAGGACGTGCAACAGCTAACGGCCGAGCATGCCGACATAGCAGATGAGGGCCAGACCGTGCGCATCGTCGATATCGGCACGCAGGCCCGCGACGCCCGGTCCGGTACGCATTCCGGAACGCTGGACTCCCGAATCTCACAGGTGGATACGGTCGCCTACACCGGATTGACCGTAGGCAAAGAATATGAGGTGCGGGGAGAACTGCACATACGAGATACCAATGGCGAGGATGGCGGTGTGCTCAGGAACAAGGACGGCCAGCCGGTGACTGCATTCGCCAGATTCACTGCAGCCAAGCCAACTGGGACCGCCGAGTTGAGGTTTGACGCCGAACTCGGCAACGTGCCGGGCGACGTGCAGACTGTGGCATTCGAACGGCTGATGGTTGAAGGAAAACAGGTGGCCATGCATGCCGACATCGACGATGCGGGGCAGACGGTGATCTATCCCAAGCCGCCGGAACCGCAGAAACCGCGGAACAACGCAGGTTCGGGCACGTCGGTCGCGGCGACAGGTGTCATAGCCGACGTGTTCCTTGCCTTTGCCGTCATCACCGGCGCGCTTGGCCTCATGGTGCTCACCGGATTGCTCATAGCACGCAGGAACCGGAATCTGTAGGTAGGCTCGCTGAATGACACCCTTTGTGGAGCCGACGGAATGCGTGAGTCGCAGAGTCCATTCGGCGTGGGCACCGGTTGGCGTTCGGTGCGCCGGGCTGAATTCGCGAACTGCGCATTCCGTTGTGCGCACGTCGGGCGCCTGCAAAAATGGAGACGAATCAGGCGCAGCACAGAGCAGAACGGAGGGGCGCAGGCATGACCAGCGAGCAATCGCCTCACAATGGCAATGCCGCCGGACCTTCTGAGCCCTTGACGCAGGAGGGAAACGGCCTGTCGGGACGCGTGAAGGGCAGTGCGGCACGGTTCGATTGGCGGGAATCATTCAAGCATTTGCTGTTCGCCGTGGTGTGTGGCGTGGCCGGAGGCTTCGGGTCGATTCTGCTCTGCCTGTTCGTCGATGCCATGCGTAGTGTCTTCGTGCGCAACACCTGGCTGATCTGGTTGCTGCCGGTGGCTGGATTGCTCGAGTTGCTCCTCTACAAGATGTTCCGCATCCCGCTGGGGGAGACCACCGAATCGGTGATCGCGCGCATGAGGCACGGTCGGCCGGTGCGAGGGTTGCTGGCACCCGGCATCTTCCTCACCACCGGCATGTCGATTCTGGCTGGCGGCTCCGTTGGCAAGGAGGCTGGAGCGCTTCAGATTGGAGCGAGTCTAGGTGCCACCATTGCCAAACCGTTTAAGTTGCACGATGTGCTGCGGGTTCAGGAAGGCGCATCCGAGGAGCGTAGCATGCACTCCTATGCCGCATCCATGGGCATGGCCGCCACCTTTTCGGCATTGTTCTTTGCCCCGCTCGGTTCCTGCATGCTGGTATTGGAACTCATGCGCTTCAGTGAGTTGAGGTATGTGGCGTCGATGCTCGTCGGTTGCTTCGTCGCCTACTTCATTGCACACCATTTCGGCATTGGCGATGTGATTCGCACGGTGCCGATTCCCGAATTCACCTGGCGTGCCGTGGGCATCTGCCTTGTCATAGGCATCGCCTGTGCGGTGGCCGGCTCCATCTTCGCGCTGTGCATCCGTCTGTTGCAGAACACGACGATGCAGATTGTGCGCAACTACTACCTGTGGGTGGTTGTCGGCGGTCTGATCATGGCCACGTTGGTCTCCGTGTTCGGTTGGTGGAGGCTCACCGGTTCGGGCGGCGAAATGCTCAACCACATGCTTGCACAGCCCAATGTGTCGTGGGATTTCGCGATCAAGGGGTTGCTCACCTTCATCTGCCTCGGTTTCTGGTTCAAGGGCGGTGAGATCATGCCGTCGTTGTGCATAGGTGGTCTGCTGGGAGGCGCGTGTTTCGCCATGACCGGCTCGAGCCCGCAGATGGGTGTGGCGGTTGGCGCTTTGTGTTTCCTGGCGGCATTCAACCGCTGTCCCGTGAGTGCGTTCCTGTTGGGATGCGAGATTTTCGGGTGGGGCATGGCACCGTTCCTGGCCGTGGGTGTGACGGTTTCGTTCATGTTCGGCTATCCGGCGGGCATGTACGGGGCGAGCATCGATCTGCTCATGACCTCCGGCTGGCGCAAGTTCGTATTGCGACAGCATAGGCGTGCCATGGAGAATGCCGCCAATCACGATCCCGATCTGTTCGATTATGTGTTGAGCGCCACCGCCGCGTTCAAGAAGGCCACCGATCGCACACGGGTGTTCGCCGATCCTTGGATCGCCGAACATCAGCGCGAACATGAGGAACACATGCAGGAGCGTATGGAACGTGAGGAGGAGCGGCATGCGGATGTGCGCAAGGCGCAGCACGCGCCTGCGAAGCCGCATCATCCTGAGGCACCGACGCGACCTGCGCAGTCTGCAAATGCAAACGGCACGCAAGAGCGGGAGCCGAAGACGAAGTAGTCGGTTCGAGTTCCGTGTGTGCCATACGTTGTCTGCAGGTTTGTCAATAGGCAATTCACGGACGTCTGTCAAATGTAATCCGAGCAATTGCCGCGACAAGCGTAAAGCTCAAATAAATGTACGCTGAGCGCTTTTCTGCCGAGACGGCACGAAAAAGCCGTCTTAGTATCGAGGTGAATAACCATACTAGGAGGATGTTTGCAATGGTTGATGTAACTGCAACTGCTACAAGCTCGGACCAGAATCTCACGGATTCTCCCCACTACCTCGCCGAGACGCTCATCAAGAACGGTGTCAAGCATATGTACGGCGTCGTCGGAATCCCGGTCACTGATTTCGCACGTATCGCACAGGGCATGGGCATCCGCTTCATCGGCATGCGCCATGAGGAGGACGCGGTGAACGCTGCCGCTGCCGAAGGATTCCTCACCGGTCGCCCAGCTGTGGCGCTCACCGTTTCCGCGCCGGGCTTCCTCAACGGTCTGGCACCGCTGCTTGAAGCCACCACGAACGGCTTCCCGGTCATCATGATCGGCGGCTCGTCCACCCGCCATGTCGTCGACATGCACGAAGGCGAATACGAAGGCCTCGACCAAATGAACTATGCGAAGCAGTTCTGCAAGGAATCGTTCCGCATCGACAAGATCGAAGACATTCCGCTTGCTGTGGCCCGCGCCATGCACATCGCATGCTCCGGCCGTCCGGGCGGTGTCTACATCGATTTCCCGGATGACGCCGTCGCGCAGACGCTTGACAAGGATGTTGCCGAGTCGCAGCTGTGGGTTGCGAACCAGCCGACTCCGGCGATGCCGCCGGCGCAGTCCTCTGTGGATGAAGCGCTCAAGCTGCTCTCCGAGGCCAAGAACCCTCTCATGCTTGTGGGCAAGGGTGCGGCGCTGGCCCAGGCTGAGGACGAGCTGCGTGAATTCGTCGAGAAGACCGACATGCCATTCCAGCCGATGTCAATGGCCAAGGGCGTCATTCCGGACGACGACCCGCACTGCACGGCGAGCTGCCGCGGCCTCGCGCTGCGCACCGCCGACGTCGTGCTGCTTGTCGGCGCTCGTCTGAACTGGATGCTCAATTTCGGCGAGGGCAAGGAATGGAACCCGAACGTCAAGTTCATCCAGATTGACATCGACCCGAACGAGATCGAGAACGCCCGTTCCATCGCATGCCCGGTGGTCGGCGACATCAAGTCTGCCATGCAGATGATCAATGCCGGTCTCGAGAAGACACCAGTGAAGGCTTCTGCTCAGTGGCTCGACATGCTCAAGGCCGACGCTGAGAAGAACGATGCCAAGTTCGCCGCCCGCGTGAACTCGAACACCGTGCCGATGGGTCACTACGACGCACTCGGCGCCATCAAGAAGGTGTACGATCAGCACAAGGACATGATTCTGACCAACGAGGGTGCGAACACGCTCGACGATTGCCGTAACATCATCGACATCTACCAGCCGCGCCATCGTCTCGACTGCGGCACCTGGGGCGTCATGGGTTGTGCGGTCGGCTATTCGATCGGCGCCGCAGTGGCCACCGGCAAGCCTGTTCTGTACGTCGGCGGTGATTCCGGCTTCGGCTTCGATGGCATGGAAGTCGAGGTCGCTTGCCGCTACAATCTGCCGATCACCTTCGTCGTGCTCAACAACGGTGGTATCTACCGCGGTGATTTCGAGAATCTTGGCGACGACGGCGACCCGTCGCCGCTGACGCTGAGCTACGACGCCCACTACGAGCGCATGATCGAGGCGTTCGGTGGCAACGGCTATTACGCGACCACCCCTGCGGAGGTCGAGCAGATGGTCAGCGAGGCCGTCGCCTCCGGCAAGCCAAGCCTCGTGCACGTGCAGCTCGCCGATTATGCGGGCAAGGAGTCCGGGCACATCTCCAATCTGAACCCGAAGCCCGTCGTCGGTCCGCTTGCCACCTCGGAAATGACCAAGAACCCCTACCTCAAGGGCGCTCACATGTGATTCGCCCCGGTGCCCCGGAGTGCCGCGGCGTGGTGTGACGGCAAGTCATCCGCGCCGCGGCACCGGTGCTCCCGCCCACTCCACCAGAAGACAAGAGAAGACAAATGACAAAGATATTGATAGACGACATCATCCCTATCATCGTCATCATGGCGTTGGGTTATGTCTGCGGCAAATTCAGCTATTTCGACGACGACCAGCGTCAGGGCCTCAACAAGCTCGTGCTGAATATCGCCCTCCCCTCCGCGCTGTTCATCTCGATCGTCAAGGCGACCCGTGAGATGCTCGCACAGGATGCGGTGCTCACCATACTCGGCTTCGTCGGCATCATCGTGATGTTCATGCTGAGCTACTACCTGTGCCGTCTCATGTTCCACCACTCGATCCAGGAAGCGGCAGTGTGTGCATTGATCGCCGGCTCGCCGACCATCGGCTTCCTCGGCTTCGCGGTGCTCGATCCGATCTACGGCGATACCGTGAGCACCAACCTCGTCATCGCAATCATCTCGATCGTCGTCAACGCCGTCACGATCCCAATCGGCATGTACCTGATCAACCTCGGCCAGAGCAAGGATCGCGAGCGCCTGTCGAAGGCCGCCGTCACGAACTCGAAGGGTCAGGTCAGCATCGCCAATCCGAAGGACGATGTCGCCGTCGACCCGAACAAGGATGCAAAGACCGACAAGACGGCAGAGGTGATGATCTCCAAGTCGTCGAACATGGGCAAGAAGAAGAACCAGAACCTCGAAGCGCTCATCAACGCTCTCAAGCAGCCTGTATGCTGGGCTCCGCTGCTCGCCATCGTGCTCGTGCTCATCGGCGTGCGCGTGCCGTCCGGCTTCGCTCCCACCTTCGACCTGATCGCCAAGGCGAACTCAGGTGTCGCCGTGCTGGCCGCCGGTCTCGCGCTCTCCACTGTGAAGTTCTCGCTGGGCTGGGAGACGATCTGGAACACGTTCTACCGCCTGATCGTCACCCCTGCGGCATTCCTCGGCGTCGGCCTGCTGCTGGGCATGGGCAGCAATGTGAACAAGCTCTCCATGCTCGTCATGGCAGTCGCTCTGCCGCCTGCATTCTCCGGCATCATCATCTCGAGCCGTTACAACATCTACGTCAAGGAAGGCGCGTCGACCACCGCGGTCTCCACGGTTGCGTTCGCCGTCACCTGCCTGCTGTGGATCTGGCTCGTGCCGCTGTGCTGCCACTGATTCAGCCCTATATAAATAAGGAACCCCGACCATGTATGTGGCCGGGGTTCCTTGCATTGGTGGCCCGGTTCCGGCACCATCTTCTCCTGCGTAATTGGGGACATGCGCTTCGCTTGCGTAATTGGAGACATTTTGTGTGCCCAAGCTGTCTCCTTTTACGCAGTTGTAGGCTGCATTGTCAGTCTCCTGCGTAATCGGGGACATAAGGCTCCGTTTATCTGTCTCTTTTTACGCGGATGGAATCTGAGGATATGGGCTTTTAGACTGCTTGCCTGCGTAATTGGAGACATCAAGCGTCCCCATCTGTCTCCTTTTACGCAGAGGAGAGCCGGGCGGTAGTCGTTGTCCACTGCGTAATTGGGGATGTCTGTACGCTACGCGCGAGGTACGTGAACCTGTTTGAGTTTTTCGGCGCAACGACTCGCCGTTGAGCACATCACTGAAGGTGAACCGTACAATCACATCCACGCCGGCACGGTGCAAAGCGGCCTCGCGTTCGCGTTCTGCGTCGATGACCTCGCTCACCGATCTTCCGCGCGTCATGGATGGGTCTGTGTATTTCTGCTCGCCATCCAGCTCGCCGACAATGATGAGGCCGTCTTCGGTCTCCTAATAATAATCTGTGCGATATATGCGTCTGGTGAGCGGGTCGACGATCTCCACCTGTTGGCGAGGTCTCGCGAAACCCAAGCGGAAGGTTATCACAGCGTGCGTGTACGCCTCCCCGCCGTTCTCGCTTGCAATGGTCGTATATGGCAGCATGGCGCGGAGCAGATTGACATTGTCGTTCGGCAGACTGCATGCCGCGAGCAGGTCTTCCTCGCCGACACCGGAGCGTAGGCACGAGTCGAGCACCGTAATCGAGCAGCAATCCTCCATCGTGTTCACGCCATCTACGGCGGTGCGCGTCAGCGATGTCACAGGAACGCCATTCACGAAGTCCCACTCCGCATTCGGATTATGTATACGCTGCAATTGCGCGCAGTCGTTGTGATGCGGCTTCGAAGGGCTCGCAATGTGGATTTTACTGCCAAGCGCCATGTACGGAATCTGCAGGTCATGGATGCACGCTGCTGTCGACCCCGCGAAAACCCACTGTTTGTGCAGCAGATGCAATGCGCGTACGAGATGCATCTTTCGTTCGAATGGATTCAGCTGCGCCAGATACTGCGGATGCATGTACAAGCCCGGGTAGAGGCGCGTGAGGGCGCCTGCCGAACACCGCCGGGTGAGCAGGCGCTTTTCGCGCGGATTCCGCGGCAGAATGCAACGTTGTTCGGTGCACGCCTGAGCATCGATTGTTGCCAAAGCTTTGCTACATTTCATATTTCGACGCTATGGGGCGTTGAATGCAGATACAAGCTCGACGGGGTCATGTGGATAACTTCGCGGTTATCACATCAAAACCGACAGGTTATTCTCCTCTGTCGCAGCCTCCCTCTGCGTAATTGGGGACGTGTGGCGTTCTCCACCTGTCTCTTTTTACGCAGATGCAGAGCGCGGATGCGGAGCTTGGGTGAACTGCACCCCGATTGTGGGACTGGTGGAATTCAGATTCGATGGTCGGAGGTGTGGTTCGTTCGATGGGAGTGGATCGAAGGAGGCGGCATGGCGATGACGTGCGTCGCCGGGCCGTGGCGCTGATCGGGGCGGGGGTGTCGGTCAGGCAGCTGGCCCGTCGGCTTGCGGTTCCGCGGGGCACTGCGGGAAAATGGATCGTGTTGTATCGGTCCGGTGGAAGGAGTGCCGTGATGGGAGCCGGGGGCAGACGCAGCTACGATTGGCAGACCAAGGTCGCGGCGGTGCGTGATGTGGTGGACCGGGGTGTGGGCAAGGCGGAGGCCATGGCCAGGCACCATATAGCCAGCATCGCGCCGTTGGAGCGCTGGTGCCGCGAGTACCGTGCGGGGGGGGGGCGCCGAGGCGCTGCGGCCCCGGGCCAAGGGCCGGCCCCGGGGTTCATCCAACGGGCCGGCGCCGGCTGCCACGCGCGAGCAGGAGCTGGCCGAGCAGCTCGCGTTCCTGGAGGCGAAGGTCGCCTACCTGGAAAAATTGCATGCCCTGCAGGTGTCGAGGTCACGAGGCGCGACAAGGCCGCGCTCGTGAAACGGCTTGCAGGGCAAGGGCACCGGCTGGCGCATCTGCTGGCCGTGTCGGGGCTTGCCCGGTCGACGTACTACCGGCTGCTCTCGCGTCCGGCGCACGTGACCCGGCCCGACCTCGAGCCGTTGGTCAGGAGGGTGTGGGAGCGCACTCCCAACGGGTGCGGGCACCGGAAGGTGCGCATGTGCCTGGTGCATGAGTTCGGCCAGAGGGTGTCGGCCAAGAGCGTGCTCAGGGTCATGCGCCGCATGGGCCTTCGATGCGTCATACGCCGTCCCAACTCATGGAGCCGCTACAACTCGTACCGGGGCGAGAGCGGCGCCCCGGTACGAGTTGTAGCGGCGCGACTTCGCCGCTGTGGCCCCGTTCATGAAACTGGGCACCGACGTGACCGAGTTCAAGGTCGCCAGCTCCAAGGCGTACCTGGCCCCCGTCTACGACATGGCCAGCAAGGAAATCGTCGCCTGGGACACGTCCGCAGGACCGGACCTGGGCCAGCAGAGGCGGCTGCTCGCCCGGCTCGCCGACCGCCTGCCCCGGGACGCCCGGCCCGTCCTGCACTCCGACATGGGATGGCAGTACCAGCACCGCTGGTGGCGCGGGGAACTCGAACGGCTCGGCATACGCCGGTCCATGAGCCGCAAGGGCAACTGCCTGGACAACGCCGCCACCGAGCAGGTGTTCGGCCATCTCAAGGACGAGTTCTACCGCGGGCACAGCTTCGATTCGTACGAACAGTTCGAAGCCGAGCTCAACGCCTACATCGTGCACTGGAACACCCAACGACGCCAGGAACGACTCGGCGGACACACCCCGGCGGAATACCGGGACATGTTCCTCACGGTCCAAGCGAAAGGACTATCCTAATAAACAACGTCCAACAAACGGGGCGCAGTTCACAATGGTGGGCGCCCCTTCGCATACACATCATGATCGCGGACGAGCGATCATAGCAGCGCAATCAGGCCTGTGCCGGAGCGGCGGTGAGGTCTGCCTTGACGCCATCGTTCGAGCCGATGACGCCCTTGGTCGCCAGATCGGCGATCTGCTCGTCGGTGTAGCCGAGGGACTTGAGAATCTCCTCGTTGTTCTCGCCGAGCTTCGGTGCGCGCTGGTAGTCCGGCGCGTAGTTGCTCATCGTGAACGGAAGGCCGATCGTCTTGAACTTGCCGCGGGCGTCGCCCTGGTCGATCGTGATCAGCGTGCCGTCCTCGTTGAGATCCGGATCGTTCTCGAGTTCGTTCCAGTCGAGCACCGGGCCCACCGGAACGCCCTTGGCACCGAGTTCCTTGGTGAGCGTGTACTTGTCGTACTGCATCGTGTATTCCTCGACGCGCTTGTACACTTCCTGCTTGTGCTCATCGCGGGCGTTCGCGGTGTTGAATCGCGGATCGGTGAGCCAATCCTGGAAGCCCATGGCGTTGCAGAACTCTTCGAAGCCCTTCTGGGACTGCTGAATGACGATGTACACGTAAGCGTTCGGATCGGTCTCCCAGCCCTTGGCGCGATAGCACCAGCCGAGCACGAGGCCGCCCTCGGCATTGGCCGCGCGCGGAATCGCCTTGCCGAACTTGTAGCCCGGGTAGCAGTCGTAGTAGGAAAGCTGGTGCAGGTGATCGAGAATCAGCTGATCACGCAGCTTGATGCGGCACAGGTTGAGCACTGCATTCTGCATGGACTGGTACACGAATACGCCTTCGCCGGTGCGCTCGCGCTGCAGCAGTGCGGTGAGGATGGCGATCGTCAGGTGCATGCCGGTGTTCGAATCGCCGAGGGCTGCACCGGACTGGGTCGGTACGTTCTCGTCGCCTTCCCACCAACCGGTGGTCGAGGCGGCACCGCCTGCGCACTGGGCGACAGGCTCGAAGGCCTTGACATGCTCGAAGCGGCTGCCCTGGTTGAAGCCCTTCAGGGAGGCCATGATGCACTTCGGGTTGATCTTGTGGACCTCGTCCCAGCCGAAGCCGAGCTTCTCCACATCGCCCGGGCCGATGTTCTCCACGAACACGTCCGCGTCCTTGAGCAGGTCGGTGAGGATCTTCTTGCCTTCCGGGTCCTTCATGTCGAGCGTGATCGACTTCTTGTTGGCGTTGAGCTGCAGGAAGTACAGCGAGTACGATCCATCGACGTCGTTCATCTCGTTACGGGTCGGGTCGCCGCCATGCACCTTCTCGAGCTTGATGACCTCGGCGCCCAGCCATGCGAGAATCTGGGTGCACGAAGGGCCGGACTGAACCTGCGTCCAGTCGATTACCTTGATGCCTGCCAGTGGGGCAGTGCTTTTGTCAGCCATACATGACCTCCTTGTAGTCAGTTGCATTCAATATATGCACGAAACGTTGTTATTGAGACTTGTTTCAGCTACTAGGGGCAAGTTCCAGCCCGTGGAGGAAGGGTCTTTCCCGAGAATAGTTTTCGGTGTATGGGTCGCTTCTCACTTCATGTGCGCGGTCCTGTGTTTTCCCGTGTTTTGTTGGCCATTGAGGTTGTTTGTTCACAAAATGACCGCCGTAAGCGCTTACTCGCTGGCCATTTTGTGCTGACGATACCAAATTGGCCGATGAAAGCAGATTGTTCCCGCGTTTTCCTGGTCTGCACCATCGTCCGTTGGCTGTTCCGTGCTGTGTGTCAGAAAGTGGCCGCTGAATCGTGCTCGCCAGTGGCTGTATTTCGCTGGCGTTCCCAATCTGGCCAATGAAACGGGGAGTGTGTACGGTGCCGTAGATCCGATTGGTGCGCGGAGTCGGTTTCGCGCTGGAAAAGCAAGAGGGCTAGGAATTCGATTCCTAGCCCTCAGTGGTAGCGGGGCATGGATTTGAACCATGGACCTCTGGGTTATGAGCCCAGCGAGCTACCGAGCTGCTCCACCCCGCGTCGACTGTTTCAAACAGCAAAAGATAATATTACTCAGATTCGAGAGCAGGTCAAGTCGGCGTGTCGTTTCCCGTGTGTTGGGATGGGCGACCGCTCTGTTCTTATATATGAACATAATGGGAACATGCCTATCAAGATTCCCGGCGGACTGCCCGCCCGCGCCATTCTCGACTCCGAACGCATCTTCGCGCTCGAGAAGCCGGAGGCGGAGCGCCAGCGTGTGCGTCCGCTCAAAATGGTGATTCTCAACCTCATGCCGAAGAAGATCGAGACGGAGACGCAGCTGTTGCGCCTCATCTCGAAGTCGCCGTTGCAGGTCGAGATCGACTTCATGAAGACCTCCACGCATGAGTCGAAGCATGTGAGCGCGGACCACTTGGTGAAGTTCTATGAACCGCTTGAGGCATACGAGGGCAATTGCTACGACGGTCTGATCGTGACGGGCGCCCCCGTCGAGCATCTGCGGTTCGAGGACGTCGATTATTGGGATGAGTTCAAGCGCGTGCTCGATTGGGCCTCCACGCATGTGTTTTCCACGATGTACATGTGCTGGGGCGCCATGGCGGCGCTCTACCAGCGCTACGGCGTGCACAAGATGGATCTCGACGAGAAGCTGTTCGGCGTGTTCCCGCAATTCCTGCAAGATGAGTACTGCTTCCTCACGAACGGCTTCGATGAGATCGCGCTGCAGCCGCATTCCCGATTGGCCGGGGTGAACGAGGCCGACATCGCCGCGAATCCGGAGCTGCAGGTGCTCACCTGGGGGCCGCAGGCCGGTCCCGGGCTGATCGCCACGCGGGATTTTTCGGAGGTCTTTGCACTCGGGCACTGGGAGTACGGCAAGTACACGCTGGCGGAGGAACACCGGCGCGATATGGCGAAGGGCATGAGCAATGTACCATTCCCGCAGAACTATTTCCCGAACGACGACCCTGCCTTGGCCCCACTGTTCTCCTGGCGCGCGCATGCGAACCTGTTGTGGCGCAACTGGCTCAACTGGGTATACCAGACAACCCCGTACGATCTGTCCGAGGTTCCGCAGCTGCGTGCCGAACGCAGACTCGGCACCGACCGTTCGATTCGACACGCCCCATGCTCGCCGCGCGATGACCAGTTCCTACCGCTCGACACGTCGGGTTACGGCCTCAAATAAGGCACGCCGTCCCTTGCCGCCCACCGCCGAACTGGTGTTGTGACACGGCGGTGTCGGTGCCGTGTCGCTATGTCCACTATCGGGCTAATAATCGCTGTTCAGTTGTCCGGTGGCCTGCCGGGCGACCGGCGAGAACTGTTCGTTGAGCGTAAGCAACGGTGACCGTAGCGTATGCGAAGTAAGGTATGCAGTAGATTGCCGTGGGCAATGCCGTACGGGTGTAACAGACTTGTCACAATCGCCGCGGCGCCAAGGCATAGACTTGCAGCAGAGAGACAATCAGGAGGCATGAATGGTTGATGTATTCAGCGCAGGCGCACTGACGCTTGCAGAGTCATCGATGGAAATGCCGAGCATCGACGACTTCCTCCCCCCGGAGATCCTGTTCCAAGGGACGCCGTTCGCAATCAACCGCATCATCTTCGTGCGTATTCTGGCCACGATCATCATGCTGCTGGTGCTGGGAATCACCGCTGCGCGTGCCAAGTTGGTGCCTGGCCGCTGGCAGGGTGCCGTCGAATGGCTCATCGAGTTCATCAAGAAAGACATCGTGTACCAGGTGATGGGCGAGGTGCGTGGCAAGCGCTACGTGCCCATGATCACCACCGTGTTCCTCACGCTGCTGGTGTTCAATCTGTGCGGTGAGATTCCTGGCATGAACATCGCGGCGAGCGCCACGATCACGCTGCCGCTCGTCTTCGCCATGTGGTGCTTCGCCCAGTATTGGATTGCGGGCATTCGCGAGAAGGGACTCGGCCACTTCCTGCGCGACGAGCTGTTCCCGAAGGGCGTGCCGTGGCCGATTTACATTCTGCTGTCGCCGATCCAGCTGCTCGAGCTGTTGATCATCCGCCCGTTCTCGCTGACGATCCGACTTTTCGCGAACATGGTGTCGGGCCATCTCATTCTTGCGCTGTGCCTGTCGGCCACGCAGTACTTCCTCATTGACGTGGTGAACAAGTTCATGATGCCCTTCGGCGTCGTGACCTTTGCCGCCGGCATGTTCATGTACCTGTTCGAGGTGCTGGTGAGCTGCCTGCAGGCTTACATCTTCGCGATTCTCACCACCGCGTACATCAATATGAGCTACCCGGAGATCGACTGACCACCGGCAAATAACTGTTGCTGAAAAGCAATGACCAGAAAGGAAACAACAATGGATATCGTTACCCTCGCTGAGGTTGCCGGCAACCTGAACGTCGTCGGCTACGGTCTTGCAGCCATTGGTCCTGGCATCGGTCTGGGCATCCTGATCGGTAAGACGATCGAGAGCACCGCCCGCCAGCCTGAACTTGGCGGTCGTCTGCAGACCCTGATGTTCCTCGGTTTGGCATTCGTCGAGGTCCTCGCACTCCTCGGCTTCGTCGCTGCATTCATCTTCCAGTGATCGAGTCAGACTAATCCGAAGCACATCATACGAGGACAAGAAAGGAGGAGGACGTGACCATTGCTGCTAACGGCGTGGACCTGTTTCTGCCGGAAACATACGACATCGTCTGGTCGCTGATCATTCTGATCATTGTGGCTCTGTTCTTCTATAAGTTCTTCCTGCCGAAGTTCCAGTCTGTTTTCGATGAGCGCACCGCAAAAATCGAGGGCGGCCTCGCCAAGGCGGAGCAAGCCCAGAAAGATGCCGAAGAGGCCAAGAAGAAGTACCAGGCTCAGTTGAGCACCGCTCGCGTCGAGGCTTCGAAGATTCGCGACGACGCTCGCGCAGAGGCTTCGCATATCATCGCGGACGCCCGTTCGCGTGCCGAGACCGAGGCCGCGCAGATCACCGCGAATGCCGAACGCTCGCTGGAATCCCAGCAGCAGAAGGCCATGGTGAATCTGAAGGGTGAGGTCGGTTCTCTGGCCACCTCGCTCGCTTCCAAGATTCTCGGCTCCGAGCTTCAAGATTCTGCTGTGCAGACGCAGATGATTGACCAGATGCTCGCCGACATGGAAAACGACGAAAGCAAGAAGTAGTGCTACGTCACCCACGTGCGCTTGGCGTACGTATGAGTGAAGAAAGGGAGGTGACCGATGCAAGGAGAGGCGTCACGCTTGGCGGATCGCGAATCGCGCGATTCCTTTGCCGCCAAGCTGCGTGAGTCGGGCAACGATGCATGGGAGATCGGCAATGAGCTGTTCACCATCACATACGTGTTCGACCACAATCCCCGCATTCCGCGTGCGCTCACTGATCCTGGCCGACCCACGGAAGACAAGGTGGCGCTGCTCAACAATCTGCTTGGCAAGCAGGCGTTGCCGCTGACGATGGAGATTCTCACCGATCTCGTCAGCCGCAGCTGGAGCCGTGCCCGAGACATCGACAACGCGATCGAGGATTTCGCCGTGGATGCCATGATGTATCAGGCCGACGATGAGAAGAAGACCCTCGAGGTCTCCATCCAGCTGGCGCAGCTCCAGTCCGCGCTGCTCAACCTGCCGGTCGTCCGTGCCGATCTGTCCGACGACCAGGGTCCCCTGAACGTCCGCTACGAACTGCTGCACTCGCTCATCGATGGTGCGGATTTCGACCGCATCACCGTGCGCTTGGCAGAGCATTGCACACGCAACCCGCGTAACCGCCGTTACCTGGAGTCGGTGCAGTGGCTCATCAACAAGTTCTCGCGCCACATGGGCGAATCGATGGTCACCGTCACCACGGCGACCCCGCTCTCGGACGAGCAGGTTGACAAGCTGGTGCGGATCTACTCGAAGAAGACCGGGCACCCGGTCCATATTCACTCGGTGGTCGATCCCACCGTCATGGGCGGCATGCGAGTCCAGGTCGGCGATGAGGTCACCGACAACACGGTTGTCGCACAGCTGGAGAACCTCAAGCGCAAGGTGAAAGCCGGAGTGGGCGAGTAGGCTGCGCGTGGCCGGCCCGCAAGGCTGGCCGATTGAATGTATACACAAACATAAGGAGTGATCATGGCAGAATTGACCATTGATCCCGCCACGATACGTAAGGCGCTCGATGATTTCGTCGAAGCCTATACGCCATCGGAGACGCCGACCCAGGAAGTGGGCCATGTGGCGACTGCCGGTGACGGTATCGCGCATGTGACGGGACTGCCTGGTTGCATGGCCAACGAACTGCTGACCTTCGAGGATGGCACCCTTGGTCTGGCCTTCAACCTTGACGCTCGCGAGATCGGCGTGGTTATTCTCGGCGATTTCGTAGGCATTGAGGAAGGTCAGGAAGTTCGCCGTACCGGCGAGGTGCTGTCCGTGCCGGTCGGCGACGGGTTCCTTGGCCGTGTGGTCGACCCGCTGGGCCGGCCCATCGACGGTCTGGGCGAGATCAAGAGCGAGGGAAGGCGCATTCTCGAGGCTCAGGCCCCGGACGTCATGCACCGTCACCCGGTCGACCAGCCAATGTCCACCGGTCTCAAGGCAATCGACGCAATGACCCCTATCGGCCGCGGCCAGCGTCAGCTCATCATCGGCGATCGCCAGACGGGCAAGACGGCAATCGCGATCGATACGATCATCAACCAGAAGAAGAACTGGGAGTCGGGCGACCCGAAGAAGCAGGTGCGTTGCATCTACGTGGCCATCGGCCAGAAGGGCTCCACCATCGCCTCGGTGAAGCAGAGCCTGGAAGAGGCCGGCGCCATGGAGTACACGACAATCGTCGCCTCCCCGGCCTCCGATTCCGCCGGCTTCAAGTACATCGCGCCATACACCGGCTCGGCCATCGGCCAGCACTGGATGTACAACGGCAAGGATGTGCTCATTGTGTTCGACGATCTGTCGAAGCAGGCCGAAGCCTACCGTTCGATCTCGCTGCTGCTGCGTCGTCCGCCGGGGCGTGAAGCGTACCCTGGCGACGTCTTCTACCTGCACTCGCGCCTGCTGGAGCGTTGTGCACGTGTGTCCGACGATCTGGGCGGCGGTTCCATGACCGGCCTGCCGATTGTCGAGACCAAGGCAAACGACGTCTCCGCATACATTCCGACCAACGTGATCTCCATCACCGACGGCCAGATCTTCCTGCAGTCCGACCTGTTCAACGCAGGCCAGCGCCCTGCCGTTGACGTCGGCATCTCGGTGTCCCGAGTCGGTGGTGCTGCACAGACGAAGGCATTGAAGAAGGTCTCCGGCACGCTGAAGATCTCGCTCGCCCGCTACCGTTCGCTGGAATCCTTCGCCATGTTCGCCTCCGATTTGGATGCGGCCTCGAAGGCACAGCTCAACCGTGGTGCGCGCCTGACCGAGCTGCTCAAGCAGCCGCAGTTCTCGCCGTACTCGATGGAGCAGGAAGTCGTCTCGGTGTGGGCCGGCACGCACGGCAAGTTCGACGATCTCGCAATCGCCGATGTACTGCCGTTCGAACATGGCCTGCTGGAGTATGTGGATCGCAACACGGATATTCTCACGACGATCCGTGACACCGGCGATTTCACGAAGGAGACCGAAGAGGCCCTCGACAAGGCCGTGGACGCCTTCCGTGAAACCTACGTCACCAAGGCAGGCAAGCCGCTCGTCGACAAGAAGCCCGCTCCCAAGAGCGTCACCCCTGTCGACCAGGAGCAGATCAAGGCCAGCACAGCGCAAGAAAAGAAGTAACCTATGGCATCGCAACTCGCATTAAAAAGCAGGATCGCCTCCACGGGTTCGTTGGAGAAGATCTTCAACGCTCAGGAGATGATCGCGGCTTCGCACATCGCGCAAGCCCGCCAGCTGGCGCTGGATTCGAAGCCGTACACTGATGCGATTTTCGATGCCGTCCAGACCTTGGTATCACACACGCATATCTCGCATCCGATCGTCAAGAAGGGCGAAGGCAACCCACGGGTCGCCGTGCTCGCCCTGACGGCGGATCGAGGTATGGCCGGTGCCTATACTTCGTCGATTATTCGTGAGACCGAAGATCTGCTCGCCCGTTTGGAAAGCAAGGGCAAGCAGCCGCAGCTGTACGTGTATGGACGTCGCGGGGTGTCTTACTACCATTACCGCAACCGTCCGTTGGCGCAGTCTTGGGAAGGCGATACCGAGAAGCCTGGCGTCGAGGTCGCCGATGCCATCTCCCGTGCGTTGCTGAAGGCATACATGGAACCGGCCGACAAGGGCGGCGTCTCCGAGCTGTACATCGTCTACACCGAGTTCATCAACATGGTGGTGCAGAAGGTGCGCGTGCTGCGCATGCTGCCAGTTGAGGTGATCGAGGAAGACAAGTCGCATCTGAATGTGCCGGACACGACCACTGCGCCGCAGGTGCGCCCGTTGTACTCCTTCGAGCCGAGCCTGGACGAGGTGCTCGACACCGTGCTGCCAAGGTACGTGCGTTCGCGTATCCATGAATGCCTGTTTGAAGCGGCGGCCTCCGAGGTGGCCTGCAGGCAGAACGCCATGCATACCGCTACGGAGAACGCGCGTGATCTGATCAACGACCTGACCCGCAAGCTCAATGCTTCACGTCAGGCGTCGATCACCCAGGAACTTACCGAAATCATCGGCAGCGCCGATGCGTTGAACAAAAAGGAAGAGTAGGAACGCGAAATGGCTGAGAACCAAGCTAATGCGGCCACTGACGAGGCTGCGGAGCCAATCGTTGGTCATGTGACGCGTATTCAGGGTTCGGTTATCGACGTCGAATTCCCTGTGGGCCACATGCCGGACATCTATAACGCGCTGACCGTTGAGATCAAGCAGATGGGTCAGCAGGAGGAAGGCGAGGTCAAGGACGCCGTCATCACCCTCGAGGTCGAACAGCACCTCGGCGACTCCACCGCGCGTTGCGTGGCATTGAAGTCCACCGACGGCTTGGTGCGTGGCGCGGTCGTGCACGACACCGGCGGCCCGATCGAGGTGCCGGTCGGCGATGTGACCAAGGGCCATGTGTTCGATGTTTCCGGCCACATTCTCAACAAGAAGCCGGGCGAGAAGATCGAGATCAAGGAGCGTTGGCCCATCCACCGCAACCCGCCGGCATTCGACCAGCTCGAGTCGAAGACCCAGATGTTCGAGACGGGCATCAAGGTCATCGATCTGCTCACCCCGTACGTGCAGGGCGGCAAGATCGGTTTGTTCGGCGGCGCAGGCGTGGGCAAGACCGTTCTGATCCAGGAGATGATTCAGCGAGTCGCGCAGAACCACGGCGGTGTTTCCGTGTTCGCAGGTGTCGGCGAGCGTACCCGTGAGGGCAACGACCTGATCGGCGAGATGGACGAGGCCGGCGTGCTCGAGAAGACCGCACTGGTCTTCGGCCAGATGGATGAGCAGCCAGGCACCCGTCTTCGTGTGCCGCTCACCGCACTGACCATGGCGGAGTACTTCCGCGATGTGCAGAACCAGGACGTGCTGCTGTTCATCGACAACATCTTCCGCTTCACGCAGGCGGGTTCCGAGGTGTCCACGCTGCTCGGCCGTATGCCGTCCGCAGTGGGCTACCAGCCGAACCTGGCCGATGAGATGGGCTCCCTGCAGGAGCGCATCACCTCGACCCGTGGCCATTCGATCACGTCGCTGCAGGCCATTTACGTGCCTGCCGACGATTACACCGACCCGGCCCCTGCCACCACCTTCGCCCACTTGGACGCCACCACGGAGCTTTCCCGTGACATCGCCTCGCGAGGCATCTACCCGGCCGTGGATCCGCTGTCCTCCTCCTCGCGAATCCTCGACCCGCGTTACGTGGGCCAGGCGCACTACGACTGCGCGAACCGCGTCAAGGCGATTCTGCAGCGCAACAAGGAGCTTCAGGACATCATCGCCCTCATCGGCATCGACGAGCTCGGCGAAGAGGACAAGACCATAGTGAACCGCGCCCGCAAGATCGAGCAGTTCCTCGGCCAGAACTTCTACGTGGCCGAGAAGTTCACCGGCGTCCCCGGCTCCTACGTGCCTGCGGAGGAGACCATCGAGGCCTTCACCCGCATCTGCGACGGCGTGTACGACAACGTGCCAGAGCAGGCATTCTCGGGCATCGGCGGCATCGAGGACCTCGAGAAGAAGTGGCACAAGATGCAGAAGGAATACGGTGACTGATGACAGGCGCAGCAATTGCAGTGAACATCGTTTCGTCGGAGCGCCCGGTCTGGAGCGGTGAGGCGAAGCAGGTGGTGGTTCCCGCCTACGCGGGTGGCATGGGCATTCTGCCCGGCCATGAGCCAGTGCTTTCGGTGATCGAGGAAGGTCGTTTGGACATCACCGATCCGAACGGCAAGAAGTTCTCGTTCGAAGTGACGGGTGGCTTCATCTCCTTCGACTCCAACAAACTCACCGTGGTTGTTGAAAACGCGCGTTCCATCGCGTTCCAGGCGGAGGGCGCTGACCAGAGCGGCATCGTGGGCTGACCCAACGCCAATCCCTTCAGTGGGCCACTCGGGCTTTCCGGGTGGCCCACTCGCATATTGGGTGACAGAATATGCCGTTCAGATAACGATTCCCAGACCTTGGTGGTTGCCGTGGGCCGGATTGGGCGGGCGGCAGGGCCTCGTCACTGGATCGCAAGCGCCCTTTACGTTCCTCAACCCTGCCGCCCGCCCAATCCGTCCCACGGCAACCACACGTCAACGTATGGAATTGGCGGAAGTCTTGAGGCGTTGCTGCCGGTGATTGGTGTCGGATGCGGGGCCGCCCGGAAAGGTTGAGGAACGTAAAGGGCGCTTGCGATCCAGTGACGAAGCCTTCCCGGGCGGCCCCGCATCCGACACCAATCACCGGTTAGAGGCATGGGCGAGCAGGGTTGGGGGAGAGGGGTCGCTAGCCTTGAGCGCATGCGAATCATTGTTGCAGACTGCTGCGCCGAATACACTGGACGCCTTTCGGCCTCCCTTCCGCTCGCCAAACGAGTCCTGCTCATCAAGGCAGACAACAGCTTGCTCATCTTCTCGGAGATCGGCTCGTACAAGCCGCTCAACTGGATGCTGTCCCCGTGCACGATCAAAGACATCACCCCACAGGACGCCGACGATGACCCGGCAACACCCACGCCGGAGAAGATCATTCGCGTGCAGTCCACGAAAACGAACGATGTGCTCGAAGTGACGCTGCAGCACATCTACAGCGACGAGACGCACGATTTGGGAACCGATCCGGGACTGCGCAAAGATGGCGTGGAAGACCACTTGCAGCGGTATCTCGCCGAACAGATCGAGCGCATAGGGGAGGGCGCCAAGCTCGTGCGCCGTGAATACCCGACCGCAATCGGCCCGGTGGACATCATGGCCATCGACGCCGACGGCACGCATGTGGCCATCGAGATCAAACGGCACGGCGGCATCGACGGCGTGGAACAGCTCACACGCTATTGCGAATTGCTCAACCGCGACCCCCTGCTCGCCCCTGTTCGCGGCATCTTCGCCGCACAGACGATCACCCCGCAGGCGCAGGTGCTTGCCAAGGACCGCGGTTTCGACTGCCTGCTGCTCGATTACGACGACATGAAGGGCACCGATGATGGCGCACTGCGCCTGTTCTAGATGGCCGGTATCTGCCCGAATATGGAAGCGCTCCGTGGGCCTGAGACCCACGGGGCGCTTCCATATCAATGCGATATGCGAGGTTGCCGATCAGTACTTCGCGAGAATGTCGACGACGAACACGAGCGTCGAGTTCGCCGGGATCTCGCCCTGCGCCTGGTCCCCATACCCGAGCGACGGCGGAACCACGAGCAGCACCTCGGAACCGACCTTCTGGCCCTTGAGTCCTTCGAGCCATCCCTCGATCACGCCGCCCTGCATGTTCACGTCGAAGGTCGAATTGCGGTCCCACGACGAGTCGAACTGCTTGCCGTCGAGCAGCCAGCCGGTGTATTTGACCACTGCGTAGCTGTTCGATTCGAGCTTGTCTCCGTTGCCTTCGATGAGCGGCTGCACCACGAGCTTGTCGCTGCCCTTGTAGCCGTTCATGTCGATGGAGGGTTTGCCGTCGGCGGCGTTCGTCACCTTCGGCAGATTCGACGGAATGTTCTTCACCTTCGTGCCCTCGGCCTTCGTGAGGTCAGTGGACTGCGACTTGAGTGTCATCACTATGAGATTGGATGAGTCGGCGGTGCTGTCATTGCTGCCGAATACTACGGTGGAGTTAAGCTTGAGGCCATCAATCACCGACAGCAACGCAGATGTTTTTTCACCTTTTTTAGGCGCCACTAGTGAGCAATCCATCTGGTTGGTCTCCCAAGTGCTCATCTTGATATCGCCCGTTTTACCGTCCACGGCCATTCCCTGTGCACATACGCGGTTGCCTGGCTTAATTACCTCGCCGTCTCCTTCCTGCAAGATGGCATAGGAATTATCAGGAACATTGAGCGGCTTCTTGAACTCGAGGACCGGCTTCTCGCCCACCTTCGCGGTGTCCTTCACGCCCTCGATCTTCGTCAGGCCCGAGCCGGCGGAGGAAGATGCGGAAGATTTTTCGGTGGATTCGGATGTATTGCTATTTCCGCAGGCGGCGAACGCAAAACATGTCGCGGCCACGCACATCGCGGCCACGGCTCGCACCGCCCGTTTGTGGATTCCTGCTGATTTGGCTTGTGTCATACCTGCCAAGAATATCCGCGCGCATGTATTTCGCCGAATGTATATGCGCTCAGGCAAGAAGCTGAATCTGCATACAGCGCTAGAATAGGAGAGATATGACAGACATACACGAACAGCGAGAGCAGACTCGCACCAAGAAAGAGCCGACGCGCCACGCGAAAATCATGCGCGGCGTGGTGACGCCGATCTTTGGCCTCCTGGCGGTCGCCTGCATCGTTTTCGGTATTCTCAACCAGACCATCTGGCAGCCGAATCCGCAGATTACCGCGACCGCGCCGGTACGGAACACGCAATACCTGCTCATCGACCAGGGCGTGGCCAATCTGGTTGACAAGAACGTTCGAATTGAAGCCGCGAGCCCGAGCGCCACCGCCAACGACGGCGTGTGCATGGCGCTCACATCGCCCAAGGATGCGGCTGGTTGGCTGGCGGGGCAGTCATACGAACGCATCACCGGACTTTCCAATTGGTCCACACTGTCTTACGCCGAACAGGGTGCACAAGGCGAGGCGAACACCTCCGACGCCGACGTCGCCTTCAAGGATTCGAATATGTGGAAAGAGGTCAACTGCGGTGCCGGCAAGGCATCGCTCGACCTCAAGAATGCCTCCGACACCGATGTGGTGCTCGCGGACTTCGGTCAGAAGGTTTCCGATGGCTCGCTTGAGATGCATTGGACCCGTCATGACATTCCGAACTTCTCCATCCCGTGGTATTTCGCGGGCGGCCTGTGTGCGGTGCTCGCCGTGCTGTGCGCCTCGGTGTTCGCCATGGACATGAGTGCGCGCCGCAAGAAAGTGAGCGAAGACGCCGAACGTGCCCGTCAGGAACGGCAGGAACAGCGCAAGGACGAACCGAAGATAGGCGAGGCGCTTGCAGGCTCCCTCGCGGCGCTGAAACCGCGGAGCAAGGGCAAGTCCAAGACCAAGGATGGTCCACGTCACGGCAGGCATGCCGGCAAGCAGGAGGATGAGCAGCCGACAACCCCGACCATCGTGGATCCGCACGCACGAAATCTGGTAGCGGAACAGGCACAGCAGGCGAATGAGAACGCCAGCGTGGAGGTCTCCGTGGCGAATGGCTCCGATGAGGCGAGCGAAACGGGCACGCGAACGGTCTCCAACGACGGGTCTGCCACCGATGGCACCACCACTTCGGTGATCACCGAAGCCGAGCTGCAGGACTACTTCACACGTCTGGCCCGCGAAGTCGGCATGGAATCGTCCACGCCGTCCGAGCAGGGCAAGCCGGAGGCCGAGCGCGTGCAGGATACCGACGAATCTGAATCCTCCGAAGACGAGCAGTCTGCGGAGTCCAATGAATCCACTGAATCCACGGAACCCGAAGACGTCACCGAGACGAGCGAGGGCGGGGAAGCCTCTCAGGAAGAAACCGAAGGGGAGCAGTCCGCGGCCGCCGAGTCGGGCGACAAGGAGGGCAAATGAACACGCATAGGAAAGCCGTTTCTCTGGGTGCAGCCGGCCTTGCGTTGTGCATGTGCGTGACGCTTGGCGCATGCGAAGGGCAATTGCCGGAACCAGTGCAGGCGACCGCCTCAGCTTCGGCGTCGCCGAATCTCACCACCGAGCAGGAAAAAGCGATACGCAAGAAGCTGCTCGACGCGATCCAGCAATGCAACAATGCAAAGTCGGCAGACGGCCTCGACCGTGCGATGTCGGGCCCGGAACTCGAGATTCGCAGAAGCGAGCTCGCCGTGGCGCAGAAAACCGGCAATCTCGATCCGAAGACCGAGATTCCCGATGCGATCACACAGACGATCATCCCGACCGATAGCGGATGGCCGCGCAGCGTGTTCACGATCACCACGACCACGCAGGACCAGCAGTCGAAGCGCCTGCTCGTGTTCGATCAGGAAAGCGCACGGCAGAATTACAAGCTGTGGGGAGTCGCGCGCCTGTTCCAAGGCGTGCAGATGCCGAAGTTCACCGTGCCGCAGATCGGCGCGCAGATGGGCGCCGACAACGACGACAATCTCAAGATGACGCCGAAGGAAGCGGTGAAGCGTTACGCGGACGTGCTGCAGAACGGCGACAAGAGCCAGTATGCAGGCGATTTCGACAACGATTACCTGCGTCAGGAGCTCGCCACGCTTTCGCAGACCGTGCAACAGGGCATGGAGCGCAACAAGGGCACGCAAACGCAGACCTTCGAACCGGTGGACGGCCAGATGCGCATCATGCGTGCGGCTGACGGCGGCGATCTGGTAGTGGCGCAGATCAACTCGGTGTGGACGCGCGCAGCGGGCGAGGGACGTGAGTCCCAGCCGGCGTCGGATTCCGAGAAGGCATTGTTCGGCGACGCGAAGGCCACGAGCACGATGCGCGTCACCTATGTGAACGTGGTCGCACTCTACATACCGTCGGCCAAGGCGAACGCGAAGATCACGGCGGTGGGCGCGGAACGCCAGCCAGTCAAGGTCGAGGCGATCTAACAGTTTTTTGCACACGCATATTGCAAACGTTCAACAGCGCGCGAACACGCGCGGAAAGGGGCATCATGCCGGAACGTGAAATCAAGCCGGGAATCTCATTGGCAGGGGCCATCGACCTCGAGGGACTCAAGCATCAGGTCAAGGCGGAGCCGGGGCAAGCAGGTGGCGCACCGGCCGCGGGTGGCTATGTGATCGATGTGACACAGAGCAATTTCCAGGCCGTGGCGCAGGCGTCGGCGACCTACCCGATTGTCATCTTCATGTGGGTGCCCACCGACAATCGCCTGTTCGACATGGCCCGCGAACTCGGCGACGCGGTCAACGGCATGGACGGCAAGCTGCAGCTCGCGCGCATCGACGTGAGCCGCGAACCCGAGATCGCGCAGGCATTCGGCGTGCAGGGTGCGCCCGCGTTGTTCGCGCTGATTGGCGGCCGACCAATGCCGATTCTGCAGGGCATGCCGCAAGGTGACGAAATGACGCAGATCACCACGCAGGTGCTCCCGCAACTCGTGCAGGTCGCGGCACAGGCCGGTGTCACCGGTACCGCGCCGTACATCACGCTGCAGAACGCCGACGACGGCAAGGAAGACACGCAGAAGGAACCCGCCGTGCCGCCTGAGCACGCCGAAGCGCACCGTTTGGCCCAGGAGGGCGATTATGCGGGCGCTGCCGACGCCTACGAACAGGTTCTCGAACGTGAGCCGGACGACGAACTCGCCAAGCGCGAGCGTGCGAAGGCGCTGCTGCTTGCCCGTTCCGCGAATGCGGACGTGCGTGAGGCACGCGAGAAGGCCGCGGCAAATCCGGACGACCTTGACGCGCAGCTGGCCGTGGCCGACGTCGATATGATCGGCGGCCAGATTCAGGATGCCTTCGACCGTCTGCTCGACTACCTGGCAGCTCATCCGGATGCGGTGGAGCCGATTCGCGAACGCATGCTCGAGTACTTCCTCATTCCCGAGGCCGCCGACGAGCGTCTCGCACGTGCACGTCGCCGCCTGGCCACGCTCATGTACTGATCGGTCGTATCGCGACCGCCATTCGGTGTCCGCATTACATACGCGCCTGCTGGCGGAAAGTCAGGCGAACGTGTAAAGTAGTGCAGGCATGGGCTCATAGCTCAGTGGATAGAGCGTTCGCCTCCGGAGCGAAAGGCCGTGGGTTCGAATCCCATTGAGCCCACCATGTTGAGAAGTCTGGAATACCGAAATGCCGATATTCCAGACTTTTTCGTTTTGGCTCGTGGCGTGGGCACGCAATCGGCCACATGGATTTCGGCCACCCGGATTGCAAACGAGGTCCGCAGGGATGGCGCCCTGCGGACCTCGCGGAAGTGGAAGAAGAAAAAATCAGAGTCAGATTGTCAGAGCTACATGCACCTCCTCGGTTCCTGTTGCTGCGGTTGGGACAACGGTGCCGGAGACCGGCTGGCCGTCCACGGTGAGCGACTGTTCGCCGGTGCGGGTGACGTCGATGATGTACCGTGTGCCACGCCATGTGCGCTCGATATGCAGCTCGCCGAAGTTGGGCGGCAGGTGCGGCTCGATCTTCAGGCCGTCGAATGTGGGCTGTACGCCGAGCAGATGCTGGGAGACGTCCACGAAGGTCCATGCCGCGGTGCCGGTGAGCCAGCTGTTCTTGCCCTCGCCCGGGTTCGGCGCCTCGGGGCCGGCGACCATCTGGCAGTACACGTACGGCTCGGTGCGGTGAATCTCGGAATACTCCTCGGTGTAGGCAGGGCAGGTGCGCTTGTACACGTTGAAGGCCTCGTCGTTGTTGTTAATCTCGGCATTCGCAATGGAGATCCACGGGTGGTTGTGGCAGAAGATGCCGCCGTTCTCCTTATAGCCGCGTGGGTATGAGGAGATCTCGCCCAACTCGATGCGGTAGGTGGAGTATACGGGCGCGAGGATCGCGGTGCCCCAGCGGCAGGTGAGTAGCTCCTTTCGTCGATTCGAGCGCCTTGGCCGCCTTGCCGTCGTCGACGCCGATGCCGGCCATCACGCACATGCCCTGCGGTTCGATGTAGATCTTGCCTTCGCTGTCTTCATTCGTGCCCACCGGGTTGCCGTTGGCGTCGTAGGCCCTACGGAACCAGGCGTCGTCCCAGCCAGCGGTGAGCGTGGTCTCACGCACTTCGGCGATCGCCTTGCGCACCTCGGCGGTCTCGTTCGCCACCTCGTCGGCACCCATGCCGCAGGCCTCGCCGAATTGCTCGAGAATCTGCGCATACTGCTCGCCGTACAGCACGAACATGCCGGCGATGATTCCGGGCACCGACTTGTTCAGGAACATCGCCCGCGCCTTCGGTGCCATGAAGTTCTGGGAGGCGCTCGGCGGCACCTTCCTGGTGGCCACCATCGTTTCGATTTCCACCGTGTTCTTCTCGACGCTCGCCGGCTACTCGTTCTCGAAACTGCGCTTCCGCGGCCGTAACGCGCTGCTCATGCTCGTCGTCGCCACGATGACGATCCCGCAGCAGCTCAGCGTCGTCCCGCTGTACATCATGGCCAACAAAGCCGGCCTGTTCGGCTCGCTGTGGGCCGTGATCATCCCCGGACTGGTCAGCGCATTCGGCGTGTTCTGGATGACCCAGTACATCGGCGATGCACTGCCCTACGAACTCATCGAGGCCGCTCGCGTGGACGGGTGCTCCATGTTCTGCACCTTCCTGCACGTAGCCATCCCCGCCGCACGCCCGGCGGCCGCGATGCTGTTCCTCTTCACCTTCATTGCCCAGTGGACCAACTACTTCTGGCCCATGCTCATTCTCGGTCCGAACAAGAACAAGATGCTCACCGTGGCGGCCGCAACGCTCAAGGGTGCCTACTTCACCGACTATACAATCGTGATGTCAGGCGTCGTGCTCACCACCGCCCCGCTGTTGCTGCTGTTCTTCTTCGCCGGCAAGCAACTGGTCTCCGGCATCATGGCCGGTGCCGTGAAGGGCTGATTCGTTCCCTCCTCTCATACGGCCGGGGTGCAGTTCATTCTGCACCCCGGCCTCTTCCATATCCGCAATCCGCAGAACATCGAAGATGCGTGGTTCCCCAATCTTTCACGTGAAACATTCGCGTAGGGCAGTGGGGAAGCGGCCTGGGCCGCCGCAAGTAGTCTGCAATATGAAACATGAGCCCACGTGCACACTCGAGGTGCTAAACCAGAGCATAGATTCACGCCAGCGAGCGAAAGGAACATCATGTACGAGAATCTGCAGGCAGTGGCAACCACGGAAGCGCCGTCCGCGCTCGGCGCATACAGCCAGGCCGTCAAGGCGAACGGATTCGTGTTCGTCTCCGGCCAGCTCGGCATCGACCCGTCCACCGGCGACCTCGACGGTGTCACCGCAGCCAGCCAGGCGGCACGCGCGCTCAAGAACATCAAGGCGATCCTCGATGCAGCCGGATGCGGTATCGAGCACGTCTGCCGCGCCACGATCTACCTGCGCAATGTGGAGGATTTCAAAGAGGTCGACACCGAGTATGCGAAAGTGTTCACCGGCACGGTCAAGCCCGCACGAGTGGCGTTCGGCAACAACATGATCCCCAAGGGGGCGCTCGTCGAGATCGACGTCATAGCGGTCTGCCCGCAGAACTGACGCCACGTTTGCCCCGCCGTCGGCGCACGGCTGCGCATGCCGTTTCTCGCAGCGCTAGACTGGGGCTATGATTCAGGCATTCTCAACATACGCGAATGCGCAGGGCACCACGCTCGCCGCCGCGTTCGCGCCGCTTGGGAATGCCTGTTTGCGTGTGGGACGCACTCCGGAGAGCACGGCACACGCCAGCGCCCCCACGCTCAGCATCGACACGACTCGCGTGCGCCAGCCCATCGACGGCTTCGGCGCATCGATCACCGAGGCGACGAGCTGGCTGTGGCACAATCGCGTCACAGACAAAGAGCGATGCATCCGCGATCTGTTCAGCCCGCGCGACGGCATAGGCATCTCGATGCTCCGTCAGCCAATCGGCCCGAGCGACCATGTGAGCGCGCCGTACCGCTTCGTGCGCAGATTCCCCGACCGCAAGCTCAGCTCCCTCAATTTCACGCCCGAGATGGAGCGCGTGTTGCCCATGGTCGAGGCCGCGAACAACTGTGCGCTCGCCACGCAATCGCATGCGCTCAACATTATGGCGAGCCCGTGGAGCGCGCCATGGTGGATGAAAACGAATCTCAGCGTGCTCGGCAAACGGCGCTACACGCGGATCACCGGCCATCTGCGGCGCGGCATGTATGCCGCCTATGCGCGCTATATCACCGGTTTTGCACGATTGTATGCGCAACGCGGACTGCCGCTGTTCGCGCTCACCGTGACGAACGAACCCGACTACCCGCAGTCGCGATGGCCATCGATGGCAATGACCCCGCGCGAGCAGGCAGAGTTCGTCGCGCGCCATCTGCGCCCCATGCTCGACCACGCCGGATTGGACGGCACGCGCATTCTGTGCTGGGACCACAACTACTCCACCGACCATTACCCGGACGGCGCCTTCGTGCGAGACATGTACGCCGATTCCGCCGCACTCGCTGCCTGCGCCGGCTCCGCATGGCATTATTACGGCGGATCCGCGCGCACGATGTCTCGCATTCACGACGCGTTTCCGAACAAGGGCATCTGGGTGACCGAGGCGAGCGGCGGCGACTGGGGACCACGCAATTTCACACCCGCGCTGCTCTCGCTAGGCACGGCGGTCATTGACATGATGAACAACTGGGCGAGGAGCGCCGTGTTGTGGAACATCGCGCTCGACGAGCACGGCGGTCCCGACTACTACTACCTGCGCAACGATCGCCGGCATTCCGAGAACCGCGGTCTGATCACCGTGCGTGACGACGGTTCGATACGCCGCAATGCAGACTACTACGCGCTCGGCCACTTCTCCAAATACGTGCCGATTGGCTCACATTGCGTGGAATGCGCGCTCGACCATGCGCAAGGAGTGCGTGCCGCCGCCTTCCTCACTCCGACCGGCACGCTGGTTGCGGTTCTCGCCAACGAGCGTGCGGAATCCATATGGGTGCAATGCGAAGTGGATGACAGCGGGATCGGGGTGCGCCTGCCCTCCCGATCGCTGACCACCGTGCTCCGCCGGTGATTTCCCGTTAACTCCTTTACGCGCTGATTCCCATAGGGGGATTCCTCTTACGGGCCAGCAATCCTCGTACGGGCTACCAATTCCCTTACGGGCTAGGATTTTGGCTACGGGATAGGATTTTCTGTTACGGGATAGGGCTGCACAGGTATTCGACCGTTGGAATCCATGGAATATCAATGGTTTTATATTGTTTTGCGTGCGATGATGAGGGTTTTCCCTATCCCGTAACAGAAAATCCTAGCCCGTAAGGGAATTGGTAGCCCTTAACAGAGAATCTTATCCCGTAAGAGGATAAGCGATAATACCCATGGTCGTGGCATACGAACAACGGGAATCTGTCGCCGTTGCCGGTAGACTTGTTGGAATGAGTCCAGAAGCGCTACAGGAATTGATCTTCACCATTGCCAACAACCTTGTTTCCGAGGGCAAAGCCGGCACGTTGACGGCCGAGGAACTCCCGGATTCCGCCAAGTTCGCCGTCATGCGCCCCAAGGATCGCGCGCATGGCGACTGGGCGTCGAACGCCGCCATGCAGTTGGCGAAGAAAGCGGGCATGAAACCGCGTGATCTCGCCCAACTGTTCGCCGACGCGCTGAACGGCACCGATGGCATCGCCGCCGTCGAAGTGGCAGGGCCCGGTTTCATCAACATCACGCTCGATTCCGCATCGGCGGCCGCAGTGGTGGATCAGGTGCTCGACGAGGGCAATCGATTCGGCAAGAACGATCATCTGGGCGGCAAGACGCTCAATCTGGAATTCGTCTCCGCGAATCCGACCGGCCCGATCCACATCGGTGGCACGCGCTGGGCCGCGGTGGGCGATTCGATGGCCCGAATTCTCCAGGCCAATGGCGCCACCGTGGTGCGCGAATACTACTTCAATGACCACGGCGAGCAGATCAACCGCTTCGCCAAGTCGCTCGTGGCCGCCGCCCACGACGAGCCGACGCCCGTCGACGGATACAAGGGCGCCTACATCGACGAAATCGCACGCCGTGTGATCGTGGAGGCCAACGCCGAAGGCATCGATATTCTCAATCTGCCGCGCATCGACGGCGGCACCGACGAGAAGGGCGAGCCGCTGGGCGAAGGCGACTCCGAGCAGCGTGAGGAGTTCCGCAAGCGCGCGGTGCCGATGATGTTCGACGAGATTCGCCAGTCCATGAAGGAATTCCGCGTGCACTTCGACGTGTGGTTCCACGAGAACAGCCTGTACGAGGACGGCGAGGTGGAGAAGGCGATCGCCGACCTGCGCAATGCCGGTGACATCTACGAGAAAGACGGCGCGACCTGGTTCGAATCGACCAAGCACGGCGACGACAAAGACCGTGTGATCGTCAAATCCGACGGCACGTACGCATACTTCGCCGCGGACATCGCCTACTACCGCAACAAGCGCCACCGCAAGACCGACCCGGCCGACGTCGCGATCTACATGCTCGGCGCCGACCACCACGGGTACATCGGCCGCATGATGGCCATGTGCGCCGCGTTCGGAGACGAACCGGGCGAGAACATGCAGATTCTCATCGGCCAGATGGTCAACGTGATGAAAGACGGCAAGCCGGTGCGCATGAGCAAGCGCGCGGGCAACATCGTGACGATCGACGACCTCATCGACGCGATTGGCGTGGACGCCTCCCGCTATTCGCTGGCCCGCACTGATTACAATTCGCCGGTCGACATCGACCTCAATCTGCTCGCCTCGCATTCGAACGACAATCCGGTGTACTACGTGCAGTATGCGCACGCCCGCTCGTGCAACGTCGACCGCAATGCCGAGGCCGCGCAGATCAATGCCGCCGACGCCGATCTCTCGCTGCTCGATACCGAGGCGGACGGCGAGGTGATCGCCGCACTCGCGCAGTGGCCCGCACTGCTCACGCTCGCCGGCGACCTGCGCGCGCCGCATCGCATCGCCCACTACCTGGAAGACCTCGCCGCCGCATACCACAAGTGGTACAACGTCGAGCGCGTGGTGTCGATGCCGCTCACCGAAGCGGAGGAGCGCGCCGATGAGCAGACCCGCGAACGCACCCGCATCGCGAAGAACCCGGAGCCCGCGCGCGCGGCCGCCCGACTGAAGCTCAACGACGCCGTGCAGACCGTGATCGCAGAAGGCCTCGACCTGCTCGGCGTGACCGCCCCCGACAAGATGTAAGTCCGCTTTCCGGCGTGCGGTCCTTCTGGCTTCCTCTCCGCCTTCTCTGCCTTTGTGGCCTCGGTGCTTTGTTGCCTTTGCGTAAAAAGAGACATATTCGAGCTAGCGGATGTCTCTTTTTACGCAAAGGGGGGAGAGGGGAAGAGCGGGGGACGGAACGAAGAAGATACCGCAAACGAGATGAGGAGATGAATATGGCCATCAGTCCAATCTGGCCGGCAGACACGGCCAGGAATTCCAACGGCGAGCTCACGTTCCACGGCATCACCGCCAGCACCCTGCTCGACGAATTCGGCTCGCCCCTGTACGTGCTGGATCTCGACGAGGTGCGTGCCCGCGCCAGCCACTTCGTGAAGGCCGCCGCACACGCGTTCACGAACAACACCACGCATGTGAGCTATGCCGCCAAGGCGTTCCTCTCGAAGGAAATGGCGCGCATTGTGACCGAGGAAGGCATGTTCGTCGACACCTGCACGCTCGGCGAGATGAAGATCGCGCTCGCCGCCGGCGTTCCCGGTCGCCGACTGGTGCTGCACGGCAACAACAAGAGCGATGAGGAGATCGAACTCGCCATTGCCGAGGGCTTCTCGAAAATCGTGATCGATTCGCCGGACGAGCCCGCACGCATCGCCGCGATTGCGGAACGGCTCGGCAAGCGCGCCCGCGTGATGCTGCGCGTGACCTCCGGCATTCACGCCGGCGGCCACGAATACGTCTCCACCGCGCACGAGGACCAGAAATTCGGCGTCGCACTGCTGCCTGCAGGTGCCGACACCGAGATCGTCGACAACATTGACCAGCTGCAGGACGTCTCCCCGGCGGCCACGAACGCGCTCGTGCACGAGACCGAGCTCGAGCAGGGCGGCGAGACGAAGCAGCAGGCAGACAGGCAGCTGCGGTACGACGTGCGTTACCCGTACGATCTAAACGCCGCCGACGTGACCGAGGGTGATCGCCTGCTTGCCGCCGCGATGGAGCTCGTGGCCAACGGGCCGGCCATCGCCGTGTTGCGTGAGATCGCCAAGTACGGCAATCTGGAACTCGTGGGCGTGCACTCGCATATCGGCTCGAATATTCACGACGCCGAGGCGTTCATTCAGGCGGCCAAGCGCATGATGCTGCTGCGCAAGACGTTCTATGCGACGAATGCCTACACGCTCCCCGAGGTCGATCTCGGCGGTGGCTATTCGGTCGCCTACACCGACGACGAGGACCGTATGGACGTGGACCGCGAACTCGGCCGTCTCGCCGACGCCGTGTCGAAGACGAACCGCTTGCTCGGCATGCCCGCGCCGATCATCTCGTTCGAGCCGGGCCGCTGGATCGTCGCCCCCGCCGGCGTGACGCTCTACCGTGTGGGCACCGTGAAGACCGTGCAGCTTGGCGACGGCTTCACGAACAACGCGGGCGAGCAGATTCGCGAACGCGCGTACATCTCGGTGGACGGCGGCATGAGCGACAACATTCGCCCGGCGCTCTACGACGCGAAATACACCGCGATTCTTGCCAATCGCGAGTCCGCTGAACCGGCGAAGCTCTCGCGCGTCGTCGGCATCCACTGCGAGTCCGGCGACATTGTGGTGAATGAGGCGAATCTTCCTGCCGACGTGCACCGCGGCGACATCCTGGCCGTGCCGGTCACCGGCGCCTACGGCCGTTCGATGGCGAGCAACTACAACATGGCGCTCATCCCGGCCGTCGTCGGCATTGACGGGCATGGCGCGCATGTGATGATGCGTCGGCAGACGATCGACGACCTGCTCGCGCTCGACGTGAGTGAGTGAATGGCAAACACCTGCCACCTGCGTAATCGGGGACAATTCCGCCCCGCTTTCCGTCCCCTTTTACGCAAAAGAAGGATGTGCGCCGAAAGGTGTTGCCTATATCCCTCTGCTATCCCTCTGCTGCTATCCCTCTGCTATCCCTTTGCGTAATTTGGGACAAATTTTGGTGCTATCTGTCTCTTCTTACGCAGATCACGCAAAGAGCGGCGGATTTCGATTCCACAGACAGAGCGACTGCGTACGCGGCTATACACCTCCACGTACAATGACCTAAGCAAACCCGTGAACACGCAGTGTGCACCGCATGAAAGGATTCCCATGGCAGAACAGAACGCCCCGATCCGCGTAGGCCTACTTGGAGCCGGCACCGTTGGCTCGCAGACGGCGCGCATCCTGGTCGAGCAGAAGGACGAGCTTGAGCAGCGCATTGGCCGTCCCATCGAAATCTCCGGCATCGCCTGCCTGGACCCGAACGAGGTGGACTTCCCGTGGATCGACAAGTCGCTGCTCACCAGCGACACGATGTCGGTGGTGAAGAACGCGGACATTGTGGTCGAGCTCATCGGCGGCACCGGCGTCGCGCGCACCTTCGTGCTGGAGGCGCTCAACAACGGCGCGTCTGTGGTCACCGCGAACAAGGCGCTGCTCGCGAAGTACGGCCCGGAACTGTATAAGGCGGCCGAAGACAACCATGCGGATATCTACTTCGAGGCGGCAGTCGGCGGCGCGATCCCGATCGTGCGCCCGCTGCGCGAGTCGCTCGTGGGCGACCAGGTGAAGAGCATGCTCGGCATTGTCAACGGCACGACGAACTACATTCTCGACGAGATGACCACCAAGGGCCTCGATTTCGACGTCGCACTCAAGGAGGCCCAGGAGAAGGGCTATGCCGAGGCCGACCCGACCGGTGACATCGAGGGGTATGACGCCGCGAACAAGGCTGCGATCATGGCCACGCTCGGCTTCCACACGAACGTCGGCATCGACGACGTAACCGTGGAAGGCATCACGCACATCACCGCCGACGACATTGCCGCCGCCACCGCGGAAGGCAAGGTGGTGAAGCTGCTCGCCGTGGTCGATCACACCGAAGACGGCGTCTCCGCACGCGTTTACCCTGCGCTCATTCGCAACGAGCACCCGCTGGCGTCGGTACATGGCTCGTTCAACGCGGTCTTCCTGCGCGCCGAGTATGCCGATGACCTCATGTTCTACGGCCGCGGTGCCGGCGGCGCCCCTACCGCTTCCGCAGTCGTCGGCGACATCGTCACCGTCGCGCGTCACATCGCCTCCGGTTGCACCGGTCCGGCGATCCGCATGTACAACGACTACCCGATCGCGCCGCTCAGCTCAGCCAAGGCGAGCTTCGCCGTGCGCTTCCTCATTCACGACAAGCCGGGCGTGCTGTTGCAGGTGGCGAAGGAGTTCGCAGACCGCGGCATCTCGATCAACGGCGTGAACCAGGACCTCAAGCCCACGGCGACCGAACCGGGCTATGACGGCGAGATCCAGCAGCTGCGCCTGGTCACGCATATGACCGACGAGACGACGCTGCGCGAGGCGGTCGACGCGGTGTGCCAGCTTGACTCGGTGACCGGCGACCCGTCGATCATTCGCGTGCTCGACTGATAATCTGTTATACATAGACCGGCAATTCGTATTGCCCTGACCGTCAGAGTAGGAAGTGGAAAATGGATCCGGTGACTCGTAAAGTCCACGTTCGCGTGCCGGCGACCAGCGCCAATCTCGGCTCCGGTTTCGACACTGTGGGACTTGCCTTGGATTACCATGACGAGCTCGAGTTCACGCTCAGTTCCGATCCGCTCAACATGGCGGCACAGATTCTCATCACCGGCGAAGGCGAGAACACGCTGCCGCGCGACGAGTCTCACCTGGTGGTCTCCACGTTCCGCCGCGCATGTTCGCGCTTTGGTCTGAGCAAATGCGGGTTCATCATGGAGGCGCACAACAACATTCCGCAGGCGCGCGGCATGGGCTCGTCCGCCGAGGCGATCGTGGCCGGCATCTCCGCCGCCTACGCGTTCTCGCACGAAGGAGAGCTCGACCGTGATCTCATCTTCCAATACGCGGCGGATCTCGAAGGACACCCCGACAACGTGGCGCCCGCGGTGTACGGCGGCATGACCGTCTCGTGGACCGAAGATGGGCAAAGCGAGATCGTGCAGGGCGAGGTGGTGAACACCGGCTTCCGCTCGGTGAACTACCTCGTCGACGCCGGTGTGCACGCCTCAATTTTCGTTCCGGATTACGAACTCTCCACCGCGCAGGCCCGCGCCGCATTGCTGAACACGGTGCCGTTCGCGGACGCCGTGTTCAACGTGTCTCGCATGGGATTGCTGATCGGAGCCATGAATCCGTCCGCGTTGGCAGGGGAGCAGGACCCGAACGAACTGCTGTTCACCGCCACGCAAGACAAGCTCCACCAGAGCTATCGCGCGCCGCTCATGAAGCCGTCTGCCGAACTCATCGACCTACTGCGCGAACACGGGTATGCGGCCGCCGTATCGGGTGCCGGCCCGTGCGTCTGCGTGCTGCATAACGGCGACGCCTCGGACGACCTGAACCAGATTGCCGCCGCCCAGCTCGCATCCGGCCACTGGCGTGTGCTCCACCTCAACGTGGACACGCAGGGTGTGCAGGTGGCGCGGCTGTAGCTCCAGCCTCTTTTGCGTAATTGGAGACGAGTAAGCCGCTAATGGTGTCTCTTTTTACGCAAGGAGCTATCGGAGCCTGTCGCAAATCTGCGGAGTCTGCTGAATCGATTACACATGATATTACCAGTATTGGTAATATGAATTTCGCCGGTAAGAACCATTCCCATCATTTCATCCGCACATCAGCGGGTGATCGAACTCGGTCTGGGTTTGTCTTGCATGAGCGAGAATGATCCGGTAGTGATGTGCTCTCGATATTGAGAGCGGTAATTTGCCCCGCATGAGCGGGGGTAAGGAGATGAGGGGAATAGATTTGCTTTTCATTTGGAAAGGTAGTAATGTGAAAGCAATTTGAATCACTGAATGACCTACAACCATTCTAGATCGAAGTTTTGGTACTTGGAATGGCGTTGGACATCGCGAAGGGGGTGTGCATGAGAGACTGTTACGGTCGACCTGATTTATCGGCACGTGCGCTTTGCGTTTGGGCGAAAACGGCATTCTCGGCAGATCTCAATGACCACCGCTATCTGCGGCTGTGGCAGCATATGAGGGATACGGCCGCCATATCGGAACTGTTGTGGAAATATGCCATTCCCGAGAAGGATAAAAAATTGTTGTGTGAGGATCTGGGTGGCGAGACGAATGCCGTAAGCGTCCTTACCTTCCTTGCGATGGTGCATGATGTAGGCAAGGCGTCGCCAGCCTTTGAAGTGCAGAATGATTATTTTGCAGATCGCGTTCGCGAAAGTGGTCTGCACATTCCTAGCGGTATTGCCCATACCAAGGAGCGCTCGCAATATCGGCACGAGCTGGTGGGGTATAAGGCATTACTACGATGGGCCTCACGACAGAAGCTGAACACTCAGGTAGGGTCGTTGGCGCATGGATTGGCGTCAATCGTTGCCGGGCATCATGGAACCTGCATTACCGATGAGAAGAAGCGGCTGCTCAACAGCTATGATGCGACGACCTATGTCGGTGACGCGGATTGGGAGGCGGTCAGGATGGAGCTCGTCGATTGGGCTGCGGGTGTGACCGATTTTCAGTCGACGATTGACCGATTGAACAACCGGCCAATTCGTAGCCGTTCCCAAGCATTGCTTACGGGCATGGTGATTGAATCGGACTGGATTGCAAGCGACTCCAGACTTTTCCCACTGAATGATGGCGAAGCGGACGAGCTTGGTTATGACTCGCATCGCCGTTCTCGACGAGCATGGCGGCTTCTGGCGTTGCCGCGCCCATGGGAAGCTGATACATCGGGTCTATCTCCCGACGATTTGTTTGCTTCACGGTTCGACCTTTCTGGTGCCCGACTGAGGCCGATGCAACGTGAAGCGGTTGATCTCGCCTCGACGATGGAAAAGCCGGGGCTTATGATCATCGAAGCGAATATGGGCGAGGGGAAGACTGAGGCGGCGTTGACCGCTGCGGAAATTCTGGCTTCGCGATTCCATTGTGGAGGCATTTATTATGCGCTGCCCACACGAGCAACGGTGAATGCCATGTTTCATCGCGCTCTCCAGTGGATTGGACATCTTCCCGCCCAACACGGCATGGAATTGGGTTCCGTGTTTCTGGCGCAGGCCAAGCATGATCAGAATCCGGAATATGTGCGGCTGCGCGAGGAATGGTTTGATGATCCGGCAATTCGGGATAAGATCTTTTCGCATACATCATTTGGTTATGTGGATGACGAATATTCGCAAGATTCGCCCCGCGAACGAGGTGCCGTGCAGGCGGTGGTCAATTCTTGGCTGACCGGCCCCAAACGTGGAAATCTTTCCGACTTTGTGATTGGCACAATCGATCAGGTGCTTATGGCCGCTCTTCAGAGCAAGCATGTGGTGCTTCGTCACTTGGCGCTTAGTGGGAAAGTGGTTATTCTCGATGAGGTCCATTCCAACACCGCTTATATGAACGTGTATATGGAGAATGCACTTTCGTGGCTTGGGGCATATGAGGTACCGGTCATCATGCTCAGTGCCACACTTCCGCAGGATAGGCGCGAGGCCTTCTTGCGGGCGTATAAAGCTGGTGCCCATTTCCTTCAGGCTTTGGAGGGCGATAAGGCGATTGCCACACAAATCGAAAAGGAGCAGACACAGAACAAATCACGTGCATGGTCATTGCCTATGCGGCATTCGTTGCCCAACCAATTGACTAAACCTTCTGCTGGAAGCGGAGAGAAGCCTTCGGCCGCAAAACCATTGGATCTGCGATACCCTCTCATCAGCTTGGTTGAGGGCGATGGCATTCCCCGATCAGTCAGTCCTGCTGCTTCCGGGCGTGCGATAGACGTGCAAATGAGCCTTATCGATGATTCCGATGAAGCATTGGTTGCATTATTGCGCAAGCAACTGCACGAAAGCGGTTGCGCGGTGGTCATTAGGAACACGGTATCTCGAGCACAGCACACATTCGATCTCCTCCAGAAGGAATTCGGAAGCCACATGGATGTGCTGTTGGACCATGCCCGTTTTCTGGCATGTGATAGGTCGGACATCGATCAGAATCTTCTCCTCCGATTCGGTAAATCCAGTACATCGGAGATGCGGCAAGGGATTGTTGTGGCAACACAAGTGGTGGAGCAGTCACTCGATGTCGATTTCGACATGATGATCACCGATGTCGCTCCTGCGGATCTCATCCTGCAACGTGCGGGGCGCTTGCACCGTCATCGTCGGGGTGAAGGGGAATCCGAACGACCTGAGCCACTCCGGCAAGCGCGGATGTACATCACCGGGGTCACATGGAACAGGGATGCCGCTCCTGGCTTTTCCGCAGGGATCACTCGTGTGTACCAACCATTCTTCCTGCTGCGCACATTGGCGATGCTCGGCATCGAGCCTGATCGAGCCAGTACTGTGAATCTTCCGGGTGATATTTCAAGGCTCGTGCAGTCCGTCTATGAGGACGGCACCCTCCGGTGCCGAGCGGAATGGCGCGAGGTGGAGATTGAAGCACATGCAGCACTTATGGAACATTTGGCAGACAGTCGTAGTAAAGCACGTGTATTCAGCTTGATGGCACCGCAGCGCAACACGCGCCATCCATTTGCGTTGGACGACTGGCTTACCACATGCATATCCGATGTGGAAGGCGCTGGAGACGGGATGTCGAGACAGGCCAGGGCGGCCGTACGCGATGGTGACGATTCCTTCGAAGTCATAGTGCTGCAACAGGATGCGGATGGAACATTGATGATTCCGGAATGGGTGTCGACTGCCGCGCCGCGCAGGTTGCCACAAGGTTTTGACGCACCAACCCCTGACCAAGTGCAAGCGGTGCTGGCATGCACCATCTCACTTGGAAGTAGTTCTGTGTCCTATTTGAATCTGGACGCCGTGATCAATGCAATTGAATTTGCGACACCTGCGACATGGCATGTCCTCATGCAGCAGGAGCGACTGTTGAGCGGGCAACTTCCATTGATTCTTGACCACAATGGAGAGACGACGCTCCAAGTGAAGACCAGTGACAGGAAAGGGAACAAGATATGCCGAGAATTGAGGATTCGTTACTCACCACAGAAAGGATGGGAAGCCCATGTCAATAGGAAATGACAACACGTCATTCAATTTGATGGATAGGCAATGGCTGCAGGTCATCATGAAACAGAATGGCGCCGTTCTCGAGCTGTCCATCAAAGAGACGTTGAGGCGTGCGAAGGACATCGAGTGTCTTACCGGCGACAACACCATACAGCAATTTGCGTTGGTTCGACTTCTGGAGGCGATTGTCTATGGCTCTTTGGGGAATGATTTCAATGAAGATGCCTGGTGGGGGTTGTATGAACGAGGGCCGGAAGATGAGGATGTATGGCATCGCATTGAACAGTATTGCGATGCCTATCATGATCGTTTCGACCTGTTCGATGCGAAACAGCCGTTCTATCAGGTCGCGGGACTGCATACCGCGAAGCATGAGGTTTCCGGCTTGGAACGCATTATTCTCGACGTCCCCGCTGGAGATCGCCTGTTCACCATTCGAGGTGGTGAGTCCCTTCAAACGATGTCGGCGGCGGAGGCTGCTCGCTGGCTCGTCACTGTGCAAGCGTTCGACCCATCGGGCATCAAATCCGGTGCCGTGGGCGATCCACGAGTGAAAGGCGGAAAAGGGTACCCAATCGGAGTCGCATGGAGCGGGCATCTTGGCGGTTATATCTGTGAGGGCAATGACTTGTGGACCACGCTCATGCTCAATTATGTGAGTAGGCACGCGATTAGTGCGGGGCATATGGATGTAGATTGGACCACCGATACTCCCATATGGGAACGCCCGCCACTTACGCAGTGCGCCCAGGACGGTTATGATCAGCCGGCGGAAAGCACGGGTGTGCCTCGCTACTTCCATGGACCCGCGACGTTGTACACCTGGCAGTCCAGACGAATTCTCCTATCTCATGATGGCGAGACGGTGAATGGCGTGCTGATTTGCAACGGCGACCGACTTAAGCCACAAAATGCCGAGAACTACGAACCCATGACTTCGTGGCGTCGCAGCGATGCACAGGAGAAGAAGCTCAAGATTCCTGTGGTGTACATGCCCCGCAAGCATGACCCCTCCAGAGCCTTGTGGCGAAACCTCCCCACCATTACCGTGGCTGACGCCTATGATGTGGCCAGCGTTCCGGAACGACTCCGGCCTCTTACGTTCAATTGGCTACAGCAACTCCAGTTGGGAACATCGCTGGACATGCCCATCCGCATTCATGCTTATGGGGTGGAATATGGCAATCAGGAGGCGGTGATCGACACCATTGTCGACGACAAACTGGATCTCAACCTCAGCGTGCTGACCTCCAAGAACCCTCAGGTCGGCGATGCGATTGCAAAAGCCGTGAACATCGTCGACGCAGGGATTAGAGAACTGGCTGGATTCGCCGGTAACCTCGCCAAAGCGGCGGGAAGGCCGGAGGAGACGCCCCGGGCACACGCCCACGAGTTAGCATATTCGCAATTTGATTATGCCTTCAGACAGTGGATAGCGACGGTCACCGAGGAGACGATTGACGAAGATATCGCCCGGTGGAAAAAGACCGCAAAGTCTTTGCTGTATCGACTGTGCGACGATCTGTCCCAGCAAGCGTCACCACAGGCGATTGTGGGCAGGGAAATCAGTTCGAGGAATCCGAAGACAGGCGAGACCACGTCCAGGCATTATGACGCTGCAGTCGCACAAATCTGGTTCAGGGCAAAAATCAATACCATCATTCCCAAGGAAGGAGAGTGACCATGATGAACGAAAACAGCGACGAGGGGAAAATCCGCCTATCGCCGTTTGGGCAATGGGTTGCGCGCAAAGCTGCCATGCTGGCAACCGGCGGCGGCTCGGACAAAGCAACCGCTGGAGGCTACATAGGCAACGATTCAAAAGCGGTTGCCGCCATTGCGCAACTCGCGCATGCGGCCGGACATGAGGTCGGGGCGGATCCGGATATTTTCGTATGGACCGTGCCGGACGAGGATGATGCCGCCATATATCCCTATAGGGTGCCACATGACTGCGCCCCTACAGCCGAAGAAATGGCAGCCCATCTCGCCATGACTTTATTCGCGGTGCAGCAACAATCCCATCGTGAGCAATCCATGCAGACGGATTCCAATATGTCGTTGGGACGAGCCGTGGGAATGATTGCCTATGGCAATTTCAACGAAAAAGGGATTCGCTCAACCTTTGACAAGATGCAAACGGCCAATGGGTGGGCGGAAATGTCCCATCATGCTCGGCGTTTGATCAAACTGCTGAAACGAGAGGAAATTCCCCTCAACTATGGACTGCTTGCCCAGGATCTTGTCAGGCTGCGCCGAGGCCGCGAAACCGCGAATCTGGTGAGGCTGCAATGGGGGCGTGATTACCAGAGCGGTTACCGTGCCGCAATGAATGCAGCCAGTGACGAATGACCACATCCACCAACACAACAAAACACAAGACAATGAAAGGATCTAAAATGACCAACCGAACGATTGCGGAAATCCATGCTCTCGAAACCACAGCATCCGCGAATCTGAACCGCGACGATACCGGCAGCCCGAAGACAGTCGAATATGGCGGTGTCACTCGAGCTCGGGTATCGAGTCAGGCATGGAAGCGTCCGACCCGATTGATGTTCCGTGAATTGCTGGGCGAGCAGGACTTGGGAGTGCGCACCAAGCATGTTGTGGACAAGTTGCGCACCGCCATCGACAATCTGGATGCCTCGCTCTCCGATGACTCTGAGAAGATGGCGGAAACCGTATTGGAAACGGGTGCGGGGATCAAGCTCACGGCGCCCCGTAAAAAGAAGAACGCCAACAATGAGGACGAAGAGAAAGCGAGGCAATCCACATACTTGCTGTTCCTTGGCAATAGGCAGTATGATCGTCTTGCCCAATTCGCCGTCAATGCTTGGAGGGAAGCCGGAGACCAGAAGGCATTTGAAGCGGCAATCAAGGCGCATAAGAAGGATATCAAGAAGATCGTGCAAGATGACAAGGCCATCGATGTGGCCCTGTTTGGCCGAATGGTTGCGGACGACACGGATCTGAACGTGGATGCCGCCGCGCAGGTCGCACATGCCATCAGTGTTCAAGCGGTGGACACCGAGTCCGATTACTATACGGCGGTCGATGACGCCAAGAATGATTTCCACGATGAGAACGAGGGCGGCGATCAAGGTGCCGCCATGCTTGGCGAGATTGAATTCAATGCAGCGACGTTCTACCGCTATGCCAACGTGGACGCCAATCGTCTAAACGACACGCTCGGCGATCCGAAGACGACGGCCAAAGCAGTGGGCACATTCATCCGTGCATTCGTGACCAGCATGCCGCAAGGCAAGATTAACTCGTTCGCGCAGGGTACACTGCCCGAACTTGTCATCGTCAACATTCGTGACACTCAGGCGGTGAACTTGGTCGGTGCATTCGAGCGACCGGTGCGTCCGGATTACGTGGAGCATGCGACGGAAGCCTTGGTCGAACGTGAGCAGCAAATCGACGAAGCCTACGGGACGGCTCCAATTGCCACGTGGGTGATTCGCATCGGTGACAATACCAAGGCCGCGAATCTATTGGCTGAACCGACCAATCTCAAGGCGCTCATCGATGATGTGGAACATATCGTGGAACAGCGTCTGGCTGGGGAGTGACCATGTCTGTTTTGATGATGGTGCTCAAAGGCCCCATGCAATCATGGGGTTCCTCAAGCCGTTTCACCCGGCGTGAGACGGAGATGATGCCCACCAAGAGCGGGGTGATTGGCATGATCGCGGCCGCCTTGGGCGTAGGACGCACTGAGAGTCTGTCGCGATTCAGAGGATTGCGATTCGGTGTTCGTGCTGACCAGCCTGGAACCGTGCTGTCCGACTACCACACTGCGATGGACGAACACGGGAAAATGCTCCCGCTGTCTACTCGCTTCTACATTCAGGACGCCGTGTTCGTTGTAGGAGTGGAAGGGGATAGGGACTCGTTGGAGAACTACGCCCAAGCCTTGCATACTCCGTTCTATCAGCTATTCCTCGGACGTCGCTCATGTCCACCTGCTGGACCAATCGAGACATGGATCACCGAGGGTTCCCTAGAATCCGCATTGTCCAATGCGCCCTGGAAGGCTGCTGACTGGTATCGGCGCAGAGTGCTAAATACTCAAGATGGGCGCCCTTTCCTTGAAATGAGAATTGAGCCAACGGTGGAGGAGTCTACAGAAAGCGGCGTCTTGGAGACACTGGCCGACGAGCCTGTGAATTTCAATCCCGAGAGAAGGCAATGGAAACTCCGACGATATCGGCGTTCGTATGAGGCCACTCCCGGCCTGTCCGCCAATAGCAGTAGAGGAGATGCCGCTGTGCCTACAGGGTCTGGTGAGCTCTCCAACCTGAACGATGCCGATTTCTTCGATGCTGTACGACAGGAGGTGGAATAACCATGGCCATGTTCTCCAGAGTGCTGGTGAATCCAAAAGATCGGCGAGCGCTGCGCATATTCGGTTCTTTGGAACGAATCCATGCGGTAGTCGCTCGTGCAACAGATGGCGGCTCCACCAAGGAACGGACATTGTGGCGATTGGACACGGATGGCAATGGAAAGATGTTCCGTCTCTATATTGTCTCTGCCGTGGCGCCCGACGCGACCGTGTTGAATGAGGAGCTGGGCGTGGAGCCCAAGGCGATTTCCAGCTGCGAGTATGAACCCTTCCTCGATCGACTTGAATGTGGCCAGGAACGGGTGTTCCGGCTCACCGCCAATCCAACCAAAACGTTGCCTTCTGAAGGATTTGTGACCCGAGGGAGTCGAACGCCACTGGTGAAAGTCGATGATCAAGAGGAGTGGATATTCGACAAACTGCGTAAAGCCGGCTGTCATATGACCATCAATCGACTGGAGCAGCCGGAACTGCGTATTCGTGATTCCGGATTGGTGTCATTCCGCCGGAAGAGCTCGCGTGTGACCTTGGTCAGAGCGACTTTCGAGGGAATCCTTGCCATTGATGATCCTGATCGGCTTCGCAGAGCTTTGGTCGAGGGTATAGGGCCGGCAAAAGCCTATGGGTGTGGACTGATGACCTTGGCTCCGCTGGTTACCCGGGCATCATTGGAATGAGTCCTTGGTAATAGGAGAGGTGTATGAGCAAGATTCCCGGAGTAAAACCACCAGAATTGAAATCGTTGGTGCGGGTGCAGGATAGGCTGACGTTCCTGTATGCCGAGCATTGCATTGTGAATCGGTCGGATAATGCGATAACCATTTCAGACCAGCGAGGAACAGTGCATGTTCCTGCCGCTACCCTAAGCGTGTTGATGCTCGGCCCAGGTAGCAACGTGACACACGCCGCCATCAGTCTGCTTGCGGAATCTCGCTCTACATGCATTTGGGTAGGGGAGCGAGGCGTCAGATATTACTGTCATGGTGCCTCGCTCGCCAGTTCCACCCATCTGCTTGAGGAACAGGCGAAGCTCGTGTCATCAGAGCGAAGTCGATTGAAAGTCGCTCGGAAAATGTACGAGATGCGTTTCCCCAATGAGGAAACGGCAGGGCTCACCATGCAGCAACTATTGGGAAAGGAGGGAACGCGAGTTCGCAGAGCATATGAGCGTGAATCTAGGAGAACGGGAGTCCAGTGGAGTGGTCGATCATACAAAATGACCGATTTCGATGAAGCTGATCTCATCAATCAAGCATTATCCGCAGTGAACACGTCGTTGTATGGGGTGGTGCATGCGGTAATTGTTTCCCTCGGCTGCTCTCCGGGATTGGGATTCGTGCATGCTCGGAATGAGCGTAGCTTCGTATATGACATTGCTGATCTTTACAAGGCGGATATCACAATTCCGTTGGCATTCGATCTTGCGGCTTTGGGAGTGGAAGATGTTTCCGCGGCGGCTCGGAAGGCATTGCGGGATCGCATGAAGGATGGAAAATTCCTGCAGCGATGCGTCCGTGATGTGCGATACCTCCTCCTTCCAGATTCCGAAGTTGCCGAGGAGGACGTTCAAGTGGAAGATATTACTACGCAGATTTGGGCCGGAGCAGCGGGATATTCCAACGCGGGGCATAATTTCGGGAAAGGAGTCGTTGATGGGGAAGAATTCTGATCGCGGGATTCGGGAACTACATTTGTGAGGCACCATGATAGTGATTGTGCTGACTTCCGCACCTCCGAAATTACGTGGACATCTCACTAGATGGCTGCTGGAAATCTCTGCGGGGGTGTATGTGGGCAAGGTCTCCGCTAGGGTGCGAGAACTCTTGTGGGTGCAGGTCCTTGAGAATCTGGAGGAAGGGAAAGCCGTGATGGTATATTCCTCGAATACTGAGCAGGGGCTTGAATTCAAGACTTATGGGCAGACATGGCAACCGATAGATTATGATGGATTGGAGCTTATCCTGCGGCCGGCCGAGCAATCTTCGGAGAATGATTCCGCCAGAAGACCTTCGCGCGGACGGTGCACGGGATGGAGCAATGCGTCGCGGTATCGACGATTCGGTCGATGATGGTGCGTCGAATAGCGACGACGGAAAGTGAGCGGAGTGTGCAAATCCAATCTTTTGACATAGTCGAGAGAGTGTTTTGCCAGTAAAGTCGGACTGTTTGCCCCGCACAGGCGGGGATGATCCGCTGTATCCACGGCGACCCGTCATACACGAATTGTTTGCCCCGCACAGGCGGGGATGATCCGTGCAAGGCCGAGTCCCTTGCCTACGCCGCTGCGTTTGCCCCGCACAGGCGGGGATGATCCGCGCTGCGGGAGGACAGTCAGGGTCGTCGATTGGTTTGCCCCGCACAGGCGGGGATGATCCGGTTGCCCATAGCGCCTTCGATGGTCTGCGTCGGTTTGCCCCGCACAGGCGGGGATGATCCGTTCAGTATCCATGCGTCGCCCTTGTGGTGGCGGTTTGCCCCGCACAGGCGGGGATGATCCGAGATATGGGTCGAGCGCACGAGGTCTGCGCAGGTTTGCCCCGCACAGGCGGGGATGATCCGGTTCCGGCGCTAGCGCGGTATTAGCCGCTACAGGTTTGCCCCGCACAGGCGGGGATGATCCGGTGAGAGCGCAAGTCGGGTCAAGAAAACGTTGGTTTGCCCCGCACAGGCGGGGATGATCCGTAATACCCGTAATGGGAACTCGAATAGAAGAGGTTTGCCCCGCACAGGCGGGGATGATCCGGCCGGGGCGAAGGTGAAGACCTGGCGTGAGGTGTGCGGCAACAAGGGTCCTGCCGGATTCGGCGAGGTCGCCAAGAAGTTTGCCCCGCACAGGCGGGGATGATCCGGGTATTCGCTACGAGCTAGAGGGCGCGAAGAGGTTTGCCCCGCACAGGCGGGGATGATCCGAGCGAGAATTGGCTGGACGTGCAAGCGCGTGCGTTTGCCCCGCACAGGCGGGGATGATCCGACCGAGTGTTTCATCAACTCAGCCAACGGATAGTTTGCCCCGCACAGGCGGGGATGATCCGTTGAGCGTGGGGTACTCAGGTATGCGATACATGGTTTGCCCCGCACAGGCGGGGATGATCCGGCAGCGTCAGACACGAATGCGCGCACTGTCACGTTTGCCCCGCACAGGCGGGGATGATCCGTCACGCATATTACCTTGCGTGGCCGCTGGAATGTTTGCCCCGCACAGGCGGGGATGATCCGCTCATGCCGTCCATCGCGTCCGCCATGCTCTCGTTTGCCCCGCACAGGCGGGGATGATCCGTAATCCATGACGCCGTTTTTATCGTTCTCCAAGTTTGCCCCGCACAGGCGGGGATGATCCGGACAAGCGTAAGGCAGCGAGGGGCGGGAAGTCGTTTGCCCCGCACAGGCGGGGATGATCCGGCACGCTCGGTTGCCGGCGTGTAGTTGAGTTGGTTTGCCCCGCACAGGCGGGGATGATCCGTCGGCATCACGCAACGCCTGCACCTGAGTCAAGTTTGCCCCGCACAGGCGGGGATGATCCGGCGTCCGGCATGCTCACCGCGGACGGCAAACCGTTTGCCCCGCACAGGCGGGGATGATCCGGGTGGGCGACCAGCGCGAACGGTGCCGTCCAAGTTTGCCCCGCACAGGCGGGGATGATCCGAACCGAGCGTCCAACAGCACTCAAACCGATCGGTTTGCCCCGCACAGGCGGGGATGATCCGGCGGGCAGGTCCTTGAGCGCGACATCGCCGTAGTTTGCCCCGCACAGGCGGGGATGATCCGGCGGGCAGGTCCTTGAGCGCGACATCGCCGTAGTTTGCCCCGCACAGGCGGGGATGATCCGCCAACAGCAGCCCAAGGCACGCTCATCGAAAGGTTTGCCCCGCACAGGCGGGGATGATCCAGGTTTTCGCGGCCGCATGTGATGTGCGAGCCGGTTTGCCCCGCACAGGCGGGGATGATCCGTTGGGGACGGCCGTCGGCTGTGGGTCGTCGCTGTTTGCCCCGCACAGGCGGGGATGATCCGGGCGTCTTCGACGTGGCCACCGCCTTCATACGTTTGCCCCGCACAGGCGGGGATGATCCGTAATCGGAGGGTGCAATCGCACACTCAAACACGGTTTGCCCCGTACAAGAGGGGATAATCCGCAGATTCGTCTGATCCGCGCCCGATGAAAGAAAACCGAGGCCTTGGGAAGTCACCAACAGGTGTCTTCGCAAGGCCTCATCTCATAACACATTCTACCACACCTAATCACGGTGATTGGTTTGCCTCGCACAAGTGGGACGATTCGGAGTGGTTCCGGCTAGCCTTAGCTGCCGGAACCACTTCGTCCAATCCTACCCCCCCATCACCCATTGGAGCTGAATATTATGAACAACAATGCAAGGATTTCGACCGCCATAGGAGTCGTCTCACTGACGTTCGGCATCACAGCACTATGTGGAGCGCTGAACGGAAATGCACTAATATCCGGGGGATTCGCAAGCGCCGCCGTCATCGCTGGTCTCGCTGCCGGCATCTGCGCATGGAGAGGTCGTGGCGACGACTGAACGGTATCTGCTGGTGGCCGAGGTGGTCGGTTTGCTCCGTATGACTGGGGAGAACCCGAAGCATCCTATTGGATGGCTTCTCCGCAGCGTTCTGGTGTTGTGTGATTCATTACCGGCGAGCAGAATATGGGGGTGGTACACTTTCTTGAAGATGCACCTGCTTTATGCTTTATATTGTTAGATATCCCTAACATTCCTTATCCGTTTTGAGCGGATACTCAATTTGAAAGCACGGTTTTCATTCCAGAATCCGGCAATCGACGGAACACTTCATTGTGCACGCGATTCGGTTTACGACGATCTGCGATATGTTACCGCCGCACGCCCAATCACCGCCGCCAACGCAAGCGCCCGCTGTTATCTGCCTTGCACGTGTATCCGACGCCCTTCTGTGAAACGCCTGTCTCCCAGGCTGTGGAGCAGAAGGCACCTGGATGCACTATTCGTGATGTCTGCTGTTCGACGACCTGCGGAGCTTGCTCTTGCTGCCGTGCCGCTTCCTCTGCCGCTGCTTGTGCCGCCTGAGCCTGTGCCCGGTCCCGTTCCACGGCTTCGGCCTCCGCGCGCGCCTTCTCCGCTGCGGCCGCCTGCTCCTGCTCTGCTTTCTTGCGCTGTGCAGCTTCGACTTCCGCCTGTTTCTTCGCCTCTTCCTTGCTGGCGATATTCTTCTCTCGCTCGTCGAGTTGGGTCTGGCGCTCGCTCTGTGACTTCTGCTGCTCGTCGAGCTCACGCTTCAGTTTGTCGAGTTCCTCGGCTTGCTTGTTCAGAGCCTCCTCTCGCCGTTTCAATTCGGCGTCGTCCTCCTTGGCGTCAATCTGCTCGGTGGGCGCGACTGCAGCAGACGGGATCGTTTCCACCGGTTTCACAGCGTTCGACGAGCCGGTCCCCACGCCGAGTGCAAACACCATGAGGGAGGCAAACGCGTAGATCAGCACCTTGAATCGTTTGCGTTTCTGCGGGGAGCGGCTTGTGCGGCGACTTGCATGCCCATGGCCGGACCATTGGGCATGGTTGCTGTCGGCATGTGTTGAGATTGTGGCCGATCCGTTCGCCCGGTTCGGCCGAACGGCATACGCCTCGTCGTTGGCTCCCACCGTTGTTCGCCTCATTCTTGACTTGGCCGAGCGACATGATTGACTGTCTCTAGTCGTTCTTTGGCGCTTTCTTCTTGCCGTTGAACATGACAGCACCTCGCTTCGTTGCGGGTCCGCGGCATCGTCGTCGCAGATTACTCCAGCTGTTGGAACCTTCTCAAGATTACGGTTCCAATTCTATCGCCGGAATCGCAGAGGATTCCCTATTCTCCTGCATGGCCCCAAAACTGCTCGCGTGGTAAACGAAACAGTATGAAGTGTTTGTGGAAATGAAGTTAGCGCGCCTAAATTGCCTGTTTGAGATACCGTTCTCTATACTGGCGCTTTTGTCGGTGCTGTAAGCGCCTCCTTGAGACTGGGCTTGCAAGACCGACCACCCTGGCAGCGCTTCGGTTGTCGTTATGAGACTGCGCTCTCGGTAGCGACAATATTGGAGCTCACTCGATGACCTTTGCGGCAGGCTGTTTGCAAACACGGCACGTTACCTCGCCTGCATGGTTGTCGCAGTGAGACCAAACTCTTCAATTGCGCACTACAAGATATCCGCTGCAGACTCCGCATCTTTGATCTCAACTAGCGCTGAATAGTTATTCCAGAACAAATACCAAGGCACATTCGGTGTCGGCACGTTGCTCATAATGTCAGACGTCCCCAGAGCATAGCGCCATACTGGCAGAGGGATTTCTCTTTCTCCACAGGAAAGTCGATTGGGAATGACTGTAATCGTGCATTGGCACCCTCGCTACCGCACTTTGGTGTGATTTCCGGCAAGTTCTCGCAAAAAGTGTTCTTTTGCGCCAGAAAGATGTGAAGATGCTTGGTGATTTTTGCTGGGAATCCACGCAATGTTTCGCGGCCGTAAATGATTGGTACCATATAAAAGTTGTATTCGATGGGAAACGTTGAGGTCGAAGCGAAAGCCGAGAGATGGTTCTGACTTGAGCGGTACCTCTATGCTTGAACGGGAAAGCGTTATACACGGCTGAGAATGAGGTAAATCGATACTCACAGAGTCAATCGCAAACTTCAGCATCTACGCACGAGGGCATGACTATTGCGGATTTGCTGGGCATTTTGCGCAAGCACATCATCACGATTGTTGTCACCTTCGCAGTGATACTCGGAGTGGACATACTGTATACGGCTATGTCTCCTGTGGAATATACGACCAATACGCAGTTGTTCGCGACGTATAACAGCTCCAATGATTCCGCGAACTCCTCCGAACAGTACAGTGGTAGCTCGTATATCATGAGTCAGATCAAGTCCTATCCTCAGGTGGCAAAAACACAATCGGTATTGCAGCCAGTCGTGGAAGAACTCAAATTGAGCACGACAACTACCGCACTCGCGTCGCAGATTACTGTAACGAATCCTACGAATACAGCATTTGTGAATATCGCTGTGACTGATGCCGATCCTTCGGCCGCTGCCCGCATCGCAAACAGTGCGGCTGCTTCACTCAGCAATGTTGTAGAGAAATCTCTGTACACTGCCGGTTCCAATTCTGCGGTGAAACTTTCCGTTGTGCAGCCTGCTCAAGTACCTGCGAAACCGAGCTCTCCGAAGTGGAGTCTCAATCTTCTCGCCGGCATATTGGGAGGCTTGATTATCGGCATTTTGGCGGCACTGCTGAAGGATGTGCTTTCCAAGAAGATCCAGGATGAGAACGATGTGACGGATATCGTTGACGCACCGATAATCGGTCGCGTGGTGAAGGCTGATATTCTTGCCGGTAGCTCTCCTGTTGTAGTGAGCGAGCCGGAAGTCCGATTGCTGAGGATTTCCGTCGTATTCGTACCAGTCTTTCGTTCTCCGCTCCGGTGGAAGGCACGAACTGCCGCCTTGTGGTTATTACATCGGCAGGTGCTTCCGAAGGTAAAACCACTACCGCAGTGAACATCGCTGCCGCGCTTGCCGAGGACGGATCACGAGTATTGCTCATTGATGCAGATTTACGTCATCCCTCGATTGCACACAAGATTGACATTGATGGTTCTGCCGGCTTGACCCGCGTGCTCTCCGGCCAAGCAGCGGTGAAAGACGTAATCCAGCGGTATTGGAAGCCCAACCTGCATGTCATCCCGGCCGGCCCGAAGCCGCCAAACGCGTCGACATTGTTGGACTCTCCGCTGATGACCACATTGGTAGCCAATGCGATGCAGCAGTATGATTACATCATCATCGACACCGCTCCAATGGTCGTGGCCAACGATGCCGTGATCTTCATGAAGCAGGGTGGCACGTTGGAGATGGTGTGCCGCCGCGACCAGACGCTCAAGCGTGATCTGCGAGAGATTGCGGACGAGCTGGAGACTCTGGATATGCCGGTTAGCGGTATTGTGATCAACTGTGCCAAAGAGAACAAAAAAGCACTTGAGAATAGCAATTATTATTATTCAAATAGTGGTAATGCGGCAGAAAGCAAACGCAATCGTAAGAAGTAAATCATCGGTAACACAGCACCGTACGCTTTTCGGCGTACGGTGCTTGCCGTTGTAGGGAGTAGATATGTCATTATCGCATCGCGCATCACGAACCAGCAGCAAGAAGCATCATGTATGACCATGGGTGATTGGTGTCATTGCACTTCTCACCATAGTGCTTATTTTCTCCGGGATAGCCGGATTCAATGTATATAGGCAGTCGAAGGAGGTGCAGGCGCATGAGAGTCGGGCGTTGTCTATGATCTCTGACTTCTCTACGAAGATAGACGATGCCAATGTGCAGAAGGTCAAAGACCAGCTCCCGCAGATTCAGCAAGAGACCAGCCAGGCCTCTGCCATCGCCAATGGTGCTTGGTGGAATATAGCCAATAAGATTCCATATTTCGGTAGTGATGTCTCCACCGTGCAAGGTATGACCAATGTGATCGATGATTTAATGCACCAATCGGTGCCGCAATTCATGGATGTCGTTACTAACCTGCAGCATGCGAATCTTTCCTCAACTGACGATGGCATCAATCTTCGACCAATCATCGACTGCCAGCAAGGCATGCAGAAAGCCAATGAATCCTTACAACACCAAGTGGATGCATACAATGCACTACCGCAGCCCAATATCGATATCGTTCGTTCGGCTTATGCCCAAGGCTCGGACAAATTGAACGCGCTGGCCACCCGTGTTGATGCGTTGTCTAGCACGTTCCGCATGCTTCCCGGATTCCTGAGCAATGGTCAAACCCGCACCTATGCTGTGATGTCAATGACCACTTCCGAAATGCGTTCATCTGGTGGTCTCATTGGTTCTGTGGGTGAGCTCACCGCTGACAATGGCAGTGTTCACGTTGGTGAATTCAAGGCAAATAAGGATTATTTGCCGTATGGCATTGGTGATCACTCTGCCGATATGGCGCGTGTTTTCTCGGATGAGGGTCCTCTTCACATGTCATTCGATATCCGTGACACGGCGGTTTTCCCTGACACTGAACGAGCTGCTCTGGCCATGCAATCGATTTGGAATCGTACTCCATGGGGACAGCAAAAGCCGTTGAGCGGTGTAATCATGGTCGACCCGGTGTTCGTTCAGGAAATGGTGGCAATCAACGGACCGGTCACACTCGCGGATGGTACCGTCCTTACTGGCGACAATACCGCAGAATACTTCCTCAACACTGTCTACAAGAAGTATGAGGTGTCACAGACGGGTGCTGTTTTTGGAGAGACTACAGGGAATGTCATTTCCGATATGTTCAAGAACTTGAATCTCGGTAAACTCGTCAAGATCAGCGAAGCTATGGGCACCATGGCACGGGAGCGCCATTTCACGATGTTCTCTTTCGACGAGAATCTTGAGAAGGAAATCCAGTCCGCAGGGTTCACCGGTGAGACGCCAAATGATCCCCAGCATCCTTCGGTGGGCATCTACCTGACCGAACAGAATCCTTCGAAGATGGGCTGGCATATCAAGCGAACCGCCACCATCGAAAAAACAAGATGCGATAATAGCGGGAATACCTACCATGTAGAGTACACGATTATAAACACCATGACCGAACAACAGGCTAAGGAATTGACTTGGTATATCACCGGTGTCGACGCGCCGAACAGAGGCAAGGGCATCGAAAAGATCCTATTCTATCCACCTGCCGGCGGACGTATCGACAACATCAGCCAACTCAATGGTGCTGTTGATGCCGTGCAGAAAACGACCATGGATGGCAAGGAAGTGTATAAAACCGTGGTGGAAGTTCTGCCGGAGCAAAGTGTGACGTACTCCTTTGATGTCACGGTATCCCCACAGGCACAATCCACGCTGACTGTTGATCAGACTCCACTGGGGTGGAAAGGTACGGGTATCACCGTCAAAGAGCCGAAGTGCTCAACAAAATCAAACTGACCGATGATCTGAACTGAAATGGCTGGAGCCTTGCAAGCTCCGGCCATTTCAGTACCTATTGAACTCGTTGCAGGCAGTTGAGTTATTCAGCCGCATGTCCCGCACGAGAAGGCTCCAACGCCTGTGCGATATCTGCGATTGCATACCCAATCTGGTCATGCGCTGCTTGGAACGCCGCGAATTCCTTGCGGTAGGGGTCTGCAATATCTTCTGCCTCCGGCAGCGCTCGCCGGGCCATTGATGCGTTGTACATCACCTCACGCATGCGGTCTTCCACATTGGTGCCATGCAGGAGATTGTTCTGCCCGAAGTACCGGCACAGGTTGGCGAAATCGCTGAGCAGGAAGGTCTTCGACCGCACGCGCGGTGCAAGTGCGACAATCTTTCGGCGCTGATGTTCGGTGAAGCATAGAATCAAATCACTCGACATCGCCAACTGAGGCGTGAGCCGCTTCGAACGGAATTGGCTCGAATCGATGCCGTCGAGTGCCATGAGCTTCGCGCTCGATGGGTCGATTGGGCTGTCGACAAGCCCCTGTGTTCCTGCGCTGTCGGTTTCGATGCCATCCGTATGGAAGAAATGCGGGAACAACAGTTCGCCCATGGGTGAGCGGCAGATATTGCCCGTGCATACAAACAGCACCTTTATCGCGTATGCCTTCCTCGTTGCTCTCCGGGTTGCGATGCACGCATCACTGGGTTTCACCGCAGTCCATTCAATCAATAGCATCATAATAGAGCGCGCTGGCTACGAATATGCTCACCGTTGACGATTTTCAAATGAATTTCACAGGCATTGTGCCATGTGTGTGCGTTATGGTGGGGGTATGAGTATTCCGCTGATTCTCGCTTCGAAGTCCAAGCCGCGCCGTGATCTGTTGTTCCATGCCGGCATTTGCCCCACCATTCGCGTCTCGCATGTGGACGAACCCGCGGTGATTGCGAAGGCTGCCGCGGATGCTGGCATGAGTGTGGACGATTTGCCGATCGCCACGAAGGTCATGGTGCTTGCCCAAGCGAAGGCGAACGCGGTATACCAAGCCTACAAAGATGTCGCAGAGGTATCCACGAATGCTCATGGTGACGAGGTGACTGGATTCCCATTGGAGACTGCGCCGTCGATTGCAGATTCCGCTCATACGGATGACGCCCAGACTCGTGATTTCTCGGGCGTAGAATTCCCGGTCCGCACCCAGCCGATTCAAGGCACCGTTGTTGAAACGCACGGGTTGACGAATGCGAAAGTCGGCCCGCTGATTCTCGGCTGTGATTCGATGTTCCTACTTGATGGCAAGGCATACGGCAAGCCGCATACCGAGCAGATCGCGCGCGAGCGGCTTGAATTGATGAGTGGTGCGAGCGGCGAACTGTTTACTGGCCATTGCCTGATCGATTTCGCCAGTGGTCGCATGGTGACTGGTGTGAGCCGCGCGGTGATTCATTTCGCGGAGTTCTCGGATTTGATGATCGATCGCTATATCGCAACGGGGGAGCCGCTCGAGGTGGCGGGCTCCTTCACTCTTGACGGATTTGGTGGTGCCTACATCGACAGCATCGAGGGGGATCCGAGCGGCATCATTGGTTTGAGCCTGCCGCTCGCTCGTGAACTCGTGCAGGAACTTGGCATCGATTGGACCGACCTGTGGAATGTGGCGCGTGATGAACAGTTCCCGCAGCCGCTGTCATCGGTTAAGGCATTGCCCCCGAAGGAGAACGTGCACCAACCTGGCGACGGTTGGGTGGATTGTGCATGCGGGCGTAAGCATTGGGGCACCAATGGCGCAGCCGGTGTGTTGCTTGCCCGTCGTGATCCTGAAAGCGGCGAGGTGACGCATATCGTCATGCAGCATCGCGCGGCTTGGAGTGCCGAGGGTGGCACATGGGGCATCCCCGGCGGTGCAATCGCCGACGGTGAGAGTCCAATCGAGGGTGCGCTTCGTGAGGCGTATGAGGAGGCGAACATCACTCCTGCCGATATCGAAGTGGTGGGTTCGTACTGCGAGGATCACGGTCCATGGGCATACACCACGGTGTTCGCATTCGAGAAGCCGGGCCACGAGGTGCATCCGCGCGCCAATGACGACGAGAGCATGGAGATCGAGTGGGTGCCGATTGCCGAGGTGCCCAACCTGAAGCTGCTCACCGCGATGCGAGCTGACTGGCCACGCTTCGAGAAACGATTGAATGAGATTGCCTCCACGTACAAGGGCAGATAATTCGCGTGTATATGGCAATGGGCTGCACCTGCAGGTGCAGCCCATTGCCATATATGGAGAAGAGTTGAGATCACCGTTTTCCGACGTAGAGCTGGTTGTCGATCTCGTCCTTGAACACCTGATTCACCTTAGGCCGTACGACCTTCATTGATGGTGTCAAACATTTGTTGTCCTGTGAGAACGTGACGGGCAGCACGATGAACTTGCGTACCGATTCGGCTCGTGAGACGTTCGTGTTGGCGCGGTCGATGTATTTCTGGATCTCGGCGGCGACTTCAGGCAGTCCAGCGGCCTGTTCGATAGTGAGGTCGGTGGGGAGTTTCTGGGTGGGCAGCCAGCTGGCGAGGCCTTCCTGGTCAAGGGTGATCACGGCGCCGACGAACGGGCGGTTGTCGCCCACCACCACGGCGTGTTCGACAATCGGGCAGGTCGAAATCTCCTGTTCCATCGGGATGGGCGAGACGTTCTTGCCGCCGGCAGTGATGATGATGTCCTTGGAACGGCCGGTCAGCGTGATATGGCCTTCATCGTCAATCGACGCCAGATCGCCGGTCTTGAGCCAGCCATCCTCTGCAAAGGTCTCGGCTGTCTTCTCGGGCAGATTATGATAACCAAGGAACACGTTCTGTCCCCTCACCTCGAGCTCGCCAGTGGGTGAGATGCGCACCGAGGAGCCGGGCACGGGCTGCCCGACGGTGCCGATCACGTTGTCGTGCACACGGGTGAAGGCGAATGGGGCGGCGGTTTCGGTCAGGCCGTAGCCCTGGATCATCGTCAAACCGATGCCGTTGAAGAACGTGGCGAGATTACGGTCGAGTGGTGCACCGCCACAGGCCAGGTACTTGATGCGTGGGCCGAACGCGCTGCGGATCGTCGAATACACGAGCTTCTCATACATCGCATGCTCCGCCTTCTGCTTGGCCGTCGGCGCGATGCCGGCCTGCTCCATCTCGGTCCATTCGCGGGCGAACTCGACGGACTTGGCGAACAGACGACCTTTCCAGCCGATGCCTGCCTTGCGCGATGCCGCATTGTAGACCTTTTCGAACACGCGCGGCACAGCAAGCACGAACGTGGGCTCGAACACCTGCATGTCGTGGGGCAGCGTCTTCGTGCTCGGCAGATAGCCGATCACGCCGGCATCGAAGGTGAAGGCGAAATACTGGATAAACCGTGCGAAGCAGTGGGCGAGGGGCAGGAACAACAGCAGGCGTGCATTGCCGTCAAGCACCTCGGGCACGCAATCGGCGGCAGCGCGGGTGATGCTCACGAAGTTCCGATGGGAAAGCTCGGCGCCCTTCGGCGTGCCGGTGGAGCCGGACGTGTAGACGATCGTCGCCAAGTCATCGGCGTTCACGCTCGCGATGCGCTCGTCGAGCTCCTCCGAGGAGACCATCACGCCAAGACCCTCCAGCGCTTCCACAGCATTCGCATCGAGCATCAGAATGCGCTCCAACGACGGGCAATGATCCAGCACCGAATCCAAGCGGTCGAAGCGCTCCTGATTGTCGGCAATCGCCAGTTTCACATTCGAATCGTTGAGAATGCGCTCGGCCTGCGACGCGGAATCGGTGTCGTAAATCGGCACGGTCACCGCACCGACTGCAGCGAGGGCGAAATCAAGCAGACCCCATTCGACGCGCGTGGCGGAGAAGATCGTCACTGCGTCACCCTTCTCGATGCCGAATGCAATCAGACCCTTGGCGATGGCGCGAACGCGGTCATTGAACTGCCCGGCGGTGAGCTTGCTCCACGCGCCGTCGGCCTCCTTGTTCTCCGTGAGCGGGGAGTCCTCGCCGGAACGTGCAATGCGGTCGGTGAGCAAAGCATAGATGGTCTCGTTATTGCGCACAGTGAGTGCGGGCCCCGGCGTCGTGTATTCGGTGAGCATATGCCTTAGTCCTTGTCTTGGCAAACAACAAACAATCTGCATGAATTGCTGAGCAAATCCTCAAGCATTCTAAGTTACGCTGGCGTAGCAAATCTTTGTGAGCTCCGACAACGCATGGTGATATTGATTGTCAGATTCACACAATCAGCTTTTTCGTGCCGGGGTCTGTTGCAAACGCGATTCGGCTGCTAGATTGGCACATGGTTTTCCGAGCGGAAATGTGAACTGTCGAAACGTGAACTGGAGTGTCGAATGTTCGATAAACGCCTGTTTTCCCTCGCTCCCGGCGTGCGCGGGCTCATCGCGGCGAAAGTGGTGTGCCTGTGGGTCGGTCTGCTCGCCGACATTGCGTTGTCTGTCACTGCCGTGTCGTTGATGGGCGCAGTGCTGGGCCGCAATACCGCATATACGTTCACTGCGGTGTCACTAGGGTGGTACGCGCTTGCATTCGCAGTCATCGCGTTCATGCGATTCCTTGCACACTATCTCGGTTCACGGTTCGGTACCGAGGCGGCCGAGCGTGTCAAACTCGGCTTGCGCAGTGCGCTGTATAAGAAGCTGCTTGTGCTCGGCCCGTCGTACCGTCAGCAGGTGAGCACGGCGAGCATTGTGCAGCTCGCCGGCGAAGGCGTGGACCAAGTGCAGAGCTTCTACGAGAAATTCGTGCCGCAGCTGTTCTACGCGGTTCTGGCGCCGCTGACGTTGTTCGCCGTCATCGCGCCGATCAACATGCCGACCGCGGTCGTGCTACTCGTCTGCGCGCCGCTCATCGTGATCATCGTCGGCATGGTCGCGATGCGCGCGTCCCGCGTGTTCAAGAGATACTGGGGCAAGTACACTGACATGGGCTCGGCGTTCCTCGACAATCTGCAGGGGCTGGAGACACTGAAGACCTTCGATGCCGACGAGGCGGCCGCCAAGAAGATGCACGAGGAAGCCGAGAACTTCCGCGTCATGACGATGCGCGTGCTGCAGATCCAGCTACGCTCGCTCACCGCCATGGACGTCGTCGCCTATGGCGGTGCGGCGGCCGGCATCGGCGTGGCGATCTGGCAGCTCATGCATGGCGGTGCCACGATGTTCCGTACCACCTTCGCGCCGCTGGATATGTTCACCGGACCGCAGCTTGGTTTGGCTGGCGTGTTGCTCATCGTGCTGCTCTCCGCATCGTTCTTCCTGCCGTTGCGCCAGCTCGGTTCATTCTTCCACGTGGCGATGAACGGCATGACTTCCAGCAAGAAGATCTTCGCGTTGCTCGACGCACCAGCTCCGCATCATGGTGAGCAGACGCTCCCCGCCGGGCCGATTTCTGTACACACGCATAATCTGGGTTTCTTCTACGGTGACGACGAGGCAGATGCTCAACCGGCATTGCACAAGGTCTCGCTTGACATTCCAGCACATTCGCTGACCGCCATTGTCGGCGAATCCGGATCTGGCAAGTCCACACTCGCTGCGCTCATCGCCGGCGAACTCGAAGGGTACAGTGGCTCATTGGCCTTCGAAGTGAATGGCGAATCCGTTGAAGTAGCCGATCTGTCCGAATCTGCACTGATGGCTGCCGTTTCCTTCGTCGGTGCGCGCAGTCACCTATTCGTGGGGACATTGCGCGACAATCTGATCATGGCGAATCCGCAGGCCACCGACGAGCAACTGCATCACGCGTTGAGACTCGCGCATATCGATGATTTCGTACGCGAACAGCCGGCAGGGTTTGATATGCCAATCGATCCGGCGAATCTCTCCGGCGGCCAACGTCAGCGCATCGCCATGGCACGCGCTCTGCTGCATGAGGCGCCAATCATGATCTTCGACGAGGCGACCAGCAGCGTCGACGCTGAATCCGAGGCGCTCATCATGCAGACGATCCACGAGCTCGCCCAGTCGAAGACGGTGATTGTCGTCACACATAGACTCGCCGACACGGTGGATGCCAATATGATCGCCGTCTTCGACCACGGCATCTGTGTGGAAACCGGCAATTATGACACATTGATGGCTGCGGATGGCCGCTACGCACGCATGTTCCACGCCCAGGCCACCGTCGAACAAGTGCATCGGCGTGCGGAGGGCAGCGGCATACGCTACGCGCATACGCAGAACGAAGTGGGCGGCGACTCATCGAATCGTGTTGCGGAACCTGTTGGGAGACGGAACGCTGCGCTTTCCGGCATTGATATGACTGCCGACGATGCGATGACGACCGTGCACGTGATTCGCCGTCTGCTCGCACAGGTGGGTTCATTGCGTCCGTTGATGGTGCTGGCGTGCTGCTTCGGTGTGCTCGGCCACTTGGCGGCCACGTTCATGCCGGGGTTCGGCATCATGGCGGCGTGCGCGGCGCTCGGGCGCCCGGTGTGGGGGCTATCCATCGGCTGGGCCGTGACCCTGATGGCGGTATGTGCTGCGATTCGCGGCATCATGGCCTACTGCGAGCAATACATGAACCACAATCTGGCGTTCCGTCTGCTTGCACTGTTCCGTGAACGTGTGTTTGACGCGCTGCGCAGACTCGCGCCAGCTGCGCTCGCGAACCGTGGCAACGGCGATATGATCTCGCTGATCACCACCGACGTGGAATTGCTTGAGATTTTCTTCGCCCACACGATCTCGCCGACGATCATCGCGCTCTCGACGACCGTGCTCTATACGGTGGCGCTGCTGTTCCTGAGCCCCTGGTTTGCATTGTTGCTGGTGATTGCGCATCTGCTGCTCGGCGTGGTGATGCCGCGTCTGTTCGCTGTCGCACTTCGCGGTGTGGGTTGGAAGCTGCGCAAAGACAGCGCTGCACTCGACGATCAGGTGCTCGATGACATGCATGGGCTTGATCAGATTATTCGCTTCGATTGCGGTGACGAACGGCTGAAGCGGATTGATGCATGGTCGAGATCGTTGTGGCGCCAGCGCACGAGATTGAGCGCGCGGAACGGCGCGTTCAGCGGCTACGACAGCGTGATCGTGATCGCAGTGACGGCCGTGGCGGCATTGCTGGCATTGACATTGAGCCTTGGCAATACGAACACTGTTGCCGCAAATATCGCCGCATTCGTACTCGTCGTGAGTTCCTTCGGACCCACGCTCGCGCTGAGTGCGTTGCCGGCGAATCTGACGCAGACCTTCGCCTCTGCACGCAGACTGTTCTCGGTGCTCGACGCCGAACCTGCAGTGGAGGAGCGGGGGACCGAGCAATGCGCATATGACGGTATGGCCTTGGACGGGGTGACGTTCGGCTATGGTTACGGTGCGCCGGTGTTGCGTGATGTCGCGATGGATATTCCGCTTTCGGGAATCCTTGGCATCCAGGGGCCGTCTGGACGTGGCAAGTCCACGTTGCTCAAGCTGCTGATGCGCTACTGGGATCCGCAACAAGGCACCGTGTCGATGTCCGGGCATGCTTTGGCTGCTATCGATGCGCATACGCGTAGGCGGTTGCAGACGATGATGAGCCAGGAGACCTACCTGTTCGATGATACGATCGCCGGCAACCTGCGCCTCGCCAAGCCGGAGGCGAGCGATGCCGAATTGCACAGGGCTCTGGAGCAGGCATCGATCGCTGCTTTGGTGGATGATCTTCCTGAGGGCATGGGAACCCGTGTGGGCGAACTCGGTGATCGGCTTTCGGAAGGCGAACGACAGCGCATCGGCCTGGCCCGCATGTTCCTTCGTGATGCGAGCCTCTACCTGTTCGACGAGCCGACCAGTCGCCTGGATTCACTCAATGAGGCCTACATCCTCCAGTCGATCAATGCGTTGGTCGAGGAGCGCGATGCGGCGGTTGTGCTCGTCTCGCACCGCGATTCGACGATGCGCATTGCTGATGAGACACTTCAGATGTAGAAGGACACTACAGCAAAAGAAGAAGCGGTGCGGGCACTAGAAACCTAATGCCCGCACCGCTTCTCATATTTAGCAATACCTATAGCGATAGGAAGAACTCGTGCACTCGCGTGTTGTTGGTGATTTCGGGGTGGAATGCGGTGGCGAGGATGTTGCCCTGCTGCAGTGCGACCACATTGCTGTTGGTTTTGCACATCACCTGGGCGTTTGGTCCGGTTTCGGCGACGAAGGGACCGCGGATGAACACCAGTGGGAAGTTCTCGATCATGTCGGACGGAGTGCCGTCGGCGTGGAATGTGGCGACGTTCTCGGTGGCCGTGAACGAACCGAGTTGCCGGCCGTAGGCGTTGCGCCTCACGGTGGCGTCGAGTGCTCCGAAGTACACGTTCGGGTCGTTTTCGAGCCGCTGGGCGAGCAGGATCATGCCGGCGCAGGTGCCGAACACCGGCTTGCCGGCCTTGATGTGCTCGTTGATCGGGTCGAACAGGCCGGTGGAGCGTAGGAGCTTGCCTTGCGTGGTGCTTTCGCCGCCGGGTAGGATCACGCGGTCGATCGAGTCGTCGAAGTCCTCGCGGGCGCGCAGCAGTTTCCATGGGGCGCCGAGTCTGTCGAGCATCGCCGCATGTTCGGCGAAGGCGCCTTGCACGGCGAGAATGCCGGTCACGCCGGAGGATGCCTTTGTGGCGTCCTCCGAGTGTTCCTTCGAGATATAGGAAACGTCAACAACCATGAATAGTCCTCAACAGCAGTGCCGTGTCACTCGCCGCGTGCGGCCATGATCGTTTCGATCTCGTCTTCGTTGATGCCCACCATCGCCTCGCCGAGGTTCTCCGAGAGACGGGCGAGCAGGTCGGCGTCGCGCCAGTTCGCGGTGGCCTGCACGATGGCGGCGGCGCGCTTGGCCGGGTCGCCGGACTTGAAGATGCCGGAGCCGACGAACACGCCTTCGGCGCCGAGTTCCATCATCAGCGCGGCGTCCGCGGGCGTCGCCACGCCGCCGGCGGCGAAGTTGACGACCGGCAATCTGCCATTATCGTGCACATATTTCGCGAGCTCATACGGCACGGCGAGCTGCTTGGCCGCCTCGTACACCTCGTCGTCGCGCAGCGAGGCGAGTTCGCGAATCTGCTTGGTCATCGTGCGCATGTGGCGCACGGCCTGGATCACGTTGCCGGTGCCCGGCTCGCCCTTCGTGCGGATCATCGAAGCGCCCTCCTCAATGCGTCGCAGTGCCTCGCCGAGGTTCTTCGCGCCGCATACGAACGGCACGTCGAATTCGCGCTTGTCGATGTGGTAGACGTCATCGGCGGGGGAGAGCACCTCCGACTCGTCGATATAATCAATCTCGATGGCCTGCAGAATACGTGCCTCGGCAATGTGACCGATACGCACCTTCGCCATCACCGGAATCGACACGGCCTCCTGAATGCCCTTGATCATCGCCGGATCGCTCATACGGCTCACGCCGCCGGCGGCGCGGATGTCGGCCGGAATGCGCTCCAGCGCCATGACGGCGCATGCACCGGCGTCTTCGGCAATGCGGGCCTGCTCGGGTGTGGTCACATCCATGATCACACCGCCCTTGAGCATCTGCGCCAGGTTCCTGTTGAGTTCGTTGCGAGTGGTTTCCATGAGTCTCTTCCCTCACTGTGCTTCCGTGTCAACACGACAATTAGCACACGAACACGCATATCCCGGAAAACTGTCCCCATTGTGAACGCGAGCGGCAGTAAAACATTCGAGAACACGCAAGACTGTAGTTTTCAAACGTGCGCGTTTACACTGTGCGTATGGCACGACGATTCAAGCGCAAATACGGAGTGACACCGCTCGAGCGAATCCTGATCATCCTGCTCATCGCAGTGGTGATCGGAGCGACCCTCGGCGTGATTCTGCCGCGCATCAACAACGGCATCGCCGAGATCACTGGCCGCTACACGGCAACCGGAACCGCCGCGGAGACGCTGAACAAGCTTGCCGTGGTGGACAGGCCCAATGGCGACGGCTATGACCGCGATCTGTTCGGATTCCGCGAGACTGACGACGACGGCAACGGGTGCGATGTGCGCGAAGACATTCTGGCGCGCGATCTGACCGATGTGGCATATGTCACACGCAACGGCTGTAAAGTGAAATCCGGCGTGTTGAACGACCCGTACACGGGAAAGGTGATTCATTTCACACGCGGGCAGAACACGAGCGCCGCCGTGCAGATCGACCACGTGGTTGCCCTGCAGAACGCATGGCAGTCTGGGGCCAAGGATTGGAACACGAGAAAGCGCATGCAGTTCGCGAACGATCCGTATAATCTGCTCGCCGTGGACGGCCCGGCGAATCAAGGCAAAGGATCCTCTTCCGCTGCATACTGGCTGCCGACGAATGCTTCGTATCGATGCGATTACGTGGCCCGGCAGATTGGTGTGAAAGACAAATACGGGCTGTCGGTGACGAGCAGCGAGAAACGCGCGATGCAAAGCGTGCTGCATAGCTGCCCGGGGCAGGAGATCCCCGTCGATTGAGCGCAGTGCGAACGGATTTCGGTTGGTTACAATTGCCACCTAAAACCTGAAGCAGAACGGCAACCTGAAGCAGAACGAGAACGACACAGAAGAGTGAGGTGGCGGGAGCATGGCGGAACAGGATGAGTGCGCGACAGGCAGCCAATCGGCAAGTGTGAGCGGCGAACCGGTGGTGAACATCGACACGGTGGCCGAGGCGGCTGTGGTGAATCAGGATGTTGCGATAGCGCGCAAGGATTCCGGCAAACCGGAGAAGCCCATCCACGCGCTCACCAGCATGCTCGGCCCCGCTTTCGTCGCCGCGGTTGCCTACGTGGATCCGGGTAACGTGGCCGCCAACCTCACGTCAGGCGCGAAATACGGCTACCTGCTCGTCTGGGTGCTCGTGCTTGCAAACTGCATGGCCGTGCTCATTCAATACCAGGCCTCGAAACTCGGCATTGTGACCGGCAAGAGCCTGCCACAGATTCTCGGCGAACGCATGGGCAGCGCCGGCAGCTTCCTGTTCTTCGCACAGGCCGAGGTGATTGCGATCGCCACCGACCTGGCTGAGGTGATTGGCGGCGCGATTGCGCTGCATCTGCTGTTTGGATTGCCGTTGCTCGTGGGAGGGCTCATCATAGGTGCCGTATCCACCGTGCTGCTGCTGTTCCAAGGAGGGGAGACCCATAAAATCTTCGAACGCCTGGTGATCGGCCTGCTGCTCGTGATCACCCTCGGCTTCATAGCCGGTTTGTTCATGGACCCGCCGAATCCGCTCAAGGTGGCTGAGGGGCTCATCCCGCGGTTCAATGGAGGCGCTTCGGTGCTCATGGCTACTTCGATGCTCGGTGCGACCGTGATGCCGCATGCGATCTATTTGCATTCCACGCTGGTCAACGACCACTACGCGCATAAGGCACATAAGCCCAGCATCAAGGAGATGCTGCACGGCAGCCGCATTGATGTGGTGTGGGCGCTCGCGCTTGCTGGTTCGGTGAACATCGCCCTGCTCGTGCTGGCGGCGAATTCGCTGCACGGCATGGGTGGCACCGACACGATAGAAGGGGCGCAGCATGCGATCTCACAGGTGCTCGGCCCTACCGTCGGCACGGTGTTCTCGATTGGACTGCTCGCCTCCAGCCTTTCCTCGACTTCGGTGGGCACCTATGCGGGCTCGGAGATCATGAAGGGGCTGCTGCATTGGAATGTGCCGATGTGGGCGTGCCGCATCACGACGCTTGTGCCGGCACTTGTGGTGCTCGCCTTGGCCTCGAACCCCACCGAAGCGTTGATCATAGGTCAGGTGGTGCTGTCGATTGGCATTCCGTTTGCGGTGATTCCCTTGATGCGATACACGCATAACAAGCAGATCATGGGCAAGTACGTGGATGGGCCCGTCAAGCACGCCATCTGCTTGTTGGTGGTCGCCGTGATCATCGCCCTGAACCTTGTGCTCATTGTGCTCACCCTAATGGGTAAAGCCTGAGGGAAGCGCTGGGCCGGGGATCCCTCGCTTCGTCAAGGTGAAATGCTGCCGCGGTGCGGCTTCGCCGCATGCGGCGGGCATCACGCTCCTCAGCAAGGGATCCCCGGCCCAGCGCTTCCCGTCACGTGTATTTCTGCCTATTTACCCGTTTCGATGGTGTGGAGCTTGGCGGTGTCATCGATATGGGCGAGGGACTTCGTGGCCTTGTCTTCCTGCTTTAGCGAGTCGTGGTGAAGCGCGATGCGGACGGCTTCGCGGGCCGAGCCGGCATCTTCACCCTTGACGCCGAAGATGACCATGAGAATCATGATGAGGTTGATGACGGCGCTGATGCGCAGTGCCCATTCTATGCCGGTGATGTTGGCGGGAATGGTCTGCTGCCCGTTGGACATGCTGGCCGCAGCGATCGAATACATGATGAGAATCATTACCGGGGAGCCGACTGCGCCGGCAATTTGACGCACCGTGTTCGTAACTGCCGAGCCAGCGGAGACTTCGGAGGGTTTGAGGCAGTTCAACGACCATGTGGTCACCGGCATCATGACGAAGCCCATGCCGATCTGGCGAATGAACTGGTAGAACGAGATGGACCAGATCCACGTATGCAAGCCGATCGTGCTCATGCACGCAGTGCCTGCCGTGAGCAGAATCGTGCCGATGAGGGCCACGGGCCGCGCGCCGAAGCGGTCGAGCGCGCGGCCGCCGAAGAACTGCGAGATCGCCTGGGCAATGGCGCCGGGGAGCATGATGAGTCCGCTGATCGTGGCGCTGTAGCCGCGGCAATCCTGAATGAAGAGCGGAATGAGCACAATAAGCGAGCTGAATGCGAAGAAGCTCAGCGATGCGATGATCGTGCCGATTGAGAAGCTCCGATTGCGCAGCACCGAAAGGTCAAGCAGGGCAGGGCGGCTGCTCTTGCCTGCCTTGAACATCTTCTCGGTGTGGAACTGACGCAGCACGAACCAGATGATGCCGGCCAAACCAATGACCATGGGCAGCCAGACCACCGGAACAGAGAACGGGTAGGCCTGAATGTTCGTGAAGCCGAACATGAGGCCGCCGAAGCCGATGATCGAAAGACCCACCGAGAAGAAGTCCGCATGCGCGGATGTGTCTGCCTGCCCGAAATTATGCAAGCCGAAGGTGGTGAGCACAATGGCGAGGCAGCCTATCACCGTGAGGGTGAGGAATATGGAGCGCCAGCCGTTCAGATCGGTCTGCACACCGCCGAGCGTGGGGCCGATGGCCGGAGCCACGGCCATCGCCATGCCGACGATACCCATCGCCATGCCTCGCCGTGCCAGCGGGAAAATGGAAAACACAGTGATCTGCAACACCGGCCACATCACGCCGGTGCCCACGGCCTCAAGGAAGCGGCCGAAGAGCGCTAACGGGAACGACGGGCTAAGCCATGCCAGCACCGAGCCGAGTGTGAATACGACCATGGAGGTGATGACGATCTGCCGTGTGGAGAAGCGGCGCGTGAGGTACGCTGTCAGCGGCACCATGACGCCCATCGTGAGCTGGAAAATCGACGTCATCCACTGCCCGAGTGTCACCGAGATATGGAAGTCGCTCACCAAGGTGGGCAGAGCGGCGCTCAGCTGCAGCTGCGTGAAGTTGCCGACGAAAGTGATGAACGTGAGAATGGCCAGCGAGAGGAACGCGGGTCGGCTCAAATGCCCGTCACGGTATGCATCGGTGCGCGTGAGTGCCTGGGTGAGTCCGGCGAAGTAGCCCGAAGCCCGAGGAGGAGCTGGTTCTGTGTCGTGATGCACATCGCGGGTGTATGGTTTGCCGGCTGCGTTTACTCTGTTCCCGCCGTGTTGCTCGCCCTCCTCGGGTTCCTCGTGGCTGGTCATCGCTTGGTAATTCCCTGTTCTCTTCTATGCGGTTCTGAACTGTGTTGTTGCGCCGACGTGCTTGGAATCGCGGCGTCGATTATTCCGCGGCCTGCGCATCTGCCTCGGCATCCGCTTCGCTTTCTGCGGCGTCAAGCGCGGCGTCTTCCGGGCTGTATTCGTTCACGGTGAGAATGGCGGTGCCTTCGGCGGTCCGCACGAACACGTTGGCCGAGCCGCCGAGCTCCTCAATGCCGTCGAGCAGATGCGCAATCGGCTCGGTGTCGAGCATCGGCAGCACCTGTGCCACGCCGTTCTCATCGGTGATGGAAAGCGCGGAGTCGAGTTCGCCGGTCGAAAGCATCTCGTTGACGCGCTGTTCAAATGCCTCAAGCTCGGCGTCGGAATCGTTGGTGATCGGTGAGTCATTGATGGTGGTCATGGGGTCTCCTTCATGTGACGAATGGCCGTATCGGCCGATTCATGCTGTGCGTGTGGCGAGGTTGATATACCCGGATGCCCAGATTGTATATGAGAACGGTGTATATACAACCATCTGGTTCCCATTCTAGAACCGGCCTGTACTATTCACTGCTCGTGAACTTGGGCGATGGCCCTGCTTGTTGATTGTGCAGTGCGTACATTGCGATATGATTGACCTTTGTATTGAATCCTGAATAGGTAGAACCACGGACGGTAGGTATGAGGGAGAGCCATGGCACAGGCGAAAAGCGATGCTCAGCTCGCTGAGGAAGTGGACGTCCGTTCCAGCAAGGTACTGCGCTGGCGTTTTGTCATGAATCTGGCACTCATGCTGTTCGATGCGTTGGTTTACTTCGCTACCAGCATGATTGTGCTCGTCGTGACACATGGCACAAACCTCATGACGACTCGCCTGCAGTTGAATCTTCCTATAGATCCACTGCTCTATTCGGCTGTATGTGCGGCAATCTACGTCTATTGCATGCATGTGGCAGGGGTATACCATCGACATGTGTTCGCCGACGGGTACCAGCTCAATATGCTGTTGCTCAAGGGCGGTTTCATTGCGTGGGTGGCGATTTGCGCGCTCGACTTCATTATTCAGTGCAACGTGTTCTTCTACATGGTCTGCTTCACCTCGTTGATTGTGTGGATTGCGGAAATGATCGTTCGCTTCATCGCGCGCGTTATCCTCACCAGCAAGCATCGCAAGGGGGAGTATTCGTATCCGACTGTCATCGTCGGTTCCCCCGAGGGCATTGGGCAGATTCTCAAGTTCCTCAACCAGCGCAAGCAGCTCAATTACAAACCGATTCGCCTGTGCCCGATTCGGGTCAATAGTGAGACGGGACTCATTGAGGGAGACCCTGACATCGAATTACTCAATCAAGAGGTGCACGAGTCATGGAATTCCCCGATTGATGTGATTGAATATGGACCCCAGCTGGCTGGACGGATTGCGGAAACCGGCGCACAGACGGTGATGGTCACCGATGTGCTCGACCGCTTCTCCGACAATCTGAGCACTTTTGCTTTGCAGATGGAATCTGTGAATCTTGAGATCGCGCTGATCACCTCTGCGCTTGACATTGCCGAACATGCCACGCAGATGCGCAACATTCAGGGTATGAGCATCATGACGATCAGTCTGCCTCAGTACTCCCCCTCCGCACAGATTAAGAAACGCGTGTTCGATCTCGTGGTGTCGACGATTGCAATCATTCTGAGCTCGCCGATCATGCTGATTGTGGCGTTGGCGATCAAGATTGAAGACGGCGGTCCGGTGTTCTACAAGCAGGAGCGTATCGGCTTGCGTGGCAAGCCGTTCTACATCCATAAGTTCCGTTCGATGCGTGTGGACGCCGACGCACACCTGAAAGAGGTGTTGGCCGCGCAAGGGCAGGAATTGGGAGCCCGGTACAAGCTCAAGCACGACCCGCGCATCACGAAGGTGGGTAACTTCATTCGCAAGACGAGCCTCGACGAGCTACCGCAGTTCTTCGACGTGTTCACGGGTTCGATGAGTGTGGTGGGGCCGCGCCCACAGCGTTCGTTCGAAGTGGCCGAATACGACCCGGTCTATGCGACGCGCCTGCTGGTCAAGCCCGGCATCACTGGCCCCTGGCAGGTGTCTGGCCGCAATGACCTCAATGAGGAGGAGAGCCGTCAGCTCGATGTGAGTTATGTGCAGGACTGGAGCGTCATGGGTGATGTCGTGTACATTCTGCGCACGATTGGCACGGTATTGCATCCGAGTGGAGCGTACTAAACGCTGATGAAGATGAAAATACTATGATCATGTTCCAATCTTCAGTATGATTGTTGATTGTTAGTCATGTGGCTAGCGCATACAGTATTGGAGTTGTTATGAAGATTGCTGTTGCCGGTACGGGATACGTGGGACTGTCGGTTGCATTGTTGCTGTCGCAGCATAATGAGGTGCATGCGCTCGACATCGTTCCCGAGAAGGTCGAACTGCTCAACAATTGCGAGAGCCCGATTGTCGATACCGAGATCACGCGTTTCCTCGATGGCAAGCGCGATGGCACGATGGATCTCGACTTCCAGGCCACGCTCGACCCGGCTGTCGCCTATACCGGTGCCGATTACGCGGTGGTGGCAACTCCGACGAACTATGACTCGAAGAAGAACTACTTCGATACCTCCAGCGTCGAGGCCGCTATCAAGGCGATTCGTGAATATGACCCGGATTGCTGGATTGTCATCAAGTCGACGATTCCGGTAGGCTATACGGCTCAGTTGCGTGAGAAGACGGGGGATAAGAAGATTATCTTCTCTCCCGAGTTCCTGCGAGAGGGCCATGCGCTCTACGACAACCTCCATCCTTCCCGCATTGTTGTGGGAGCCCCTACCGATGATGCCCAGGCGGTGAAGGCAGCGCAGACGTTCGCGATGCTTCTGGCGGAAGGTGCGGCTCCAGAGGAAAACGATCGACTCAGCGCCGATGGTTCCACAGGCATTCCGGAACTGGTGTGCGGCACGACTGAGGCCGAGGCGATCAAGTTGTTCGCCAACACCTTCCTCGCACTGCGAGTGGCCTATTTCAATGAGCTCGACACCTATGCAGAGTCGCGTGGTCTGAACACTGCCGAGATCATTCGCGGCGTGTGCCTCGACCCGCGCATCGGCACGCATTACAACAACCCATCGTTCGGGTATGGCGGCTACTGTCTGCCGAAGGATTCGAAGCAGCTGCTGGCCAATTACGCCGATGTGCCGCAGAATCTCATCGGGGCGATTGTCGAATCGAACCGCACGCGCAAGGATTTCATCGCCGATCAAATCCTCGAGAAGATCGACGGTGTGAAGAATCCGGTTGTGGGCATCTATCGTCTCACGATGAAGTCGGGTTCCGACAACTTCCGCCAGTCGAGCATCCAAGGCATCATGAAGCGTATCAAGGCCAAGGGCATTGACGTGCTCGTGTATGAGCCGACGCTCGGCGCTGCCGAGTTCTTTGGCAGTGAGGTCACGCACGATCTCGATGCCTTCAAGAAGTGCTGCGACATCATCGTCGCGAACCGATGGAATGAGTCGGATCTCGCCGATGCCGCCGACAAGGTGTATACGCGCGATCTCTTCCGCCGCGATTGATTTCAAGGGACGTCATGGGCAAAATTCGCAATGTGAGGAGCAAATTGGCGCGTTTTGGGAGTGAGTTCGATAGCTCGCGCCAGCTATTTGGGAGTCGCATCGCTGCATTGGGGTACATCAACCATGTAACAGGTAAATTGGGAGAAGTGTACTTCAAACAGCTTGGCGACCTTACATGGCAAAAGCTCATGAAGGCGATACCATGCCATCCACAGAAGCTGTCCGACAACTTACAGCATGCTGAGTGCGCACCTATTTGGGTTATGTGGTGGCAAGGTTTGGACGTTAACACCCCAGCAATCGTAAAAGCCTGTATACGAAGCATTCGAGCTCACGCTGGTAGTCATCCGGTGCATATAGTCACGAAAGACAATGTGACTGCATTCGCCGACATTGATCCAAAGGTCTTGAAAGAGCTGGACAGGGGGAATATCAGCCTTGCATTATTCTCGGATATTGTTCGGTTTGCTTTACTGTACACGCACGGGGGTGCTTGGATTGATTCAACGGTGTATGTCACGGAAATAATCCCTGAGAAGGTCTTCTCCGCGCCATTCTATTCGATTCCGGTGCATCGGAGGAATCCTCCTAGGAATTGGGCAGCTTATTTCATTGCCGGAGTCAAAGGCAACCCTCTTTTCAAATACATGTACGACGCTCTGGACAAACTTGCTTGCGCGGGGAAAGGTGTGCCCGAGTATTTCATGATAGATGTGATGCTATATGAGGCATATGTGCATTACCCGGAATTCCAGCGGATGATTGACTCCGTACCAGAGAATAATCTTGGCAGGTTCGAACTCAGCGAGCAACTGCAGTCGACTGATGAAAAGCCACGGTTATCTGCGGGTAATTACATCAATAAATTGACATACAAAATCAATTATCCAACCACGGTCAATGGTAAGGAAACCATCTACCAACGTCTTCTTGATGGTGAATTCTAAGGTGGAAGGTGTCATGTATGAAACCTACGCAATACCACTGCGATTTGAGCTGAGCTGAACGTAATCAGCGTATGCTGTTACCATTCCTGTAGGTTCCCGGAGCTCGGAATGAATAATGTAATGGCGTATGAGACGTGGGAGGAAACGAGTTGGTGGATGGCGCAATCTCGGTTATTGTACCTACGCTGAATGCGGGCAGGCAAATCGACACATTGCTTGCACGATTGGAGCAGCAGACGCGTAAACCCGATGAGATCATTGTTGTGGACTCCTCGTCTGAAGACATCACGCAGGAGATGGTCCAGCGCCATCTCGAGGTGAAACTGATCGTCATCGACCGCAAGGATTTCAATCACGGTGGTACGCGCGATGCGATGCTTCGCGAGAGCACTGGTGATTTCGTGCTGTTCCTCACGCAGGACGCCATGCCAAGTGACAATGACTATATTGCGAAGATTGTGGCCCCATTCACAGACGATGAAGTGGCGCTGGTATATGGACGTCAACTTCCACGCAAGGCCGCACGCCCGGCAGAGGTACTCGTTCGTAAGTACTCGTATGGCGATGAATCCATGGTGGTCACCAAGGCCGATATTCCAAGCTTGGGCATCAAGGCCTTCCACTCTACCGATGTATGTGCGGCCTATCGTCGTACGGCATATCTGGAAGTCGGTGGTTTCGAAACGGATGTGCTGACCAACGAAGATATGTTCATTGCTGCGCGCTTCCTGCATGCAGGGTGGAAGATCGTGTATGAAGCGAACGCCACGGTGATTCATTCCCACAACTTCACCTTCAAGCAGCAGTACAAGCGCAACTACATTCAGGGCGTGGAGATTGCCAAGCACAAAGACATTCTTGGCGATGCGTCATTGTCTGGCGAAGGACTCTCCTTGGTCAAGTACACGCTTGGCGGTTTGCTCAGGCAAGGGCATGTGATTGAAGCAATGCGATTCACCGTTGATTGCGGATTCCGCCTCATCGGCAATCGCAATGGTCAGAGGGCTGCTGCCAAATCTCATGGCAGGAAGGAGAGATAAAGTGCCTGTTTCCTCCGAGACGATCATGTATATCGTAAGCCACAAGGATTTTGATGCACCCCAGCTTCCTGGGTATGTTCCCATTCTTGCAGGGGCGGTCAAGAACCATGCCTCCATTGAGGTAAAAGACAATACTGGCGATAACATCTCTGCCAAGAATCCGGGGTTCTGCGAGCTCACCGCGCAGTATTGGGTGTGGAAGAACCGTGATGACCGTGATGCGAACATCGGCTTCGTGCACTATCGTCGTTATTTCTATACCGACCACCGAAAAACGCAGATTGTTCCAGCCGAACAATTCTCACGCGATCTTGAACAATACGATGTGATCCTCCCTGAGCCGTGGGTGTTGAAGAAGACCATAGGGAACCAGTTCGCCCAGTTCCACAACATGGATGACTTGGAAGTCGTGCGGTCGATCATACAAGAGCAATGCCCGGAGTACATACCGGCATTGGATGAGATGCTGAAAAACCATTCGCTATATGCCTACAACATGTTCGTCATGTCGGGTGAGCGGTTCGATGCATATATGACCTGGCTGTTCCGTATTCTCGACGAGGCTGAGCGTCGCATCGATGTGTCGAAGTATGACGCATACAATCAGCGGCTCTTCGGATTCCTTTCCGAGCGTCTGCTCAACGTATGGGTGAACGCGCGCAAGCTGCAGGTCAAGGAATACCCGGTATACATGCCCGAGCAAAGTGCGTGGAAGGAGAGTCTGCGCACGCGTGTAAAATCGCTGCTGTTCGAACACAAGCTGTAGAGAGGGTACCGTATGCGTTGCGCAGGGATAGTCACCTATAATCCCGATCTCGAACGGTTGCGTGCGAACCTGAATAACACCGTCAGCCAAGTGGATGCGGTGTTCATCTTCGACAATGGATCGGAGAACGTCGCGGATATCCGCTCGCTTGCGGACTCGGAATATACGACCATGAAGGTCGAAGCCGACCCGAATAACGGGGGCATAGCCTTTGCCTTGAACAGGTTGTTGGATGCCGCCAAGGAGCACGGGTTCAAGCATATGCTGCTGCTCGATCAAGACAGTGTGCCCACGGAAGGCATGTGCGACGAGTTGGAACGACATCTCACCGGTTCCGTGGCGTTGGTATGCCCATTCATACTCGACCGCAACCGCATGACCGAGGAGGAGTGGCAAGCGCAGAAGATGCCACCGTTGGAGCGGCTGACCCATGCTGCCAAGCATGGTGCGATCACTTCGGGTTCCTTGGTCGATGTTGCAGCGGCCTTAGCAGTTGGTGGCTTCGATGACAACTTGTTCATCGATTACGTGGACTTCGATTTCAACGAGCGCCTGATATTGAACGGCTATGAGATTGTCAAAGACAACACCGTCTATCTGTTGCATGAGAAGGGCAAATCCGAGCGTACCTGGCTGAAGGTGCCTCGCAGGACGTCGGCGGGTGTGCAATGGCAGCCGCTGTATAAGCTCGGCTACTCACCAATGCGTTGCTACTACCAGTCACGCAACCGCATTGTGTATTGGAAGAAATACCATAGGCACACCGGTGGCGAGGGGCTTACGGAAATTCCGTTGCTCATGGCATTGTCATTGCTGTTCGAGAACCATCGCATTGCAAAACTACGCGCCTATTCGCGGGGCATTCACGATGGCATGAAGATGAAGGTTGTGGAGTACAGGAAGTGACAGACACCACCGAAACCGTTCAACGGCAGGCGGCATATACCCCGCGAATTCATGAGGTGGTGAACACGTTGATGGATTACGCGCTTGTTCTCGCCATCATCTACAACTCGAATTCGTTGTGGGCACTTGCAGATGATAATTTCTCGCTCTCGTGCTTCGTGTTGCTTGCCGTGTGCCTTGCGTACATGCTGTGTTGTTGGCGCGAGGCGCGGCACCGTCTGCATCGCGTGGGGTCTGCGATGCTCGTGCTCGTGCTGGCCACCGTCATTGGGCAGTTGGTAATGGCGGTCTCTCATGGGGGATCAGGGTACACGGACGGCATCTGGTTCCAATATGCGCTCATCGTGCCTGCATTGATGGGGTGCATGCTCATGCGTGGCCACGAATATGTGCGTAAGGTGCTGCTCAACCGTTTGGTGGTGGTGGCGGCGGTGTTCGCCGCTATATCAGTGGTGCTATGGGCGGCCAGCTCCTTTCTTCTGCTGCCACCCTCGCACGTCGAACGATTGAGTTGGGTGCATAATGTACCACCGATCTATTCGTACGCGGATGTGTACTACAACGTGCAGGATGCTCATGTACTGGGCATGACGGTGTGGAGAAACTCGTCGATTTTCAATGAACCACCCTGCGCTGCGGCTTTTTACGGTATGGTACTCGCCATCGACTTGTATATAGGCAAGAAAGTGCACTGGGGCGCCGATCTCTGCATTATCGGCGCACTTGTCACATCCCTGTCCACTGGGGGCGCGCTCTACGTATTGGTACTGTTGGTGCCGTTGCTATGGAAGGCCATGCTTCACGTACAGCGCAGAGGATTGCGCTATGCGTTGCTCAGTGTTGCGGCTCTTGTGTCCATCGCTGCCGTGGTCGTAGGCACGCACATCGTAATCTCCAAAATGGCCACGTCCTATTCCGGCCAAACCCACTTGCTCGATTTCACTGAAGGCTTCCGCATTTGGTGGCAGCGCCCGCTGACGGGATTCGGATTCGATTCCGACGAGTACATTTGGACGCATTATATGAGTGCCTACCGCGATGGCATGGGGTATACCAGTGGTTTGCTGTTCCTGCTCATCCATGGTGGATTAGTGCTGGCGCTTTATATGATTGTGCCATTTGTGCTGCTGGTGCTAGGTTCCCATGATTGGCACGTGTGGTATTTCGCCGGATTCGTGATGATCGTGTTCATCACCGCGCCGGTACAGAATTGCGCGTTCCTGTTGCTCGTGGCCGTGTACGGCTATGCCAGCTTCATTTGGCGTTACAGTAGACGTATGAGCAATCTGCCATTGGTGGCCCGTACGCCATTGACCCATGAGGGGAGTGAGGGGCATGCCTGAGATCTCGGTAATCATTCCGGTATACAACCAAGAAGAATACGTAGGCGCATGCATGGATTCGCTCCTCGACCAGAGTTTCGAGGATTTCGAGGTGCTGGCCGTCAATGACGGTTCCACCGATGCCTCCGCCTCCATTCTCGAGGGCTACGAGCAGCGTGATGGTCGTGTTCAGCTCATTGATCAGAACAATTCCGGCGTATCCGTGGCCCGTAACAATGGACTGTCCCATGCCAAAGGCGAATGGGTGTGCTTCATCGATCCGGATGATTATGTGGCTCCTGACTATCTCGAAACCCTGCTGAAAGCCACCGAACGTAATCCGGATATCGTCATGAGCACCTGCGTGGCATTCGATGACCAGCATTCCGCCAGGCAGCATTTCTTCCCTGAATCCTTCACGGCCCGTGCCGCTGACGAGAAGGTGGAACTGTTCCGTCAATTGATGGATGGTTCATATGCACAGCCCAAAGGATTCGTCACGGCCATTGGAGTGCCGTGGGGCAAACTGTACAGGCACGCTTTCCTGCAGGAGCATGGACTGCAGTTCGACGCAGCATTGCCTCGCATGCAAGACAATCTGTTCAATATGCAGGCTTTCCAATTGGCACACGAGATTGTGTATGTGGATTATGCAGGGTATTACTACCGTATGGGCGGATTGAGTGCACGCACCTACAAAAACAATGCCAAGGGTCTATACCATCCGGCCATTGACGAGCGTGCCCGGCTCATGCATGAGTACCATCTCGATGGAGATGCGACGTTGCTTTGGGCTTGGAACGAGGAGCAGGTGAACCTGTATTTCCAGGAACTGAAGGCGGTCATCATGCTCGCCGACCCCCAATCCGCCAAGCAGGCGGCTCGGACTCGTGCACAGGCATTGGGGCCACGATTGGATCAGATTGATGTTTCCGCATTGAGCCCTGCAATTCGATTCAAATACACGATGATGCGAAATGCCGTGTTGCGTTCGCTTCTGGTGCATGCCTTGCGTGCCAAGGGCTGATACCACTGAAGGAGATCCATGACTGCTGCGAAATTCGGATTCGTGGTGCTGCATTATCTTGCGGGAGATGCCACGGCAGGTTGCATCGAATCCATCAAAACGCATTGCCCTCAAGCCGCCATAGTGGTGGTGGACAATAACTCTGCCAATGGTAGCTACGAAGAGCTGCAACGCAAGTATGGTGCTGATTCCACCGTGACATTGCTGCATAACGCAGTGAATGAAGGGTTCGCCGGCGGTAACAATACCGGGTATGAATATGCGCGGAATCGCCTACATTGCGATTTCATCGTCACGATGAACAACGTGCCACCATTGCCTGCGATGATTTCATGGAGCTGTGCGAGGAGGATTTCAAGGCGCATCCTGATGTGGGGGTGATTGGTCCGGACATTGTGTCAGGCAAGAACGGTTCGCACTCGAACCCGATCTATTCGATCATCGACACCCGCGCGGAGGTGGATCGTCAGATATGGCGCTTCAAGGTAATCCTGCTTCTGCTGCACCTTCACCTGTTCGGCCCGCTGACCCGACTCAAGGCAAAACTCACGCATTCCGATGCCAATGCATTGCCTGAGCATGTCAATGCCACGGCAGATGCCATTACCGGCAGACCTTACAAGCTCCATGGTGCGTGCTTTGTATTCACACCGGCATTCGTCAAGCAGTTCAGCTGCGCATTCGACTCCGGAACCTTCCTCTATTTTGAGGAAGACATTCTGTTGATGCGATGCCGAGCCCGGCACCTGACGATGTGGTACGACAAGCACATCCGGGTCGATCATATGAAAGATGTCTCCACTGACCAGATGATGAGGAAAGATGAGCATAGGAAGATGATCTTCACGCTGAGTAATTACGTGAAGTCATTGAAGGTACTACGTAACTACACACGGTAGGCTCGGTTATTTACGGCATTTCAGTGTGAGGTTGATGATCTGGAAGAGCACGGGGTTCTTCAGCAGCCAGGAAATTATTATGTAAGTTAGCGATCCAAATCCGACGCTGGCGATAAGACACAAAATGAGATTACTAATCAGTAATTTGAAACAATAGACTACGACAGCCATGAGAATGGAGGCCAAGATAGTCTTGGCAATGATTTTTTTGTCAAAATGTAGTTTGATTGTTTGGGCTGAGAAGAAAATAGCGACTCCGGTGACTATGCCTTCGCTCAGCACAGAGGCAATAGCAGTTCCGTTTTGTTGGAGCACGGGGATGAGCACATAATTTAAAACTAAGCAGGAAAGAGCTCCAGAGATAGAGCATATAAGATATTCTTTATCTTTGGCGAAAGCAAGATTGATAGAGACAAAAAGATTATTGAATCCTAGTGTATAGATGAGAAGTGACATTATTTGCAACGTTAGAATAGATGGGGCATAAGCAGACCCGAATAATATGAGTACTATTTCTTTCGACATAAGTATCAGCCCAATACCAGTAGGTACGAATATGAAGAAAAGGATGTTAAATACTGAAGACACGATATTTGAGCACCGTTTTTTTTCTCCACGTTTGGCATAAATGCTCAAGCGAGGGAGCAGGACATTCCCAATGCCGGCGATTACTGTAATGATAATGCGGACGACTTTATCGGAATTGGAATAAAACGCGACAGCGTCATCTGTGGAGAATATGCCAAGAAATGTCACGTTTAGGAGTGTGTAGAGTCTTACCGAAATCGAGTTGGCGAAGAAAATCATGATTGGCTTGACGTGCTGTTTGAATGTGAGATTCCTGAATGTCAGGTGCACACCGATCTTGGGGAGGTGCAGCACGTTGAGTATGTTGTTCGCACCGACCGCACAGGTGGAGATCAACGCGTAGATGACGAAATCGTTCCTGTTCCGCACCAACACCAGCAATGCGATGAGCGAGAGCAGTTTGACGATGAAGCTGCGCATGGCAATGTAGCCGTAGTCCTCAATGCCTTGGTAGAGCCAGTCGATGGTGATGTAGTTGAACAGGATGCCAGCGCCAACGGCCAAATACAGTGCGATGTTCTCGCGGAAGGTTCCGAAGGTGAACAGCATGATTATGTAGGCGATGACGCTGATCGTGGTGGAGATGGTGTTGATCATCAGCAGCTCGCTGAAAGCCTTGTCGAGTTCCTGCTTGTTCTTCCGATGTTGGGCGGTTTCCCGCACCGCGTAGGTGGGAAGGCCGAGTGCCGCGAACACGATAAAGTATTGTGCCCAGTTCTGTGCCACTGCCACTTTGCCGACATTTTCCGGTAGCAGCACGCGAGCCACGTACGGTGCTGTGATGAGTGGAAACAGCACATTCAACAATTGATAGACAACATTGAAGAATGAGTTCTTGACTAGGGATTTGCTCATCGAGACTGCTCCATGGGTATTCGATTAAAACCAACCGACATACTCATAGTAGTTTGTCGTGCGTATCGGCGGAATCTCCTGATGCTCGAATTCCATTGCCTAGGATTCGATATGCGGCGTATGGAAGGCATGTGTCTATAGAGAAAAAATGGGTATTGGATGAATGAATGGTGTCTCATTGCTACAGTAGTAGCCATGACAGAAGCGTTCATTCCGAAGAACATCATTGTGACCGGCGGCTGCGGTTTCATCGGCTCGAATTTCGTGCATTACGTGTATAACAATCACCCGGATGTGCACATTACGGTACTTGATGCACTTACATATGCGGGCAACCTCGAGAACATCAAGCCGATTCTCGGCGATCGTGTCGAGTTCGTGCATGGCAACATCTGCGATGCACAGCTGCTTGACGAACTGGTGCCAGGTCATGATGCCATCGTGCATTATGCAGCCGAGTCGCATAACGACAATTCAATCGCGAATCCGGAGCCGTTCGTGAAGACGAACGTCGAGGGTACGTTCCGCCTGCTTGAAGCGGCGCGCAAGTATGATGTGCGGTTCCATCACATCAGCACCGACGAGGTGTATGGCGACCTGGCTCTGGATGATCCAGCGAAGTTCACCGAGGAAACGCCGTACCATCCGTCAAGCCCGTATTCATCGACGAAGGCGAGCTCCGACATGCTCGTGCGCGCATGGCACCGCACCTATGGGTTGCGCACCACGATCTCGAACTGCTCGAACAACTATGGCCCGTACCAGCATGTGGAGAAGTTCATCCCGCGCCAGATCACGAACATCATTGAAGGCATTCGCCCGAAGCTTTATGGCGATGGCCTCAATGTACGTGACTGGATTCACACCGAAGATCATTCGAGCGCGGTGTGGACGATTCTGACCACTGGCCGTTTGGGCGAAACCTACCTCATTGGCGCCAATGGTGAGCGCAACAACCTGACCGTGCTGCACGACATTCTGCGGGTGATGGGTCAGCCGGAGGACGCCTTCGATTGGGTGAAGGACCGTCCGGGCCACGACCGCAGGTATGCCATCGATTCGACGAAGTTGCAGACCGAGTTGGGTTGGCGCCCAACGCACACCGACTTCGAGTCAGGCCTGCGCCAGACCGTGCAATGGTACATCGACAATCCGCAGTGGTGGGAGCCGGCGAAAGCCGCCACCGAGGCCAAATACAAGGCCCAAGGCCAGTGAATGCTTTGAATCCGCCGCAACTACGGCGGATTCATCATGTACAGACATGCAACAGTGATGTGGAAAGCGTGAAATATGGAATTCGAAAAGGAACTCAAGGTCACAGAGACGAACATTCCAGGCCTGCTTGTCTTCGATTTGCCGGTGCACGGCGATAACCGCGGCTGGTTCAAGGAGAACTGGCAGAAGGCGAAGATGACGGCACTCGGCTTGCCGAAGGACTTCCAGCCGGTACAGAACAATGTCAGTTTCAATGCGAAACGCGGTGTGACCCGTGGCATCCACGCCGAGCCGTGGGACAAGTTCATCTCGCTGGCCACAGGCGAGATCTTCGGTGCTTGGGTGGATCTGCGTCCAGGTGACACCTTCGGGCAGGTATATACGACGCGCCTCGATCCGTCGAAGGCAATCTATGTGCCACGCGGAGTGGGCAACAGCTTCCAGGCGCTCGAAGATGGCACTGCATACACGTATTTGGTGAACGCGCATTGGTCTCTCGAGCAGAAGAAGACCTACACCTTCGTGAACCTGGCCGACCCGGAACTCAACATCCAATGGCCGATTCCGCTTGAGCAGGCCGAACTCTCCAAAGCGGACCTGCATCACCCGATGCTCAAGGATGCCAAGCCAATGGATCCGAAGCGTACATTGGTCACCGGTGCGAACGGACAGCTCGGGCAGTCGATTCGCAAGTATGTTGAAGAGCATGATCTCAAAGGATTCGAATTCACCGACATCGACGAATTCGATTTCTCGGATCCTGCCGCCTATGAGGGCTATGACTGGAGCCTGTACGGCACGATCATCAATGCCGGGGCATTCACGGCGGTGGATAAGGCCGAGACACCCGAGGGGCGTGTGACGGCATGGAAGGCCAATGCCCTTGGCCCGGCATTGCTGACGAAAGTGGCCGCCGAGCATAACCTGACCTTGGTGCATGTGAGCTCCGACTATGTGTTCGATGGTACGGCCAAGGTGCATGACGAAGATGAGGCGTTCTCGCCGCTCGGCGTATATGGACAGACGAAGGCGGCCGGCGACATCGCTGTGACCAACGCCCCGAAGCACTATATCGTGCGCTCGAGTTGGGTGATTGGCAACGGGCACAACTTCGTCAAGACGATGATGATGCTCTCGAACAAGGTGTCTGATCCGAATGATGCATTGAATGAGGTGACGGTAGTGGATGACCAATATGGCCGTCTGACGTTCACCGATGACATGGCAGCTGCCATTTTCCATCTGCTTGATGATGAGGATCCGTATGGCACGTACGATCTCACTGGTTCCGGTGACGTGGTGAGCTGGGCACAGATTGCCGCCGAGGTGTTCGCCATGACGAATGGCAATGGCGACAAGGTGCGTCCGATCTCCACCGAGCAGTACTTCGAGAACGCGAAGGCTCCAGTGAGCCCACGGCCGACGAACAGCACGCTCGACTTGGCCAAGATCGAGGAGACCGGCTACGAGACCACCGATTGGCACGACAGCCTCAAGGCATACGTCGAAGCTGAATTGAAGAAGTGAGGATGGGTCCCAGATGAAAGGCATTATTCTTGCCGGCGGTTCCGGCACTCGCCTGTACCCGTTGACAACAGTCACCTCCAAGCAGTTGTTGCCGGTGTACGACAAGCCGATGATCTTCTACCCATTGAGTGCGCTGATGATGGCGGGAATCCGAGACATCCTGATTATCTCGACGCCGAAGGATTTGCCGAATTTCGAGCGCCTGCTTGGCGATGGCTCCCGTTATGGCATCTCGTTGCAGTACAAGGTGCAACCGAGCCCGGACGGCCTCGCACAGGCCTTCCTGCTCGGTGAGGACTTCATCGGTGACGATGCATGTGCCCTCGTGCTCGGCGACAACATCTTCTACGGCAACGGTTTGGGCCGCCTACTGCGCAAGGCAGCCGCGCTCGAACATGGCGCTACGGTGTTCGGCTACTACGTGGATGACCCGGAACGGTACGGTGTCGTTGAGTTTGACAAGGACCACAAGGCAGTGAGCATTGTGGAGAAACCCGAGCACCCTGCATCGAACTATGCGGTGACCGGCCTGTATTTCTATGACAACCGCGTGGTCGACTTCGCCAAGCAAGTCAAACCATCTCCTCGAGGCGAACTGGAGATCACCGACCTGAACCGTATGTACCTTGAGGATGGTTCATTGCATGTGCAGACGCTCGGTCGAGGCTATGCGTGGCTCGACACCGGCACCATGGACTCGCTATTCGAAGCCGGCGAATTCGTGCGCACAGTGGAGCACGCTCAGGGGTTGCCGATCTCGGTGATCGAGGAGATTGCCTACGAGAACCACTGGATCGACCGTGACCAACTGCTCGCTGCTGCCGAACGGTATGGCAAGAGCCCGTACGGCAAGCACCTGCTCGACGTTGCCGACCATCGGTTCCTCAGCACCATCGACGATTGATGTATTGGCTGTGTAGTGCGCGTGCATGATTGCGAAAGGTTCGTTTTTGGGAAATGATTCCGAGCGAACCTTTCGCGCTTTTTGTACTGCAGCACCCCTATTCTTGAAAGACATTGATTTGGACCTTGGTCCGACACGAAAGGGTAGGCATGTCCCGAGCAGAAGGAAATGTACCCGAGATTGAGAAAATCACTGATCAATCTGCGGAGTCTGTAGGAACCACTCCTCAATCTGGCTTGGCAGACTCACAGCAACATGTGCCTTCTGGCGTAAAGCAACCATGGTACAAACGCATACGCTGGTGGGGCTGGACGCTCATCGCCATCGCTGTGCTTTTTGTTGGTTTCTTCGGAACGTTCGGCGCGCAGGCATATATGGTGTACAGGCACGAGATGGCGGCCGTCCATACAGTGGTGGATACAGCCCGGAGCGGTAACATGCAGGAACTGCCGAATGCCGTGCGCCAGATGCAGGAGGAGACGAGGAAGGCGAACGCCATCACCCACAACGGTCTGTGGCAATTCACCGGCAAGATTCGCGGTTTGCGCAGCAACATTCGCGCTGCGCAGGAACTTACGCAGATTGTGGAGGATGCCAGTGTGGAGGTGGTACCCGATTACGTGGATATTGCCTCGCATCTCTCCGAGTCGAAATTGTTGGATGATGGCAGAATCAATGTGATGCCATTGGTGGGGCAGTATGCCAATTTCGTAAGGGCGAATGATGGTCTCAAGGCACAGCTCGCCAAGATTCAGGAGATCCATGACCCATCGTTGCCGCCGGTGCGCAAGGCAATTCAGCAGATCAAGGGCGTTAGTTCCATGACGGGATACTGGCTGGACCGCTCTGAGGTATTTGTGAAGAATCTGCCGGATTTCCTCGGCTATAAAGGCAAGCAGACGTATGCAATTCTAGCCATGACTCCTGCCGAAATGCGTATGTCGGGTGGTCTCATTGGAGCCATAGGCACTCTCACTTTTGAGAATGGGGCTTTCTCGATTGGAGAGTTTAGGTCAAATCCCGATTATCTGGAACATGCAGATACCGCAGATGTAGACCCCGACACGCAACGGATCTTCAAGAGTGAAGGGCCTCTATATATGTCATATGACGTGCGAGATTTGGCAAATTACCCTAACACGAAAATGACGGCAGAGGCGTTTAATAGTGTATGGAAGACCACTCCGTGGGGGAAGAATGTGGATCTTAGTGGTGTTATTCTTGTGGATCCTGTGATCGTGCAGGCTTTGGTAAAGGCGACCGGAGAGATCAAGCTTCCCGACGGACGCATTCTTAATGGCAACAACACTGCGGAGTTCCTGATGAATACTGTTTACAAGGATTATCCAATCGAGGAAACCGATCAATACTTTGGCATCGTTGCAAAAGAATGTGTGAGCAAAATCACTTCGAATCTGAGTATGGGGACCATGGCTAAACTCGCCAAAGAGGTATATGCCCTGTCGCAACAACGGCATCTGTCAATGTATTCGTTCAATCCTGTTTTGGAGAGCTTCCTAGAGGAGTCGGGGCTAACAGCCGAGTATTCCACCGACAAGACTAAGCCGGAGGTAGGCGTCTACCTTACCGAGGAGAACCCATCCAAGATGGGCTGGTACATCAAGCGTTCCGCGAAGATCAAGCAGATTTGCACCGATTCTGCGCCATACAAATATCAGGTGCAATACACGTTGGAGAACACGCTCAAAGAAGACGAGGTAGGTAAGCTCAGTTGGTATGTCACCGGTCAATTGCCATACAACGAAGGCGCCAGTCTCGACAAGGTGCTTTTCTACCCGCCATACGGTGGTGAATTGAGCAATTTCAAGGTACAGGGAACAGGTTCCGTACCTGCTATGGATTCAATGAACTCGGCGATCATGTACCGCTCGTTGGCACAGGTGAGACCAGAACAGACGGTGACCTACACGTTCGATGTGACGACATCTAAGCAGGCGACGAGTCGACTCGCCATCGACCAGACGCCGATGGGCACTAAGAACACGAATGTGGAATACCTCAATTCGTGTTCGGTAAATTAATCGATATAAATACATGTGTTGAGTGGGAGGCAGAATGTGACTCTGCCTCCCACTTTTCATATGCCTATTGCCGAAATACTGAGAGAACCCTGTAAATTAGGGTCTATTTTCAGCAAAATGTGCGAAATTGGTAAATAATACGAACTGATTATGCTATATTGAACATGTATCGCTGTGACATGCGGTCTCAGTTTGTTGTGAAATAATCCGTCTGTCGACGTAAGGAAGTTTGTATATGTCGTCTCTGCAAGGATTCGAAGTAGTCAGCCCGAACACGGCCTCCGGTCGTTCCGTACTCACAGTCACGAAGAACTACGCTCGGTTGAACAAGAACGCCGTGCTTGAACTTGGGCGCCCTGAATTCATTGAGTTCTTCATCAACCCGACCACCAAGCAGTTCGCGTTCAAAGCATGCGAGGAAAGCAACCCGAATGCGATTCCGTTCTTCATTCCCGGCAAGACCACCGCTTCGGTGACGCTGAACCAGCAGTTCGTGCTTGACGCAATGGGGCCGTATTTCGAGTTCCCCGAAGTCGAGGATGATCAGGAAGCTTATGCACAGATCAAGGGCACGCTGCTGAACTCCGAGGATATGCTGGTGTTCAATGCGGCGAAGGCCGAGCAAGGCGTAATGAAGAAGCGTGGCCGCAAGAAGGGCCAGAAAGTAAAGACCTCTCAGGAGTAGTGGTAATCGTTCCGGTTGCTGACAAAACATGGCGTGGAACGCGTATGTGAATGTCCCCGTTGCTTATGCAAGCAACGGGGACATTCACATACGCCGTATGCCGGTTTTTAGTACCAGTGGTTCGCCTGCCAGAAGTTGTAGGCGCCCTGCACGGAGCCGTAACGGCCCTTGCAGTAGTCCCAGAACCACTTGAGCTGTGTCTGGTAGTTCGACTGCCAGTCGGCGCCGTGCGAGGCCATCTTGCTGCCCGGCAGTGCCTGAGCGAGGCCATAGGCGCCGGAGCTCGGGTTCGTGGCGTTCACATTCCAGCCCGATTCGCGGCTGATGATGTATACGGTGGCGGTGAAGTCGCCTTCCGAGCCGCCGTTGGCGAGCAGGTAGTCATGCGCCCACTGCTGCATCTCGCCCACAGGAGCGGTGGAGCCGATGCTCGAGGCCGCCGCCTGCTGCGACGAGTTGTTATTCGAGTTGTCGTCCTTCTGCGCCGGGGCCGAGGTGGCGGCGGGCTGCGGATTCCCTGTGCCCACGAGCACCACCTTCTCGACCGGGGCCTTCTTCACCCAAGTGGCGAAGGTGTTCGATGAGACCACCTTGTCGCCGGTGCGGGTGACCAGATTCGTCTTTTCGAGAATGCCTTCCTCGCCCTCGGTCTGCACCTTCTCGGTGCCCTTCGGCAGCGACGGGTCGTCTTTCTTCACCGTGTTGAATGGGATCTTCGACTCCGAGGTCTCCATCTTCGCGCCCTGGCGTTCGATGGAGATCGTGGTGGATTCGTCCACCTTCGAGGTGAGCGATGGATTCACCTGATCGCCCGGCTCCAACGTGATGTCGCCGGCATCGAGCACCGACTTCACGTCGGTGAAGTCCTGGCCGAGCACGACGCGGGACTTGCCGTTCACCTTGACGGTGACGTACGAGGTATCGCCGTCCATGGCCTCACGGGCGTTGCCACGGGATGCGGCGTGATTCTCGGTGATGGAATATGCGGTTGCGCTGGGCGTTGGCTGCGCCTCGGAACGCGAATACATGCTTTGGGTTGCGACTACTCCGGCCACTACAAGACCCACCGACGCCATCGCAGTGGAAATGCGAATCCACTGCCGTTTGCTCAACGAGCGCAGCGTAGGTGCGTTGTGCTTGCTATGGTGTGCCATTCTTCTCCTAAAGTCTGCGGATAATGCCGATGCCAAGACGCCGACTTCGTTAACGAGCGTCTTCTGTGTGCGGCTGCCAAACCGGGCGTCTCAAACACATGCTGGGCAGAAGTATACGCGCACCGTTGCAGTTTTTCCACGCAGAGGGCAATATGGCACCCAGTCCTCACATTCGGCCGATAGAGAAAACCGTGCATGTACGGCTTGAATTCCCGGCAAACGAAAAGGCGGCACATGCATGCATGTGCCGCCTTGACGAAGATGCCTATGAATCAGGCGTCATGCTCCTCGATCAGTTCGTCCTGATCGGCGCCTGCAGCCTTGGCCGCTGCGAGCGCAGCCTCGACGTCGAGTGCCTTGGCCTGGCCGATGAGATCGTTCAGGTCGGCTTCGCGCAGTGCGCCTGCCTCCTGATAGATCACATGGCCCTTCTTCACGATCATGAGCGTGGGGACGGCCTGCACGTTGGCTGCGTTGGCGAGTTCTTGGTTCTTGTCGATGTCGATCTTGCCGAAGAAGATGTCGGGGTTCTCGTCCGCCACCTTGTCGAAGATCGGGCTGAACGCCTTGCACGGGCCGCACCAGGTTGCGAAGAAGTCGAACAGCGCGATCTCGTTGCCCTTCACTGCCTGTTCGAAATCTGCGGAAGTGAGTTCCTTAACTGCCATATCTAGCTCCTTAAAGTCTGTCGGGGCGTTCCTTGGCGTCCCTTATTCACGTACAACCCCATGTTTAGCAATTCATTCCGTGAGTTTCCTGCAATACGCCACGAGGTAAATATGTCGGCGTGCCGGATTCTGCCTGCCGTCGTGCGTTCGTTGCTTGCGCGCGTCATAATAGGAGTATGCGAGTCTTGAATGATGAAGTGCCCGATGACGGCGATTTCGACGCCGGACGCTCCCGCGGCGAGTTCGACCACATCACGCCCGAAGACATCACGCGTGGCACGGGCAACCCTCCCGGTTGGCTCGGTGACGACGACATTGCCGATTTGCGTTCGCGCATGCCCATTGCGTATGTGGAGATTGTGCCCGTGCGCGTCGATGATTTCGGCCGCATCACGCAGATTGGCTCCCTGCTGCGCGTGGCGAACGACCAGTCGATTGTGGAGCGCACGCTGATCGCTGGCCGCGTGCTGTATCACGAGTCGTTGCGTGAGGCGATTGCCCGCAACATTTCGAAGGACATGGGCGAGCTCGCATTGCCGGTGCTGCCGCAGACGTTGACGCCGTTCACGGTGGCCGAGTTCTTCCCGACCCCGGGAGTCTCGCCGTACTTCGACGCGCGCCAGCATGCGATTGCGCTGTGCTATGTGGTGCCGATTGCGGGCGACTGCAAACCGCAGGATGAGACGCTCGACGTGGAGTGGGTGGATCCGCATGGCCCGCAGATTACCGAGTTCATTGAGCAGATGAACGATGGGCATGGCACGATTGTGCGCCAGGCGCTCGCGTGGGTGAATCTGTGAGCAGACTGGTGGATTTCTGGGTGTTTACGGTTAACAGTTGTTTGACAGTATGAAATGAAACCGAGTGAGGGAGATGGGTATGGCGGACGACCATGCAAAGGAATTGCCGGTGATTGCAAACCATGTGATTCGTGAGGGCAACGGCATTCCGTTGGTGCTGGTGCATGGCTTCCCGGTGGACAGTCGCATGTGGGGCCGTTGTGCGATGGCGCTCATGGAGCTGAGCGATGCCGATGAGCTCGTGCAGTACCCGATCTGGGCGCCGGATATGCCGGGTGCGGGCGAGAGTCCGGTGCCGACCGCGGCACAGAGCGGGCGTGAGAACGAGGACGGTTCGTTGCCGGACGGTTTGGATCGCATCGCCGACGCCTACGTGGCCCTGCTCAACGACGCCGGGTATACGCAGGCGGTCTGGGCTGGCCTGTCGATGGGCGGTTATGCGGTGCTCGACATTCAACGCCGCCACCCTCAGGCGGTGGCCGGCATGGCGTTGCTCGACACGAAGGGCGACGCGGACAGTGATCAGGCGCATGCCTCACGCATCGCCATTGCGAAGGAATGCGTGGAACGGCAGACCACGGAACCGGTGATGTTCTTCGTGGACGTGCACGAAGGCGATTCAAGCGTGAAGAAATCCGCCGCGTACATTGACCAGTTCTCGCAATGGATTCGCGAACAGCAGCCCGACGGCGTCGCCTGGCGTGAACGCATGGCGGCCGCGCGCCCCGACCTGAACGACGAATTCGCGAAGATCACGGCGCCGGCTGCGGTGATCTGCGGCGAGGAGGACCCATCGAGCGCTCCCGCCGTGATGAGACCCCTCGCCGAACGCATGGTGAACACGACGGTGGTGATGACCGAAATAGAGGATTGCGGGCACTTCAGCGCATGGGAACGCCCTGAGACGGTGGCCCGCGCCTTGCATGAACTCGTTTCGAGGGTGCCGGCCGCCGCCGGAGCCGACCCCGCTGTCGCCGATGCGGCCATTGCAGCCAAGGAGGCCTGATGTTCGCACCACTCGCATTGACGCAGGCATTGCCCTACCTGCCCTTGGCCCAAGGCGACATCGACTACCAGGTGGAACGGCGAGCGGACCCGCAGCTCATCGAGCAGGTGCTCCAAATGCCCTCCACCCGTGTGCTGCTGTGCCGCAAGGGCAAGGTGGCCGTGCCATTCGGGCAGCACAACATGGCGCAATTGGCCTCCTCCCGCATGCGTTTGGCAACCTTGCCCGGCTCGTATGTGGCACGGGCGCTCGACCATGGCGACAACGGTGTGGTGGCCATGTATCTGGGCCGCTACAAAGGCGCGCACGATGAGCATGCCATTGCGTTGGACCTGACGGCTGTGGAAGAGGGCGAGGAGCTGCGTCGCGTGGAGGAGCGCGCGGCAGCGGCAGGGCATGCCGTCGACGCGGCCTTCGGCGATGACGTGGATGCGCGCGAATCTGCACACAGCAACGCCGTGAACATGTTCGAGCAGGCGGTGGAGCGGTTCGACTGGGTCGACCTGCGCATGTTCGTGCCCCACGCCAGCGCACGTGAGATAGGGCAGGCGGTCACGATGCTCTCGCTCGCCAACTGGCACGACATGCAACGGCATTGCCCGCACTGCGGCGCACCCACTGAACCGGCGATGTCGGGCTGGGCGCAGCGCTGCACAAGCGAGTCGGACGACCACCGCATACTGTTCCCGCGCGTCGAACCGGCGGTGATCTGTACCGTGGTCGATGCGAAGGACCGCCTGCTGCTGCAGCACAACCGCGCGTGGAAACACAGCAATCTGTTCTCCGTGTCGGCAGGGTTCGTGGAGACCGGCGAGAACCTCGAACACGCGTGCAGGCGCGAAACGATGGAGGAGACCGGCATACGCGTGGGCGAGGTGAAGTACCTCGGTTCGCAGCCCTGGCCGTTCCCGTTCTCGCTGATGATGGGGTTCAAGGCGCAGGCGCTGAGCAACGACATTCACGTGGACGGTGACGAGACGATCGCCGCACGATGGGTGACGCGCGACGAATACACCGATCTGCTCGTCACCGGCGAGATCGAGGCGCCCGGCAAGGCGACGATCGCGCGCGTTATGATCGAGGAATGGTACGGGCGCGAACTGGATTGAGCGCGCGGAACACAGGACAGCCGAATACGGAATCGGACAGTACGAACGATACAAGGAGAGAATATGGCCGAGGAGAACGAACAGGGCACGCATCTCGACGTGCCGGATTTTCTGCAGTACTCGCATGACCACGTGTGGGTGGACGAATCGGTCACGCCGGCGGTGCTCGGCATCACCGAATTCGCGGCGAACAAGATGGGCGACATCGTGTTCGTCGACCTGCCCGAGGTGGGAACGCGCGTGGAGGCGGGCGACGAGCTCGTGCAGATCGAATCCGCGAAGGCCGTCGAGCCGATGATCTCGCCGGTGGCCGGCGTGGTGCGCTACGTGAACAGCGGGACCGAGGACGACGGTGCGGTCATCAACGACGATCCGTATGGCGAAGGGTGGATCGTCAAGATCGAGCTCGACGACGACGAACCGGATCTGCTGTCGGCCGGCGAATACGCGAAATTCATTGCCCAGCAGCAGTAGAATACGGGTATCGCAGGCATATATACGAAACAATCAACGGAAAATGCGTTAGAGACATGGCATATACGGACAGGTCGGACCGCGAGCTCAGGAAGACCAAGCGTCTGCTTGAGGCGGCGCTGGCACAGGTGAAACGCGAACAGGCCGAGCGCGCACGCCTCGCCGCGGACGGCGACGGTGGCACGGTTGCGACGCAAGGTCGCACGGTGAGATCCGGCGAAGGGCCCACGGCCGCCGATTTCGACGACACGCAGCATGCAGGCTCCGCCGAGACGCGCGTCATCACCGGCATTGCGAACGGGCAGGCGGAAACCGAGACTCCGGAACGGCAATGGCGGGCACCGGCGGTGGCGTTGCGCACGACGTCCGCGGCCACGTCCACAGACGACATGCCGACCGTGGCCGTGCCGCTCGGCTCGCTCTCCGCGGCGAAAGCGCCGACGCGGCGAGCGCGGCTGACGAGGAACCCGCAGCTCGTCTCATCAATCAAGCGCGTGCTGCGCAAGACGATCACCTGGACGTTCGACTTGTGGATACGGTTCTCCACGGCCATTGCGCGGCAGCTGCACTGGTTCCCCATGGTCAAGCCATACGTGGGCTACGGCACGGAGGAATACTCGCGACTGGTCTGCCGTACTATCCTCGCGCCGGCTGACGGGCAGCCGAACAAGCCGATGCGTGGCATCCACGCGATGCTCGAGGTGCCCGCGCCGGGCCAGTGCGTGCAGATCGACATCGACGGCGTGCCGCTGCGAACCGTGCAGGTGGGCACGATGGAGGTCTACGACCGGGTGGATTCCGCGCGGTCGGTGACGATGGACTACTCGGTGTCGGATTCGTCGGGCTACCTCGACCTGCTCGCCGAGCACAGGCTCGAGCCGGGCGTGCACATGGTCGGCTGCAAGCTCAAGGAACGGCCGGCGGTGGAGGCGGAATTGTTCACGATTCCGAGCACGGCGAAGGTGGGCGTGATCTCCGACGTCGACGACACGTGCATGGTCACGCAGGTGCCCACATTGTGGAAGGCCGTGTACAACATGCTGTTCCTGAGCCCACACAAGCGCGCGTCGGTGCCGGGCATGGCGGTCATGTACAACAAGATCGCGAGCATGTTCCCGGGGGCGCCGTTCTTCTACCTGTCGACCTCGCCGTGGAACGTGGAGAACTCGATTCGCAGCTTCCTCATAGACTACGGGTTCCCGGACGGCCCGCTGCTGCTGCGCGACCTCGACCCGCGGCCGAAGACCTTCGTGCCCTCCGGCGTGCAGCACAAGCTCGAATACGCCGAGCAGCTCATGGAGGACTTCCCGAACATGAAGTTCATTCTAATCGGCGACGACGGGCAGAAAGACCCGACCACCTACGCCGAGATCGCACGCCGCTACCCGGGGCGCGTGCTCGCCATTGGCATACGCCAGCTTTCGCCCAAGGAATCCGGCGGATTTGGCACAATGTCGGGCTTCTCCACCACGCAGCCCGTGCCGGTGACCGACGTGCCGGTATTCACCGGCACCACCGGTTCGAACATCATGAAGACGATGCTGCCCTACCTGCAGCAGTTCATGTGAGTCTGAGCCTTCTCGGCAGCAGTTGACCCTTTTTACGCAGTATTAAATAACTGAACGGAAGAAATCTGCATTGAACAGAAGAAATCTGCGTAAAAGGAGACAAATAGGACGCGTAAATGTCCCTTTTTACGCATGGGCGTTTTGCGCAAAGGGACCGAGGAAGGCGTAAAAAGGGACAAATTGCGGGCGACGAATGTCCCTTTTTACGCAGAGGGACGCAGAAAGTGGGACGTAAAAGGAGACAGGTGGGAGTCTGCGGATGTCCCTTTTTACGCAAGGGAGGGTGCGCGGGTATAATCTCTGGCCTAATGACTGATATGCATGTTTTCCCGACGCCGCCGAAGGCGAAGCAGGTTCCCTCGGCGCGCACATTCCATGGCGACACCTTCACCGACCCCTACGAGTGGATGCGAGATAAAGATTCCGCAGACCTCAAATCGTATGTGGCCGCCGAGAACGCCTACACCTCCGCGCGCACGGCCGGCTTGGCCAATCTGCGCACAACGCTATTCGACGAGTTCCGCTCGCATGTGCAGGAGACTGACATGTCGGTGCCCACACGACTGGACGGCTACTGGTACTACGCGCGCACGCAGGAGGGCAAGCAGTACGGCGTGCAGTGCCGCATGCCGATTCGCGGCGAGGACGATTGGACGCCGCCCGAGATCAACACCAACGATGCACCGGGCGTGATCCCCGGCGAACAGGTGATCCTCGACGCCAACGCAGAGGCCGAGGGCCACGATTTCTTCCAGATTGGCGGCATGGACATCTCGAAGGACGGCACATGGCTGCTGTTCGGCGTCGACACGACCGGCAATGAGCAATATGATTTCCGCATTCGCAACCTCGACACCGGCGAACAGCTGCCCGACGAGCTCGACGGACTGGCTGCAGCATGCTTCACGCCCGATGGCCGCTATGTGTTCGCTACCTTGCTCGACGACGCGCAGCGCCCATATGCGATCCGTCGGCACAAGGTGGGCGAGCCGGTCGAACGCGACGTGATCGTGTACGAGGAACACGACGAGAAATTCTGGGTGGGCATAGGGCTCTCCTTCGATGAGCGGAATCTGGTGATCGGCACCGGTTCGAAAACGACCACCGAGGTGCTCATGCTGCCCACCGCGACGCCGGAGGGGGAGTTCCAGCCGTTCATTCCGCGGCAGGAGGGCGTCGAGTACGATGTGAGCTTCGCCGTGTTCGAACATGCGGGCGAGCATGGCGAGGATCTGCCGATTGCGATCGTCTACCACAATCTCGCCAACCCGAATTTTCAGATCGATGTCATCGACATGAGCACCGCGCGGCCGCCCTACTGCATTGGCGATGGCGTGCGCATTGTGCAGGGTTCGCCGTACGGCAGCGAGGACGGCGAGAAGGTGATCGCCGGCGCGTCCGCAATGCCGGTGGGCACGCCGTACGACGATTCCACGAATCCGCAGATTCTGCGCGGCGTGCGCGGGCTCGCGGTGGAGGGCATCGCGATGCACGAGCATTTTGTGGCGCTTTCGTACCGCGCGAACGGACTGCCCAAGCTCGCGGTGATGTCCAAACAGCAGGCCGCGCAGGACTTCCTCGCTCGCCGCCCCTGGCAATTCGCCGAGGTGAATGTGCCGGAGTTGGACGGGGATTGGGATGGCGCCTCGGACGACGATGCGGTGAACCCGTCGCAACTCAAGGATTTCGAAGGCTCCTCGGCGCGCCTGTATTCGATTGGCACCGCCGGCAACCCCAGTTACGAGGCGCCGCGCATGCGCTACATGGTGACGAGCTACACGCGGCCGGGCGAACTGCGCGAATTCGACCCGCGCACCGGTGAGGACGTGCTGCTCAAACGCGCGAACGTGCTGGGGAGTTTCGACGCGCGCGACTATGTGGAGCGACGCATCTGGGTGCCGGTGCGTGACGGCGAGCAGATGCCCGTTTCGCTCGTCTGGCGACGCGATCGCGTGTGCGCGCAGATGCCGATGTTCGTGATCGGTTACGGTGCCTACGAAATCAGTTCGGACCCGGCGTTCTCGGTGTCGCGACTGAGCATGCTCGACCGCGGCGTGCTCTACGTGGTGCCGCATGTGCGCGGCGGCGGCGAAATGGGACGCGCATGGTACGAGATGGGCCGCAGGCTCAACAAGAAGCACACGTTTGAAGATTTCATCGACGTCACTGCGGCCATACAGGACTGCGGGCTCGCCGACCGTGCACGCACGGTGGCGAACGGCGGCTCCGCGGGCGGCTTGCTGATGGGTGCCGTGGCGAACATGGCACCGGAACGATTCGCCGGCATCGAGGCGGATGTGCCATTTGTGGATGCGCTGACGACGATTCTCGACCCGACACTGCCGCTCACGGTGACCGAGTGGGATGAGTGGGGCGACCCGTTGCACGATGCGGAGACCTACCGCTACATGAAGACGTACACGCCATACGAGAACGCGCCGGCGCCGGGCGAGGGCGGCGCGCGGTGGCCGGACGGCACGCCGGTGACGGCATTCCCGAAGATCTTCGTGACCACGTCGATGAACGACTCGCGTGTGATGGTGGTGGAGCCGCTCAAATGGGTGGCGCGGCTGCAGGCCGCGGGTCTGGACGCGATCATCAAGATCGAGGCCGAGGCCGGTCACGGCGGCACCAGCGGGCGTTACGCGCAGTGGAAGCAGATCTGCTACGAGAATGCGTGGGTGCTTGCCGCCATGGGCATCGACGAGTGAGAAGAGCGGTGCCGGCGCGAACCGGCACCGACTGCTCGGGAGTAATCCCAGAAATAATCTCACCACTAATCTCACCGTCAATCTCACTATGCGAAACGTTCGCGCCGAAACGTCCAAGAACTGAAAACCGCGCGAAAGCGGCGTGTGCGAGCAGGTAGTCTGCCCATATGACTCAAAACGCAAAGCAGTACACGATCGCCGTCATTCCCGGCGACGGCATTGGCAAGGAAGTGACCCCGTGGGCACAGCAGGCGCTCGAAAAAGCCACCGAGGGAGTGGCGACCTTCGAGTACGAGCCGTTCGACCTGGGGGCGGAGCGGTATCTGCGTGACGGCGAGATTCTGCCGGACGAAGATCTCGAACGCATTAAGAACACCGACGCGATTCTGCTCGGTGCGGTGGGCGACCCGCGCATCAAAGCGGGCATTCTCGAACGCGGCTTGCTGCTCAAGCTGAGGTTCGCGCTCGACCAGTATGTGAATCTGCGCCCGTCGAAGCTGTACCCGGGCGTCGAGTCGCCGCTGGCGAACCCGGGCGAGATCGATTTCGTGGTGGTGCGTGAGGGCACCGAAGGCCTCTACTGCGGCGCCGGCGGTGCGATTCGCCGCGGCACCGAGCACGAGGTGGCCACCGAGGTCTCCATCAACACGGCGTACGGCGTCGAACGCGTGGTGCGCTACGCCTTCGAGCTGGCGATGAAGCGCCGCAAGCACGTCACGCTCGTGCACAAGAAGAACGTGCTCGTCAACGCCGGCGACATGTGGCAGAACATCGTGAACAAGGTGGGCGCCGAATACCCCGAGGTTCAGCATGACTACTCGCACATCGACGCGGCCACGATCTACCTGGTCACCGATCCGTCGCGCTTCGACGTGATTCTCACCGACAATCTGTTCGGCGACATTCTCACCGACGAGGCGGGCGCCGTCGTGGGCGGTGTGGGTTATTCGGCGTCCGGCTGCATCAACGCGAGCAACGAATACCCGTCCATGTTCGAGCCGATCCACGGTTCCGCCCCCGACATTGCTGGCCAGGGCATCGCGAACCCGACCGCCGCGATCCTTTCCGCCGCCATGCTGCTGCGTCATCTCGGATTTGACGACGCCGCCGCGACAATCGACGCCGCCGTGGAACTCGACATCGCCGAAAACGGCAGCCGGCAACGCTCCACCGACGAAGTGGGTCGCGACATCTTGGCTCGCCTGTAAACTAGGGCACGTCAAGCCGATCACATTCGGCTCTAGGAAGCGCCGCGTGAACGCGCGGCAGGAAAAGAGGACATTATGTGCTGCAACTGCAACGAAGAAGCTCCATTCAACTACAGCAACGGTTTCCAGACCTACGCTCGCCCGACCTCGGGCCCGTACATCGCCACGACGCACATTCCGTCGGAGTACGGCCCGGTCTACGTCGACTGAGCTGGTCGAATTCGGCCATTTCGGCCTGAAACCGGTTGCGGGGCTAACGCAACACAAATCTTACGGAAAGGTCGGCCTTCGGGTCGGCCTTTTCGCATACCCAGGCAGGTGAGCACGCCGAAACTGGCAGGGCGCGCAAATCAGCTCGCCGGTAAGGGGTGCTCATTGGTCAGTATGTGAGGCGGGGTCGCAGACTTCTGTTGGCCGTTCGCAGTACCGTGACGAGGGCTTCATTGGCCAATCTGCGCACGTAGTCACTGAATGACCAGTGCAGAGAGGTGTTCGTCGGTCGATTTGCGCATGGGATTGCCGAATGGCCAACGAGGATAGCTACTCGTGGGTCTTTTTGCGCGAGCGGTACCGTATTGACCAATGAGAGTCCGCTGATGCCGCATTGTGCTGTGGAGATATCTTCACATGCGAAGAACGTGTATGCTGAGCGGTACCAAGCACACAGTGACATTCGTATAAGGAGACAATATGAGTGATCCGAACGGTTACCAGCCACAGGACGGCGACCGGCAGAACAACGGCGTGTCAGGCGCCGCACAGGCACCCCAGTACACGCAGCCCGCGCAGAATTACGCCGCGCCGCAGTACACGCAGTCGCAGGGCGGCTACAACGGGCAGTACCAGGACCCGAATGCCTATGCTCAGCAGAACTACACCTACGCCCAGCCACCGGCTGCGTACCCGACCTACCTTCCGCGCAACAAGTATGTGGCGGCGGCGCTGGCGTTGTTCTTCGGCATCTTCGGCCTGCATAACTTCTACCTGGGCTACACCGGCAAAGGCGTGGCACAGGTGCTCATCTCGCTGCTGACCTTCGGCATCGGCGCCATCGCTGTGCTGATCTGGGCGATTGTGGAGGCGATTCAGATTCTCACTGCGGATTACGGCACCGAGCACCACCGTGACGCGCGCGGTGTCGAACTTCAGGATTAGCGGCGACTTTTGACGCGTTGCATTCTGCGGGGTGCGGTTCCACTGAACTGCGCCCCGCATTCCATATGTGTGCGAATACGAAGGCGGGTGAGATCGAATGAAGTCCGGCGAAGTGAAGATTCCCGGCGGTAAACTCGTGCGGGTGACCTTGCAGGGCGACGAAGTGCGCGGTTGGCGCGCGACAATCGACGGCGATTTCTTCATGGACGCCGGCGCCGGCTCGGTGGTGGGGTGCGCGCAATCCGCAATCGACGCGCATTTGCCGGAACTACCCGATGATTGGGAGCGCTGGGGGAGCGCGGATTACCTTGCGTTCTACAGGGCGCTGTCCGGCGAATTACGCGGCGTGATCGGCGACACGCTGATCGGCGCCAACGGCGAGGCGATCGCATTGGCCGTCGTGCGCGCGCTGGTGGGCGGCAGTGCGCGCGAATCCACACAGACAGCCGAACGCGAATTCGAACGTATTCGCGAGGTGCGCGCAAGACAGCAGGGTGAGCGGGCGCAATCTGGGGACGAACCTGCGCCCATGCTCATCGGACTGCAGGAAGCGAAGCGGCGATGGGCGCGGATGAATCCGCAGATCGTCGTTGACATTCCACGCATGCCCGCCGAGCAGATGCAGGTGGACGAACTATGGGCCACGCAGGTCGCGAATGGGGAGCGGCAGGCGACGCTGAGAATCTGGGATTGGGGGGCGCCCGCGGTGGTCTGCGGGAAATTCCAGTCGATTGCCGATGAGGTGGATCTGGAATACGCCAAAGAGCACGGCATTGAAGTGGTGCGGCGCGACACCGGCGGTGGCGCGATGTTCATAGAACCGCAGAACACGATCACCTATTCGCTCTACGTGCCCGAGCCGGTGGTGGCGGGGCTCGACGCGCGGCAATGCTACCAGTTCTGCGATATGTGGCTGCTGGAGGCGCTCGCCGCATGCGGTGTGCGCGCGCATTTCGCCGGGCTCAACGACATTGCGAGCGCGGCGGGCAAGATAGGCGGCGCGGCGGAACGTCGGTTCCCGGCCAGCGGGGAGGGGCCCGGCTGCCTGCTGCACCACGACACGCTGGCATATGCGATGAACACCGAGCATTTGCGGCATGTGCTGCGCCCGTCGAAGGAGAAGATGTCAGACAAGGCGGTGAAATCGGCGAGCAAACGCGTCGACCCGATGAATTCGCAGACGTCGTGCACGCGCGCGCAGATTGTCGGTCGCATGCTCGAGACGGCCTCCCGTTTCGGTGTCGTAGGGAATACAATATGAAAGGCAGTGCTTTTCTATAGACACCTTTGGAGGAACGGCATGAATCAGTCCGCCGAGCGGATGCCAAGCGGCGCGATGTCTGACGAACCGGCCGGCGTGGGCGACGCGTGCGAGCGACGCAACCCGCTGCTGGAGACCGCGTTGTTCAAGCAGGTCTCCGAGGAGCAGGCGCGCGAGCTCGTGCCCTACCTGCACCATGAGGAGTACGACAAGGGCGAGTACATCTTCACCGAGGGCGACACCGACCAGCGCATGTATGTGATCCAGGAGGGGCGCGTGAAGCTGACGCGGCAGTCTGCGGACAAGCGCGTGCAGCTGCTCTCGATACATACCCGCGGCGAACTGCTCGGCGAGATTCCCGTGTTCGACCCGCAAGGCGGCCCGCGCACGGCGAACGCGGTGGCGATGGTGGACGGTACCCAGGTGGTGTGGCTCGACCATGACGCATTGTTCGCGTGGCTCGGCAAATACCCGGGCGTGGCCGTCGACATGCTGCAGGTGCTCGCGAACCGTATGCGCGCCAATAACGAGCGCATTGCCGATCTGGTGTTCAGCGATGTGCCCGGCCGCTTGGCGAAGACATTGCTGAGCCTCGCCTCGCGCTTCGGCAAGCCGGTGGAGGAAGGGCTGCAGGTGCCGCATGACCTCACCCAGGAGGAGATGGCGCAGCTCGTCGGTTCCTCGCGCGAGACCGTGAACAAAGCGCTCATGGATTTCGCGAACCGGGGCTGGATTGCACGCAACGGGCGCACTATAATCATCTACCAGCCGGGAGCTCTCATCCGCCGTTCGCAGCGGTAGGCGTGCGGGTTCCGGGCAGTCGATATGCCAATCTGATTGTCTTCTGAGAACAGGCTGACAATCATTTGTATATTTTTCGGACATACTGTAAAATTCGCGCTCCGGTAGAGCCAGACCCATAGAATAGAGACATGCCGAAGAAGAAGAACCTCACTGGCGCTCGTATACTTGCGCTCGCACTCGCCTTCATCACGCTGTGCCTTGGCGGCGGTGTGACGTTGGCCGTGCTCTTCCTGCCCACCGTGATGGGGGCGAATCAGATTGTGAAGGCCGTGACGCCGTCGATGCAGGTTGAGGGCATCGATTTCGATGTGACGAATCTGCCGCAGAAGTCGACGATGTACGCGAGCGACGGCAAGACCGTAATCGCCGAGTTCTATGCGCAGAATCGTGAGGTCGTGCCCTTGAAGGACATCTCCAAGCCGATGATGCAGGCCGTGGTGGCGCGTGAGGACCGCCGCTTCTGGGAGCATGCGGGCGTCGATGTGCAGGGCGTGCTGCGTGCGTTCGTGCAGACGTATATGAAGAAGGGCGATCAGCAGGGCGGCTCCTCGCTCACGCAGCAGTATGTGAAGAACGTGCTCGCCACGCAGGCGCGTGAGAAGGACGATCCGATCGCCGAGTACCATGCGACCGAGGACACGATCGCGCGCAAGATGCGTGAGATGCTGATCTCGGTGCAGATGGAGAAGAAGTACTCGAAGCAGGAGATTCTGCAGGGCTACCTGAACATCGCGCAGTTCGGCACGAATTCGCTGTATGGCGTGCAGGCCGCGGCGGAGCGCTATTTCAACACGACCGCCGACAAGCTCAACATCGTGCAGGCGGCGACGATCGCGATGATCACGAAGAACCCGTCGAAGTACGATCCGTCGATTCCGGAGAACCAGGAGGAGGCGCAGAAGCAGCGCAACATCGTGCTCGAGCTGATGAGGAACCAGCATTTCATCACGCAGGCCGAGTATGAGGAGGCCGTGAAGACCCCGCTGGTGGACACGCTGCATATCACGCCGGTGTCGCGCGGTTGCATGGCGGCGAAGTACAACACGGGCTTCTTCTGCGATTACGTGGTGCACAAGATCGAGAACTCGCCGGAGTTCGGCAAGACCGCGAAGGACCGTGAGCGGCTGCTGCAGGAGGGTGGCCTGCATATTGTCACCACGATCGACCTCGATGCGAGCAATGCGTTGATGGACGTGGCGAACAAGACGATTCCCGCGAACGATTCTAGCGGCATGGAGATCGTGATGGCCTCGGTCAAACCCGGCACCGGCGAAGTGCTCGGCTTCGGGCTCAACCGCGCCTATGACGCGACCGATGCCGCGGCCACCGACCAGACGAAGTCGTCGATGAACTACGCGGTCGATCAGATTGACGGCGGTGGCCAGGGCTTCCCGATCGGCTCCTCGTGGAAGCCGATCAACCTCGTCGCCTGGATGCAGCAGGGACGCTCGGTCAACGAGATGCTCGTCGCGCCGACCGACTTCCTCACGAACCGCTTCACCTGCAACGGCTACACGGGCGGCACCGACAACTGGCACGTGACGAACGCGTTGACCAATGGCACGGTGTCGCCGGAAAGCCCGTTCCTCGGCCTCGTGCATTCGCATAACACGACGATGGCCGCGATGGGTGCGCAGATCGGCCTGTGCGCGGTGGCGGACGCGGCGAAGGCCGTGGGCTACCACAATGCGAAGATCGGACAGGAGGACGTCTACTCCGACATCTCGATGCACCCGGCGCTGCTCATCGGCGGCACCACATCGGTATCGCCGCTCACGATGGCCAACGTGTACGCGACGTATGCGGCCAACGGCGTGGAGTGCACGCCGATCGCGCTGAAGAAGGTCACGAACTCCGACGGCAAGGACCTCGACGTGCCCAAGGCCAACTGCCACCAGGCGGTGGACAAAGACATCATCCAGACGCTGGCCTATACGATGAACCAGGGCGTGACGCGGCCCGACGGCGCGGCAGGTGCGGCTCAGCTCGCGAACGGGCGCAAGACCTTCGCGAAGACCGGTACGAACGAGAACATGTACGTGACTACCGGCGGCTTCATTCCGAACCAGATCGCCACCTTCGTGCTCGTCGGCGACGTGCAGGACCCGATGAACCACCCGATCGAGAACATCGCGATCAACGGCAACTACCACGGCTACTGGGATGGTTCCACCATCGCCGCCCCTGCGTTCAAGGATGCGATGAACCAGTACGCCGACAAGAAGCAGCTGCCCATGGACAACGATTACGGACAACCTGTCGATAAGTACACGAAGAGCGGTGGCGTACAAAGCAACAGGCAGGGCACACAGCAGAACACGCAGAACCAGCAGAACACGCAACGGCGGTGATTCGCTCGGCGTGAATAGCACGATGGGCTCGGGGCAACTTGGGCCCATCGTGCTATTCGGATACTGGCGGTCTGTTTTTCGGAGACTTCCGCAAAGTATGCTGTCGTGGGCACGGTTTGCGGTTCATCGTGCGGATGTTTCCGTATGATGTGCCGCGGTAAGGGAGATTGGTGGCTTGTTGCACGGAAGCTTCCGTGGAATATGCCATAGGAGGCATTGTTTGCGGTCTGTTGTTCGGATGCTTCCGTGAACCGTGCCGCGGATGGGTTCGGTGACGGTCTGTTTTACGGAAGCTTCCGTAAATTGGACTGTGGAGGGTGCGATTTGTGGTCTGTTTTTCGGATGGTTCCGTAGGATGTGCCGCGGATGGGCTCGGCGGCGGCCTATTTTACGGAAGCTTCCGTAAGCTATGCCGTGGAGGGCACAGTTTGCGGTCGATCTTTCGGATGCTTCCGAAAGCTGTGCCGCGGCGGGGCTCGGTGGCGGTCCGTTTCACGGAGACTTCCGTGAACCGTGCCGCTCGCTGCAATGAGAATGTGATAGTCTGCGCGTATGGGCAAGTCTAAGGATTCGAAGAAGATTAAGGCGCAGCAGCCTACTCTGTTCACGCCACTCACATTGCGTGGCATCACAGCGCGCAACCGCATCTGGATGCCGCCGATGGACACATATTCCGCATTCGCTCTCGACGGGCGCCCGGGCGACTTCCACTACCAGCACTATGTTTCGCGCGCAATGGGCGGCTTTGGCCTGATCATTGTGGAGGCGACCGCGGTGACTCCCGACGGCCGCATCTCGCCATGTGATCTGGGCCTGTGGGAGGACTCGCAGATCGATTCATACCGGTGGATTGCGCAGGGAATGAAGGACGCTGGTGCTGTGCCGGCGATTCAGCTCAATCATGCCGGCCGCAAGGGCTCGACGAGTTGTTTCACCATTCGCACCGACTCCGGCTATGTGCCGCCCGAGTTGGGCGGCTGGCAGACGGTTGCACCGAGCGAGCTGCCGTTCGGCGATCTACCCGCGCCGCGCAAACTTACGGTAGATGAGATCCACGCCTTGGTGAACAGATTCCGCGATGCCGCATGGCGCGCGATGGAGGCCGGTTTCGAGGCGATTGAGATTCATGCCGCGCATGGCTACCTGCTGTCGGAGTTCCTCGACCCGCTCGTCAATGACCGCGACGACGAATACGGTGGTTCGCTTGAGAACCGCATGCGCATCGTGCTCGAAGTTGCCGATGCAATCCGCTCGGTGATCTGCGACGACATGCCGTTGTTCGCGCGCATCTCCGCGACCGACTGGGCCGAGGGCGGCTGGGATCTCGACCAGAGCATCGTGTTGGCGAAGGCGCTCAAGGAGCACGGCGTCGATCTGGTGGACGTCTCAACCGGCGGCATTCTGCCGAATGTGACGATTCCGACGAAGCCCGGGTATCAGGTGCCGTTCTCGGAGCAGATTCGCAAGAAGGCCGATGTTCCGGTGACCGCGGTCGGATTGATCACCAAACCCAAGCAGGCTGCGCGCATTTTGGCTAAAGGCGAGGCGGATGCGGTGGAGATTGGTCGCGCCGCATTGCGCGAGCCGTACTGGCCGTTGCGTGCCGGCTTCAAGCTCGGTGAGCCGACCAACCTGTTGCCATACCCGCCACAGTACGTACGCGGTGCATGGCGTAATGAGTAATGGCTCTCGTTGTCGCAAGAGACATCCCGTAACAGGGAAAGCCCGTGACGGGATGTCAGAGGCTGTGGGGAAGAGGGACGGCAAAAAGCCGAGGACGGAAAGCGGAATAGTGTGTGGTCGGTTGGGCCTGCCGGTTGATTTCGTCACTGGATCGCTGCGCGCCCTTTACGTTCCTCAACCAACCGGCAGGCCCAACCGACCACGCTGGTACCGATGAAGGTGCATGCTGTTCGCTGAACAATCATTCCATAGGTCATCCGAGTACCCCATTCAGAGGTCTCACAGTGCTGCCTTCGGGGGCGTGCGCGGATTGGTTGAGGAACGTAAAGGGCGCGCAGCGATCCAGTGACGAAGCCAATCCGCGCACGCCCCCGAAGGCAGGGGGTTAGTGTCTGGCTCCTAGTCTCAGAAGTCGGAGGGCTGAATCAGGCGTCGACGCCCACGGCCTCGGCGACGCTCCCAAAGCCGTCACGGCGTAGCAGTTTCGCGAGTCCGCGCTTCAATACGGTGATCTGCTGCGGGCCGCGGTACATGAGCGACGAGATGAACATGATGAGCGAGGAACCGGCGCGAATCTTCTCATAGGCCTGTTCGGGGGTGAACACGCCGCCGACGCCGGCAATCGCGAACCGGTCGCCATACTCGGCATAGGTGCAGCGAATGAGTTCGGTGCTCGCCGCCGTGCAGGGGCCGCCGGAGAGTCCTCCGAGCCAATCCTTGGGAATGTCGTCGAGACCGGTGCGGTCTTTCTGCAGATTCGCGATGGTCACGCCCTGCACATTGTGCGCAGCCAATACGTCGAGGAACTCCTTGAACTGCGGCCACGGCTTGTTGAGCGGCATCTTGACGAGCGTGGGCTGCGGGCGCTCGATTCTGTCGAGTGCGGTGAACAGCTTGTCGAGGTTCTCGGCGGACTCGGTGAACGGTTCGCCCACGGTGGTGTTCGGGCAGGAGACGTTCACCTCGACCATCGCGGTGCGGCCGGCGGCACGCTCCATGGAGATGCAGTAGTCTTCGATGCCTTCGTCCAGATCGCCCACCTGGTCGTCGTTCGTGCGTGCGATCGACACGCTCAGCTGCATGTTCTGCGTGCGCCGCCAGGCATCTTCGGCACGTTCGATCACGACGTCGGAGCCGTCGTTGGCCAGACCCACGTGCACCATCATCGAATCGTACTCGGGCAGACGGTGGAACCAGGGGCGCGGATTGCCGGCGCAGGGGCGTGACGTGGTGGATCCGACCGTCTCGAAGCCGAAACCGGCATGATCGAGCACGGTGGCCATGTCGCAGTTCTTGTCGAGGCCCGCCGACAGACCAAACGGATTGGCGAAGTTGATGCCCATCACATTCGTTTCGAGAATCGGGTCGGTGTAATTGAGCATGGTGCGGCACAGCCACATGAGCGGCGGTATCTTGCCGGTGACCTGGCAGAAGCGGATCATTTGGTCGTGGGCGATGTCAGGTGTGTGGTTGAACACGAAATCCGGCTTGATCACATGCTTGTACGCGAACGTGAACAGGTCGGTGGTCGCCTTGTTGATCGAGTCGTGCAGACCGTTCTGAGAAACATAAGCCATGCACACCATTGTGCCATTGGTCGGTCATAAGCGCATGCCTGCCGCACATCTGTCTCATGTATGTTCGAATGCGAATTCGCGCACTGCGAGAGAGTGGGTGTTAGGCGGCAAGCGCATACAATCGAAGCAGACAGTGAAATCAGGAGGGCGTGCGAATGGCGCAGTCGAACGGCGGACACCGGGTGTGTGTGGTGATGCCCACCTACAATGAGCGTGACAATCTGGAACCCACGCTCACCGACATCTTCCTGCGCAATCCCGGCGTGGACGTGCTCATTGTGGACGACGGCTCCCCGGATGGCACCGGCACGCTTGCCGACGTGATCTCGCGCGTCACATTGCTGCCGCAGGACCTCAACGTGGAACACAACGAGAACGACGCGCTCGCCGACGTGAGCTTCGCCGCCGACGATTCCGATTCCGCGCTGTATTCCGACACACATGTGAGCACGCAGGATCTGAAGATCGCAGACAGACTGGCGTCGTGCACCATGGATTCGCGCGTCTACGTGATGCACCGCGCCGGCAAGCAGGGATTGGGCACCGCGTACATTCAGGGATTCGAATGGGCACTCGGCCACGGGTACGACATCGTATGCGAGATGGACATGGATGGCTCGCACAGGCCGCAGGATCTGCGGGCGATCATAGATGTGCTCGAACGGCACCCGCAGGTGGACCTGGTGCTGGGTTCCCGTCGCGTGCCCGGTGGTTCCACCCAGGATTGGCCGTGGTGCCGCGACATGATTTCGCGCGCGGGTTCGCAGTATGCACGCGTGATGCTCGGGCTCAAGGTGCGCGATATGACGAGCGGTTTTCGTGCATACCGCGTCAGGATTCTTCGGCGCATCGACCTCGAGGGCATCGATGCGAACGGCTATGTGTTCCAGATTGATATGACCCGCCGTGTGATCGCCGCCGGCGGCCGCGTGGTGGAGGTGCCGATCGTGTTCCCGGACCGCACGCGGGGGGATTCGAAGATGGATCGTCAGATTGTGCGCGAGGCGGTGCGCAAGGTGACGCAATGGGGCTTCGCGCGTATGCAGCAGACGATTCTGCGCAATAACAAGAATAACAAGTAGGTGGAACGGCAGGTCGAGAGCGATCTGGAGCTGCCGGGGCGACTGATGCGCGAGGATGAGGGATTGCCGCAGAATAACCCGGACCGTTCCGAGGAATACTTGGATCGCGAGTAGCGGTTCGCGGCATGGGATGCAGGAATCCGTAAACCTGTGAATATGCGGTTTTGTTCGGTGTTGTGTGTTAAACACGCCGAGATGTTCGTTTCAAGTTGTTCTGTGGAAGAAGATGTGCGATAATGTTCGCATGATTTCTTCACAGCGTCAGCATTTGATTCTTGGGCGCCTGCGTACGCGCGGTGCCGTCCGCATCACCGCGTTATCGAAGGAGTTTGGGGTCTCGGCGATGACGATTCGCCGTGATATCGCCGAACTGGCCGACAAGGGGCTGTTGAGGCGCGTGCATGGTGGCGCGGTCTCCACCAGCACGTTGCTGAGCGAGCCGCTGTTTTCGGTGAAATCGCAGATGGACATCGGGCTGAAGGACGCCATTGCGGGCGAGGCGATTAAATACGTCTCCCCGGGCGACGTCATTGCAATCGGCGGCGGCACCACCGCGTACGTGTTCGCGCAGCATCTGCTCGAATCGCCCAACGCGAATGGCATCACGATTCTGACGAATTCGATTCCGGTGGCCGAACTCGTGCAGGCGCTGGAATCGAAGGACGTCGAGGTGATCGTCACCGGCGGCGTGATCACCCGTTCGAATTCGCTCGTCGGCCCGATCGCCGACAAGGTGATCGCCTCGCTGCGCGTGAACACGGTGTTCCTCGGCACGCATTCGGTGTCGATGCCGCGCGGCTTCCTCATGCCGAACTCGCTCGAAGCGGCAACCGACATGGCGATGATGGACATTGCGGACCGCACGATCATTCTCACCGACCATACGAAATGGAGCAGCACGTCGCTGTCGCTGTTCGCCAAATTCGACCAGGTGGACACAGTGATCACCGATGACGGTCTCGACCCGGATTCCGTTGCAAAGACCCGTGATCTGGTGAAAGAGCTTGTGCTCGCCCATCAGATCGAAACCGAAGAGGAAAGTGAGTGATGACACCAATGTCACAGACACCCAACCAGCCCGAATTCGCGCATTATCAGCCCGGCGAATACGCCACGGAACATCTTCGCATCACGCCGACCACGCTGTCGGACGGCCGTGATTTCTTCTACCTCGACGACGAGCCGGATTATGTGAACGGCAGCAAGACGCGCGTGCTCGACGACCCGCGCGATCTGGACTACCGCTTCGCGCCGCACCTGAACGCCGAGGGTGTGGAAGTGAAGTACGCGGCACCGCAGATGCGCCGCGACCCGCTCACCGGAGACTGGATTCCCATGGCCACGGCCCGCATGAACCGGCCGATCACGGCCGGCGCGGGTGCGACGGCGAAAGGCAATCCTCTCGCAGCGCGCAAACCGGGCGACCCGTACCAGGACGGCGAAGTGCCCGACACCGACTACGACGTCGTGGTGTTCGAAAACCGCTTCCCGTCCATGGTGCAGGTGCCGGGTGTGCTGAACGAGGTGCGCTATGTGGACGGCAACCCGTTGTGGCAGGAGCGCCCGGCGGCCGGCCGCTGCGAAGTGATCTGCTTCGACTCCGACGAGAACGGCTTGCCGGCGGACCTCCCGGTGGAGCGTCTGCGCACGGTGGTGGAGGCATGGGCCTTCCGCACGGCCGAGCTGAGCGCCATCGATGGCATTGAGCAAGTGTTCCCGTTCGAGAACCACGGCGAGGAGATCGGCGTCTCGCTCGCACACCCGCACGGCCAGATCTACGCGTACCCGTTCATCGCGCCGAAGCTGGAGACCGAGTTGCAGCATACGCAGGCGTATTTCGAACGCACCGGCGGCAATCTGCTGCGCGATCTGATGAATGCCGAAATCGAGGCCGGGGAACGCGTGATCATGCGCAACCACAGCTGGGTGGCCTATGTGCCGGCGGCCGCACGCTGGCCGCTCGAGGTGCAGGTGCAGCCGCTGCGCGACGGGGTTCTCACACTCGACCAGCTCAACGACGCCGAGCGTTGGGATCTCGCGCAGATGTACTCCACGCTGTTGAAGCGCGGCAACCGCTTCTTCGACAAGGGCGACGGCAAGGGCATGGATCTGCCGTACATCGCCGCCTGGCATCAGGCCCCCGTGCGAGACGCGCGCCGTGAGAACTACCGACTGAACCTGCAGTTCTTCTCGTTCCGCCGCGCCGCGAACAAGATCAAGTACCTCGCCGGCTCCGAGTCGGGCATGGCCGCATGGGTCTCCGACACCACGCCCGAGCTCATCGCACAGCGGTTCCACGAGCTCGGCCCCGTCGACATCGCCGACTGACCGCGCGGTACACATACAACGCATAGCAATCCCATACATTCTGGAATCCGAAGTACTTGTTGAAAGGGCTTTCCATGACATCAGTCGAATTCATCGAGCCGATGAACGACGCCGAGGGCGCCGCGCGGGCGGCCGAACTGTTCAAGCAGGCTTACGGCAAGGAGCCTGCGGGCGTGTGGGCCGCACCCGGGCGCGTGAACCTGATCGGCGAGCACACCGACTACAACGCGGGACTCTGCCTGCCGATCGCGCTGCCGCACCGCACCTACATAGCGCTCTCGCCACGTGACGACACCAGCGTGCGCGTTGTTTCCGACCTCGCCTCCGATGTGATCGCCGAGGCCGACCTCGATGGGCTTGAGGCCGGCGGCGTGGACGGTTGGGCCGCTTACCCGGTGGGCGTGGCCTGGGCATTGCGCAATGCCGGTTTCGACGGCGTGCAGGGTTTCGACGCGGCATTCAGCTCGTGCGTGCCGCTCGGCTCCGGCCTGAGCTCGTCGGCGGCGATGACGTGTTCCACCGCACTTGCGCTCGACGACGTGTATTCGCTGGGCTTTGGCGATACCGACGAAGGCCGTGTGACGCTGATCAATGCGGCGATCGCCTCGGAGAACGACATGGCGGGCGCCTCCACCGGTGGCCTCGACCAGAACGCGTCGATGCGCTGCACCCCCGACCATGCGATCCGTTTGGATTGCCGACCTGGCCTGAGTGCCGTGGACAGCGTGCAGCAGGAGGTGTTCGACCTCGAAGGACATGGTCTCGAGCTGCTCGTGCTTGACACGCGCGCGCCGCACCAGCTCAACGACGGCCAGTATGCGCAACGTCGCGAAACCTGCGAGGAGGCGGTACGCATTCTGGGCGTCGCGAATCTGCGCGAGGTAGCCGATCTGGTGAATGCGCAGGCGGACTCGTCTACGGCGCTCGACGGCGTGCTCGACCGTCTCGACGACGAGACGATAAGGAAGCGCGTACGCCATGTGGTCACCGAGATCGGTCGTGTGGACGATTTTGTGCGCGCTTTCGCGGACGGCGACATGCAGACCGCCGGCGAACTGTTCAACGCATCGCACGACTCGCTGCGCGATGACTACGAGGTGACCGTGCCCGAGCTCGACGTTGCCGTGGAAGTCGCCCGCAACGAGGGCGCGTTGGGTGCCCGCATGACCGGCGGCGGATTCGGCGGTTCGATCATCGCGCTCGTGAACGCGGGTGAATCGCAGCGCATTGCGCAGGCGATCTGCGATGAGTTCGAGCGTCGCGGATTCGTGTTGCCGCGCGCCTTGCCCGCACAGGCGTCCGCCTCGGCGCGCCGCGTGCAGTGATCTGCTCGCAGATGCCCTCTCGACAAGCCGCCGTGCCCAGCATGGCGGCTTGTGTGTCGTTGTAGGGCAGGGAAGTGAAAAGGGTCTGCAAGCATTCGCCATAACAGTCGCCTCCGCCGCCGTCATTCGCTACACTAGGCTCAGAGCGAAACAGCGAGGGAGCATATGGCGAGAACACCGAAGAAGGGCAACGGCATGCAGGCGAGCGGCGCCACTGAGATGGACCCCGTTGAGGCCGCAGCACAGGCGAAGCTCAAAAAGCGTGCAAACCGCCGGTTCGTGCTCATGATTATCTCCATGGTGGTCATGCTGCTCGTTGGTGTGGGGCTCATCGTGTACCCCACCGTCGCCGACGCATGGAACCGCCATGTGGCAAGCCGCGCGATAGCCGGCTACTCCGAGCAGGTGGCGAACACACCGAAGGAAGACCGCGAAGGGCAGTTGCGCAAGGCGCGTGAATACAACGAAAGCCTGCTCGGGCAAGGCAATGCGCGCTTCCTGCCGAACGAGGAGGAGAAAAAAGTCTACAATTCGATTCTCGACGTCTCCGGCACCGGCATCATGGGATACATTGCGATTCCGGCGATCCATGCGAAACTGCCGATCTACCACGGCACCGACGAGACGGTGCTACAGATTGCGGCCGGGCATTACGAGGGCTCGAGCTTCCCGATCGGCGGCGAATCCACGCATGCGGTGATCACCGGGCACACCGGCCTGCCGTCCGCGCAGCTGTTCACCGGCATCGACGGCATGAAGAAGGGCGACAAGTTCTCGATCACCGTGTACGACGACGTGCTCACCTACGAAGTGGAGGACCGGCAGGTCGTGCTGCCCGACAATGTGAAGCCGCTCGCGATCCAGAAGGGGCGCGATCTGATGAGTCTGGTCACCTGCACGCCATACGGCGTGAACTCGCACCGCCTGATTCTCACCGCGCACCGCATTCCGACCCCCGAGAACAAGAAAGAAGTTGAGGTGAACCCGGAGCGCGCGATCATGAGCGACATCGCAATCACCGCGTTCGTGATTGTGGGCGTCGCCGTGTGCATGGCGACGATCGTGATCACGCAACGGCGGCGCAGGAAGACGCATGCGCATGGCTCGCACACACGTTCGAGAAAATAGCGGGGAAATAGTCTTGCGGAAATGAACAGACGCACGCATATGGCCTGTGTTTTCCCTATACTGAACACGTTGGGCGAGCGCGTGTCGCAAGCGCAAGCGAATGAAAAACCGAGCAGGGAGTTCCATGAACAAGGCAATCATCACCGTCGTCGGCCAAGACACCGTGGGCATTATCGCACGCGTGTGCACGTACCTGTCCGACCACCACACGAACGTGCTTGACATCTCGCAGACGATCATCGACGGCTTCTTCAACATGATGATGATCGTCGACTACGCGAACGCCGACGTCGCCTTCGAGACGATCGTCAACGATCTCGAGGAGCTCGGCGAGGAGATCGGCGTGCGCATCCGCTGCCAGCGTGAGGAGATCTTCACGAAGATGCACCGAGTGTGAGCACCGCGGATTCGGTTTTCGCGATATAGACTTCGAAAAGGAACACTATGCTGAATATTCTGGAAGTTCATGAGACGAACCAGATGATCGAGCAGGAGAAGCTCGACGTGCGCACGATCACGATGGGCATCGACCTGATGGACTGCGTGTCCACCGATCTGCAGACCACCTGCGACCTCATCTACAACAAGATCACCTCGTATGCGAAGGACCTCGTGTCCACCGGCGAGTCGATCGAACGCGACTTCGGCATTCCGATTGTGAACAAGCGCATCACGGTCACGCCGATCGCGCTCGTCGGCGCCAGCTGCTGCAAGACCTCCGCCGATTTCGTGCAGATTGCCCACGCACTCGACCGGGCCGCGAAAACGGTGGGCGTCGACCTGATCGGCGGCTACTCGGCGCTCGTCTCCAAGTCGATGACGCCGGCCGAGGAACTGCTCATCCGCTCGCTGCCACAGGCGCTGAGCGAAACCGACATCGTCTGCTCGTCGGTGAACGTGGGGTCCACGAAGACCGGCATCGACATGAACTCGGTGGAGCTGCTCGGCCACATCATCAAGGAGATCGCCGAAGCGACCGCAGACATCGATTCGTACGGCTGCGTGAAATTCGTCGCGTTCTGCAATGCGCCCGACGACAATCCGTTCATGGCCGGCGGTTTCCACGGCGTGACCGAGGGCGACGCGGTGATCAACGTGGGTGTTTCGGGCCCAGGCGTTGTCTCACGCGCGCTCGATGCGGCCGTGGGCAAGGATTTCGAATTCCTGTGCGAGACGATCAAGCGCACCGCGTTCAAGATCACGCGCGTCGGCCAGCTCGTCGCCCAGGAGGCATCGAAGCGACTCGGCATTCCGTTCGGCATCATCGACCTGTCGCTGGCACCGACCCCGGCAGTCGGCGACTCGGTGGGCGAGGTGCTCGAGAAGATCGGCCTGGCCCAGGTGGGCGCGCCCGGCACCACGGCGGCGCTCGCGATGCTCAACGACCAGGTGAAGAAGGGCGGCATCATGGCGTCGTCGTATGTTGGCGGCCTCTCCGGCGCGTTCATCCCCGTTTCGGAAGACAAGAACATGATCGACGCCGCCGAAAGCGGTTGCCTGACCATTGAGAAGCTCGAGGCGATGACCTGCGTGTGCTCGGTCGGTCTCGACATGATTGCGATTCCGGGTGACACCCCCGCGTCGACGATCTCCGGCATCATCGCCGACGAAGCCGCAATCGGCATGGTGAACCAGAAGACGACCGCCGTGCGCATCATTCCCGTGGTGGGCAAGACGGTGGGCCAGATGGCCAACTTCGGCGGACTTATGGGCTATGCGCCGATCATGCCGGTGAACACGGCGAGCTGCGAGGCGTTCGTGACGCGCGGCGGCCGCATTCCGGCTCCGATCCACAGTTTCAAGAACTGAGCGGCTGTTTCAGCTTGCACATACGCGGGCATGGTATTCGAATACCGTGCCCGCGTTCATGTTTGCGGTGCATGTCTCGTTTGCAATCCCAGTCTCAGATTAGGATTGGCGCGTGCGGCGTGATCACTGGCCGCCGTCGAAACCGAGCTGGCGCCATGCTTCGTAGATGGCAATGGAGGCGCAGTTCGTCAGGTTCAGGCTGCGCAGGCTCGGGCGCATGGGCAGACGCACCTGTTCGGCTACATGCGGGCCGGCCATGATGTCCATTGGGTCGGGAATATTGCCGGGTTCCGGACCGAACAGCAGAATGTCGGTCGGCTTGTATTCGACTTCCGTATACAGCTTCGTGGCGTGCGCGGTGAATGCGATGATGCGCGAATTCGGCATCGATTCCACAAGATCCTCGAAATTCGGGTGCAACACCACATGGGCCATGTCGTGGTAGTCGAGGCCTGCGCGGCGCAACTTGGTGTCGCGCAGATTGAACCCGAGCGGTTCCACCAAATGCAGAATCGTGCCGGTCACCGCGCACAGGCGGATCGCCGAGCCGGTATTGCCGGGGATGCGCGGGCTGTAATAGCACAGATGGGGCGTGGTCGTCGGCGTCTCGGCGGCCTCGCGGGCGGTCATCATCGCATCGGTGACGGAAATCGGGTTGCCGTGCGCGTCGGTGACCAGTTCATCCGGCCCGTAATTCGATTTGCGGTAACCGTATTCGAACATCTTCTCCACCTGGGCTTCGGGATCGGCGTGCTGTGCGGGGATTTCCTGCGGATTATGGGAATGTGCGGTCATGGTCACAGCGTATTGCGGTCAATCGACAGTTCGGCCATGCAGGTCGGGGCAATTTGCGGTACGATGTTGCGCTATGGTTTCCGACATGGCAGAGGTTCCTCCCCGCACGAAGTCTCGCAAACGCACGCATTTCACGCCCGAACAGACCGTGGGCGAGCGGCGTGCCCGCGAACTCGAGCGCAGCGCGCGGCGGGCATTGCGTGAACTCGCCACCTGGTGGCAGACCTCGGCACGTGACTTGCCCTGGAGGTACGGACGCACAACGCCATGGGGCGTGCTGGTATGCGAGGTGATGAGCCAGCAGACGCAGATGAGCCGCGTCGTGCCGTATTGGGATGCATGGATGAGCCAATGGCCCGACGCCGCCTCGCTTGCGGCGGCCGAGAAATCCGAGGTAATTCGCGCATGGGGACGCCTCGGGTACCCGCGTCGCGCACTGCGACTGCAGGAGTGCGCGGAGGTGGTGGCACGCGACTACGACGACCGCTTGCCGCGTGAGTACGACGAACTGGTGGCGTTGCCCGGCGTGGGCGATTACACGGCCAGCGCGGTGCTCAGCTTCGCCTACGGCGAGCGCATCGCCGTGATCGATACGAATATTCGCCGCGTGCTGAGCCGCGCGTTCCTTGGTGTGGAGTCTTTGGGCGGCTCGTGCACGCCGCTCGAACGCGCACTCGCATGGGTGGTGCTGCCGAAGGCGGCGGAGCAGTCTGTGCTGTGGAATCAGGCGGTGATGGAACTCGGCGCGCTCGTGTGCACGGCGAAGGCGCCACAGTGTGAGCAGTGCCCGTTGCAACCGCAATGCGAGTTCGTGAAGGCGGGTATGCCCGGCCTGGGCGAGAGGCGCACACGACCGCGGCAGCGCTTCCACGGCACCGACCGGCAGGTGCGTGGCAGCATTCTGCAAGCGTTGCGCGCGTTGCCGACGGACGGTGCGCTCACGCATGCGCAGGCCGAGGAACTGTGTGCGGATGCCGTGCAGCTCGACCGCTGCATCGCGTCATTGGACGACGACGGCCTCATTGAGATTCTGCCGGGCCATGCCATGCGTCTGCCTGCGTGATTTGTGCCGTGCACACAATGTATGCGTCGGCGTAAATGGCAACGTGCCCGATAGACTGGGAGCATGAGCTCACCACAATCGCCACGCCGTGACACGACGCGCACCACCGGCGGCAGAAAGCGCATGACCGCAGCGGAACGCAAGCGCCTGTACCGCCGTCGGCGCATCGTGTTCTTCTCGGCGCTCGCGGTGGTGCTGGCGCTCGCCGTGTTCACCGTATACAGTCTGGTGCGCGGTGCGGTGAGCGTGCATGGCATGGCGGGAGCCTCCGCCGCGCCTGCGCTGAGCCGTGCCGAGGTGCCCGCCGCGCCGCAGGAGAGTAAGGTGGAGACGTGCACGCCCGGTGACGTGGATGTGCAGCTCGTGCCGGATGCCACGTCCGTCGGCGTGGGCGGTTCGCTCAATTTCACCGAACGGGTCGCATATGTGGGCAAAAGCCCCGAGGGATGCCGCATGAACACGGCCGCCGACAGTCTGGTGCTTACGATCACCTCGGGTTCCGATGTGATCTGGCGTTCCGATGTGTGCGAGGCGGCATACCGCCCGCGCCTGTTCTTCGCCGACGTCACCGACGAGCAGAAGATCGCGTGGAACACGAACCGCACGGGCGCCTCCTGCGTGGCCGACGACCAGTTGCCGAAGGTCGATCGCGGCACATATGTGGCCCAGCTCAGCCTCAAAGACGACCCGAAGGTGCAGAGCAAGCCGCAGACGATCACCGTGGAGTAGACACCGCCGAATTCGGGTATTTCATGCAGATTGGCACATGCGACACGCCGGGCACTGTGCAAGGGAATATAATTTGCGTTTTTGAGTTGAATCTGCTAGATTATTGTCTTTGCGTATAGATTGTCATATAGCGGGCAGTCTGCCAGACGAAGCGCCCGTGTGCAGGCATATGGCGGCCCCCTCGCGCTTCCTTAACAATACACCGACAAAAGTGAGCGATTAAGGAACGTCCATTGTCACAGACTACGACGAATACCACCTCCGTCACCGCACGCGCAGATCAGCACGACATCGATCTGCACAAGGCTTCGGACCGTGTGAATTTCGGCTCCATTAAAGAACCCATCGACGTGCCGTACCTCCTCGGCGTGCAGACCGACAGCTTCGACTGGCTCGTCGGCAACGAGCGCTGGAAGAAGCGCGTGGAGGAAGACGAAGCGAACGGCACCAACACCGTGCCGCACGTCTCCGGACTCGATGAGGTGTTCCACGAGATCTCCCCGATCGAGAACTTCGCACAGACCATGAGCCTGACGTTCTCCGACCCGTACTTCGAGGAACCGCGCCACACCGTGCAGGAATGCAAGGAGAAGGACTACACCTACTCCGCGCCGCTGTACGTGAACGCCGAGTTCGAGAACGGCGAGACCGGCGAGATCAAGTCCCAGACCGTGTTCATGGGCGACTTCCCGCTGCAGACCCCGCACGGCACGTTCATCATCGGCGGTACCGAGCGAGTGATCGTCTCCCAGCTCGTGCGTTCCCCGGGCGTCTACTTCGACCGTCAGCCGGACCGCACCTCCGACAAGGAGATCTTCGGTGCCAAGATCATCCCGAGCCGTGGCGCATGGCTCGAGTTCGAGATTGACAAGCGCGACTTCCTCGGCGTGCGCGTGGACCGCAAGCGCAAGCAGTCGGCCATCGTCTTCCTCATGGCGATCGGCATGACCCGCAGCGAGATCCGAGACGCGTTCAAGGATTACCCGCTCGTGCTCGACGCCCTCGAGAAGGAGACCATCGACTCCGAGGACGCCGCCCTCGTGGACCTGTACCGCAAGATCCGCCCGGCCGACGCCGCGACGCCGGAAGCCGGCCGCACGCTGCTCGACTCCTTCTACTTCAACACGAAGCGCTACGATCTGGCCCGCGTCGGCCGCTACAAGATCAACCGCAAGCTCGGTCTGGAGAAGGATTACAACGACCGCAGCCTGAGCCGCGAAGACATCATCGCCACGATCAAGTACCTCGTGACACTGCATGCCGGTGACGCCACCTTCCCGGGCAAGCGTGACGGCGAGGACGTCGAGCTGCGCGTGGACGTCGACGACATCGACCACTTCGGCAACCGCCGCATCCGTCAGGTGGGCGAGCTGATCCAGAACCAGCTGCGCACCGGCCTGAGCCGCATGGAGCGCGTGGTGCGCGAACGCATGACCACGCAGGATGCCGAGGCCATCACGCCGCAGTCGCTCATCAACATTCGTCCGGTGAACGCGACGATCAAGGAGTTCTTCGGAACGTCCCAGCTCTCGCAGTTCATGGATCAGAACAACCCGTTGGCGGGCGTCACGAACAAGCGCCGTCTCTCCGCGCTGGGCCCCGGCGGCCTGTCGCGCGACCGCGCCTCCATGGAGGTGCGAGACGTGCACCCGTCGCACTTCGGCCGCATGTGCCCGATCGAGTCCCCTGAAGGCCCGAACATCGGCCTCATCGGCTCGCTGGCGACCTTCGGCCGCATCAACCCCTTCGGCTTCATCGAGACCCCGTACCGCAAGGTCGAGAACGGCCATGTGACCGACGAGGTCGTCTACATGACCGCCGACCGCGAGGTCGAGCACGTGATCGCCCAGGCCAACCAGAAGCTCGACGAGAACGGCAACTTCGTCGAGAAGGAAGCTCTGGTGCGTGACGCTGCCGGCGAGGCGGAGGACGTTCCGGTCGAGATGGTCGACTACATGGACGTCTCCCCGCGTCAGATGGTGTCGGTCGGCGCATCGCTGATTCCGTTCCTCGAGCACGATGAAGGCCATCGAGCGCTCATGGGTACGAACATGCAGCGTCAGGCCGTCCCGCTCATCAAGTCCGAACGCCCGCTCGTGGGCACCGGCGCCGAATGGCGTGCCGCCGTCGATTCCGGTGACGTCATTCTGGCCGAGAAGCCGGGCGTGGTCATTTACGTCTCCGCCGACATCATTCGCGTGATGAACGACGACGGCACGACGAGCTCCTACAAGCTCGCGAAGTTCCAGCGCTCCAACCAGACCACCTGCTACAACCAGGTGCCGCTTATCCACGACGGCGAACGCGTGGAGAAGGGCACTGTGCTCGCCGATGGCCCGGCCACCGAGAAGGGCGAGATGGCGCTTGGCAAGAACCTGCTGGTCGCCTTCATGCCTTGGAACGGCTACAACTACGAGGACGCCGTGATCATCTCGCAGCGTCTGGTGCAGGACGACACGCTCTCCTCGATCCACATCGAGGAGTACGAGATCGACGCCCGTGAGACCAAGCTGGGCGCCGAGGAGATCACGCGCGACCTGCCGAACGTGGGCGAGGACGCCGTGGCCAACCTCGACGAGCGTGGCATCATTCGCATTGGTGCCGAGGTCGAGGCCGGCGACATTCTCGTGGGCAAGGTCACCCCGAAGGGCGAGACCGAGCTCACGCCTGAGGAGCGTCTGCTCCGCGCCATCTTCGGCGAGAAGAGCCGCGAGGTGCGCGACACCTCGCTGCGCGTGCCCCACGGCGAGACCGGCACCGTGATCGCCGTCAAGGAGATCACGCGCGAGGATGCCGAGGAGGACGGCGACGAGTTGCCGAACGGCGTGAACCAGATGATCCGCGTCTACATCGCACAGCACCGCAAGATCACCCAGGGCGACAAGCTTTCGGGCCGCCACGGCAACAAGGGCGTCATCTCCCGTATTCTGCCGGAAGAGGACATGCCGTTCCTGGCGGACGGCACCCCGGTTGACATCATGCTCAACCCGCTCGGCGTGCCTTCGCGAATGAACCTCGGCCAGGTGCTCGAACTGCACTTGGGCTGGGTCGCCCATGCCGGCTGGGACATCTCCCTCGATCCGGATATGGAAGCCGAATGGAAGAAGATGGTGCCGAAGGGCGCCGAGAAGGGCGAGCCGGGCACCCCGGTGGCCACCCCGGTGTTCGACGGCGTGCGTCAGGACGTGCTCAAGGGCCTGCTTTCCACGACGCTGACCGATCGCGACGGCAACAAGCTCGTCGGCGACAACGGCAAGGCGACGCTGTTCGACGGCCGTACCGGCGAGCCGTACCCGAAGCCGATCTCCGTGGGCTACATGTACATGCTGAAGCTCCACCATCTGGTCGACGACAAGATCCACGCGCGTTCCACCGGCCCGTACTCGATGATTACGCAGCAGCCGTTGGGCGGCAAGGCCCAGTTCGGCGGCCAGCGCTTCGGCGAGATGGAGGTGTGGGCCCTCGAGGCCTACGGTGCCGCCTACACGCTGCACGAGATGATGACCACGAAGTCCGATGACGTCGATGGCCGTGTGCGTGTGTACGGTGCGATCGTGAAGGGCGACAACCTGCCGCCTGCAGGCATCCCCGAGTCGTTCAAGGTGCTGCTCAAGGAAATGCAGTCGCTGTCCCTCAACGTCGAAGTGCTCAACGCCGAAGGCGTGGCCATCGACATGAAGGACGAGGACGACGATCCTGTTTCCTCCTCCAACGATCTCGGCTTCAACATCGGCGCCCGCCCGGACGCCGCCGCGAAGGCCGACCAGGTCGCTGACGAACCGGAATACCGCTGAACGGGCACTCCCGCACAGCTGTGCTAGGAACAAGACGATTTTCAACAGACAGGATATTACGTGCTGGACGTCAACGCATTTGACAAACTGAAGATTGGCCTGGCCACCGCCGACGACATTCGCGGTTGGAGCTATGGCGAGGTCAAGAAGCCGGAGACCATTAACTACCGTACGCTCAAGCCCGAGAAGGACGGCCTGTTCGGTGAGCAGATCTTCGGACCGACCCGTGACTGGGAGTGCGCCTGCGGCAAATACAAGCGCGTGCGCTTCAAGGGCATCGTGTGCGAACGCTGCGGTGTCGAGGTCACCCGTAGCCGTGTACGCCGTGAGCGCATGGGCCACATTGAACTCGCCGCCCCGGTGACGCACATCTGGTTCTTCAAGGGTGTGCCGAGCCGCTTGGGCTACCTGCTCGGCATTCCGCCGAAGGACCTCGAGAAGGTCATTTACTTCGCCTCCTACATGGTCACCTCGGTGGATGAGGAGCAGCGTCACCGGGATCTGCCCGATCTGCAGGACGAGTTCGACCACGAGGTCTCCAACCTGGAGCGTCGCCGCAACAACGAGATCGAGGAGCGTGCCAAGAAGCTCGAAGCCGACCTGGCCGAACTCGAAGCGGACGGCGAAGTGAAGGGCAGCGCCAAGACGAAGCTGCGCAACGGCGCGGAACGTGACATGGCGGCCATTCGCCAGCGTTACGATGACCAGATCAAGCGCATCGCTGCGGTGTTCGACAAGTTCAAGTCCCTCAAGCCGGGCGACATGGAGTCCGATGTGGACCTGTGGCGTGAGATGGAGGATCGCTACGGCGATTACTTCGAAGGCTGCATGGGTGCCGAGGCAATCAAGAAGCGCCTGCAGGATTTCGACCTTGAAGCCGCCGCCAAGGAGCTGCGCGAGGAGATTGAGACCGGCACCGGCCAGCGCAAGGCCCGTGCCCTCAAGCGCCTCAAGGTCGTCAACGCCTTCCTGACCACCGACAACAAGCCGGAGGCCATGGTGCTCGACGTGATCCCGGTGATCCCGCCAGATCTGCGCCCGATGGTGCAGCTCGACGGTGGTCGTTTCGCCACGTCCGACCTGAATGACCTCTACCGTCGTGTGATCAACCGCAACAACCGCCTGAAGCGCCTCATCGAACTCGGCGCCCCGGAGATCATGCTCAACAACGAGAAGCGCATGCTTCAGGAAGCCGTCGATTCGCTGTTCGACAACGGCCGTCGCGGCCGCCCGGTCACCGGTGCCTCGAACCGCCCGCTCAAGTCCCTGAGCGACATGCTCAAGGGCAAGCAGGGTCGCTTCCGCCAGAACCTGCTCGGCAAGCGCGTCGACTACTCCGGCCGTTCCGTGATCGTGGTCGGCCCGTCGCTGCGCATGCACCAGTGCGGCCTGCCGAAGCCAATGGCACTCGAGCTGTTCAAGCCGTTCGTGATCAAGCGTCTCGTCGACCTGAACTATGCGCAGAACATGAAGAGCGCCAAGCGTCTCGTCGACCGCGGCGATTCCGAGGTGTGGGGCGTGCTCGAAGAGGTCATCTCCGAGCATCCGGTGCTCCTCAACCGTGCACCTACGCTGCATCGACTGGGCATTCAGGCCTTCGAGCCGATCCTGGTCGAAGGTAAGGCGATCCACCTTCCGCCGTTGGCCTGCGCCGCATTCAACGCCGACTTCGACGGCGATCAGATGGCAGTCCATCTGCCGCTGTCCGCCGAAGCCCAGGCCGAAGCCCGTTCGCTCATGATGGCTTCCGACAACATTCTGAAGCCCGCCGACGGCCACACCGTGACCATGCCTTCGCAGGACATGATCCTCGGCCTGTACTACCTGTCGACCGTCATCGACGGCGCCAAGGGTCAGGGGCGCATCTTCTCGTCGCTCGAAGAGGCGCAGATGGCCCTCGACAAGCATGAGATTGACATGCAGGCCAAGGTGCTCATCCGCCTGCCGCAGGACTTCGTGCTGCCGAAGGATTGGGAACCGGGCGAGGTCCAGGTCATCGACCCGGAGCCGGGCAGCCCGGACGTGGTGAAGGAAGAGCGTTTCGCAGACGGTTCCGTGCTGTTCGCCACCTCCCTCGGCCGCATCCTGTTCAATGACACGCTGCCGGTGGACTACCCGTTCATCAACGAACAGGCACCGAAGGGCAAGCTCTCGAAAATCGTCGACGACGTCGCGACCCGTTACTCCACCCAGCAGGTGGCTGCGACCCTCGATGCGTTGAAGGACCTCGGCTTCACCCGCGCACCGTGGTCGGGTGTCACGATGGCGTTCTCCGACATCGTGGCCCCGCCGGACCGCGAGGAGATCATCAAGGGCTATGAGGCACAGGCCGCCAAGGTGAACAACCAGTATGATCTGGGCCTGCTCACCGAGGAGGAGCGCCGTCAGGAGCTCATCAACCTGTGGACCGAGTGCACCGACAAGGTCGCCGAGGCCATGCGTGAGAACTTCCATGACGACAACAACGTGAACATCATGGTGCAGTCCGGTGCACGAGGCAACTGGATGCAGATTCGCCAGATCGCCGGCATGCGTGGTCTCGTGGCGAACCCGAAGGGCGAGATCATCCCGCGTCCTGTGAAGTCGAACTACCGCGAGGGCCTGTCGGTGCTCGAGTACTTCATCTCGCAGCACGGCGCCCGCAAGGGTCTGGCCGATACGGCACTGCGTACCGCCGAGTCGGGTTACCTCACCCGTCGTCTCGTGGACGTCTCCCAGGAGATCATCGTGCGCGAAGAGGACTGCGGCACCACGCACGGTCTGCCCATGACCGTTGCCGAGCATGACGAGAACGGCAATCTCGTGCTCGTCAAGGCGGCAGACGGCGGCCCATACTCGCGTCTGCTCGCTCAGGACGTGCTCGACCCGGCCGACGGCAAGACCGTGCTGTACCACGCGGGCGACGCCCTCTCGATGGACGTGCTCAACGACCTCGTGGCACATGGTGTGGAGCAGGTGATCGGCCGCTCCGTGCTCACCTGCGAATCCAAGCGCGGCGTGTGCGCGAAGTGCTATGGCTGGTCGCTGGCCACCAACAAGCTCGTCGACGTCGGCGAGGCGGTCGGCATCGTCGCGGCACAGTCCATCGGCGAGCCTGGCACGCAGCTGACGCTTCGTTCCTTCCACTCCGGTGGCGTCGCCTCGGCATCCGATATCACGCAGGGCCTTCCTCGTGTCACCGAGTTGTTCGAAGCCCGTACGCCTAAGGGTGAGGCGCCGATCTCGGAGTTCGCCGGCACCATCAAGGTGCAGGACACCGAGCGTGGCCGTGAGGTCATTCTGCAGCCGGACGACGACTCGCTCGAGCCCATCACCTACCAGGTGACCCGTCGCGCGCCGATGCTCGTCAAGGACGGCCAGCACGTCGATCCGGGCACCCAGTTGGTCGAGGGTTCCGTGGATCCGAAGAAGATCCTGCGCATTCTCGGACCTCGTGCCGCCCAGATGAACATCGTGAACGAAGTGCACGACGTGTACCGTTCGCAGGGCGTCGACATTCACGACAAGCACATCGAGGTCATCGTGCACCAGATGCTGCGTCGCGTCACCGTGATCGATTCCGGCGACACCGGCCTGCTTCCGGGTGAGCTCGTTGACCGCGCACGCTTCCGCGAGCAGAACAAGAAGACCGTCGCCGCCGGTGGCCGCCCAGCAGCGGGCCGCCCGGAGCTCATGGGCATCACCAAGGCCTCGCTGGCGACCGACTCCTGGCTGTCCGCCGCATCGTTCCAGGAAACGACCCGAGTGCTCACCGAGGCCGCCCTGAACGAGAAGGAAGACGACCTGAAGGGCCTCAAGGAGAACGTGATCATCGGCAAGCTCATCCCGGCCGGTACCGGCCTGGCGCGCTACCGCAACGCGACCGTGGAGCCCGACAAGGCGATCCGCGACACCATCTACCCGAACTTCGGCCTGAGCGACGATTCGCTCAGCGGCGACTTCGGCGATGGCGATCTGGGCGACGTCGACTTCTCGAACATCGATTTCGGTGATCTGAAGCTCGGCGACGACTTCAACCCGGACGACTTCCTCGACGACAACGACAACCCGGTCGACTTCGGAGACGAATTCCGCATCGACCCGGACGAACTCAAGTAGTCCGAGCCGGAATCTGACCTGAAAGGTCCCCACACCCATGGCGGGTGCGGGGACCTTTCACTGTATGCGGGCGCCGAATCTGCCCAAAAAATGGGGATCGAAGCCGGGAATGTGCCGCGGTGTGGTACAACATGGGTATGAGCAGAATTCCGTATCCACCGGCACCGGAGCCGGGTTGGTATGACGATGACGTCGACGCGGTGCCGGAGATCGCGTTCCCCGCATACGGAACGCAGGAGATGCGCCGTGTGCAGGCGCATAGACAACATGGGCAAGTGCATGAGCAGCCCGAATGGCATGGCGAGCCAGATGACTACGCCGGGGAACCCGATGAGTACACGGCCGAACCAGGTGCGGAAGGCGATGCCCAGTGGGACGGCACCGTGCTGTCCAAACGATTCGCACGCGAAGCCGAACGCGAAGCGGTGTTGACGAATGCGGTGACGAACCAGCATATCGACATCAATATGAACACCCTGCTCGGGCGCAAGCCATCACACGATATTCCGGAAGGTTCGAAATCGGTGCGGCTCATAGACCCCACGCGTACGGTCTCCCGCAATCACTGCGCGATCAGCTACGGCGAGCATGGCACGCTCTGGCTGGAGGACATGGGATCCCTCAATGGCACGTACGTCGTGCATGACGACGAGGAGATGCGCGTGAGCCAAGGGACGCCGGTGGAGCTCGATCTGCCGGCGCATCTTCGCATCGGTGACCAGTTCTTCACACTCGACGCCCGCTGAACTGGCGTTGCCCCCTAACGTGCACGGCGTGTGGCGATTGCCTCGTTGACCTCCGGCTCATTGAGCGAAGCCAGCCAGTTGAGCAATTCTGGGTAGATATACGGATTTTGCACCAGATACACATGCAGATTCGGTGTGTACTGGGCGATGTCGTGCATCACCGCCGGATCAGACGTGGTCATGGCCAGCTGCGGCGTGAAGCCAACGTCTGCGCCGGGCTGGTCTTGCTGTTCCGCCGATGCGCGTGGTGTCTGGGTCGTGGATTGCGCGGGTTGCGCGAAATGGGCGGCCCGCTCCTGCGCAGGCTGTTGCGCGCCCGAATTGCGCACCAGTTGTTCCACGGCGGGTTTCACGGCGCGCGCCGGTTCGGGGTTCCGCTGTCCAGACGGGGTCTCCGACTCGTCGAAGCGGTCCTCTACAGGGCCTGCGGTGGCGATGACGCCCATCTGGGCGAGTATCATGCGTGCCCGTCCGTCGCCGAATTCGGCGAGCCAGCGCTTCAGTCCGGGGTAGGCGCGTGGATGCACCGCCACATTGGCGCCGAACTCCGGGTTCTCGTAGGCGATCTTGGCGAGCAGGATCGGGTCGGCCTGCGGGTCCTGCACTGCGGCCACCGCCGTCTGATAGTCAACCATCGGGATTCCTTTCCTGCTCGCAGATATTCGGCATGCGCAGCCCACGCACAGTCGCCGCATGTGGAGTCTTCCTCAACTCACACGCCGCCATACTAGCATCAATCGCCGTGTGTGGCCGGACCGCCGCACATAGTGGACTCATCTGCATAAACAAAGGCATCCCACCTTGCGTAAGAGGGCAGCTTGTTCTGCTTGTTCTGTTTGTTCGGCTTGTTCTGCTTGATCTGCTTGCCCCGCGTAAAAAGGACAGATTTGCGAACGAAGATGTCCCTTTTTACGTAGGGTGGTCGGATGTCTCTTTGTATGCATGGTGCCGGAATAGGCCGCGCAGACTCAGTCTCGTGCGCACGCGGCGCCAGAACGGCAGGGTCTTCAGCAATGCGGCGCGCATGCCATCCACAGACTCCCAATACTGCACGACCTCGCTTTCAGGCACAGGATTGCCGGAGAACGCGGCATAATCCGCCGTCTGCGCGCTGTGCCGAAGCTGCGATTCGGTGACTGGCCCACAGCTCGTGCCGGAGGGGCCGGCGGTCGCTTCGGCAGCAGATTCCGCGGCGAAGGATTGCGCCATGGCATGCGCCTGCTCACGGCGTGTGCCGTGCACGGGAATGCCGCTTTGCATCGCGAATTGCGTGAGTGAACGCCAGCCGGACTCCACACGGTGATTCGTACTGCCATTCCTGCGCAATCGCATGAGCAGCGCCGCCTTGACCGCAAGAATGCAGCCGCAAATGACAAGGAGAATCCACACGGGGGAGCCGTAGATAGCGACGTCGCGCGCCACTGTGCCGATTTTCGACCAGACTCCCGAGGTTCGCGGGTCTCGGGCGTCATCTCCGGAGAGCACGGTGCTTCCTGTGGCCTCCTGCTTGTCGCGCAGTGGATCGGTGAGGGGAAGTGGCGGTTGGCGCACGAGTGTCTGCGGATTCGGGGGAGTGAGATTCTGATTGTCTTCAGGGGTCTTCGTCTCCTGAGGCGTAGGGTGAAACGCCACCCAGCCGTGCCCTTCGAGCGCGACCTCAACCCAGACTTCGATGTCATTGCCGGTGAAGTCGATTGTGGTGCCGTTCTCGGTTCTCTGCGTGCGGGCCTTGGTGATGTCGCCATGCTTGTCCTTGGGCACGAACCCAAGCACCACGCGCGACGGGATTCCCAAGGACCTCGCCATGAGGGCCATCGCCGAGGCATACTGTTCGCTGTCTCCCACCATTGCGGTGCCGCCGAGCAGCTGGGTGACCCGGTAGTTGCCGTGCCCGGCAAGCGAGGGGTAGTCGTCCGTCAATCCGTGCGAGAACCACCCGTTGTCACGCAGGCCGTTCGTCAATGCGAGCGCAGCCGCGCCAGCCGTGGGCTGGCCTCCTGCCAGGGCGTCCGCCATGCGCCGTACGGCATTGGGAATGTCACCGGCATCGGGAAGCATTATGCGTGCGGCTTGTGCCCGCCGAATCTCATCATCACTGGGACGGCGTGCAAGCGTGCCAGTTTCGGTGTAGACAAGTCCGGAACGCACGCCGGAAGTGAGCAGACCAGATTCGGTGCCCGTGTTGTAGTAGAAATCGTCGGCATTTGCGTTGGCGGCAAAAGAGACCTGCGTCGCCGCGCCGGCGAGCGGCAGCCAATCGTCATGCATGCCGTCGCGCACGTCGAACATGGCGTTGAACCGGGTTCCGGAGTCATCGCCGTCCTGTGGGATTCGCAGTCCCATGCGCGTGTAGTCCGAAGAGCCGCCTGCAATCCGCGTGTTCGACAGATTCCACACATTGCCGTCGAACCGATCCATCACGGCGAGTCGCACGCTGGCTCCCGCCGGCAGATTGCGCACGGTGAGCAGTGTGTCTGCCTTATGCTCCTTCAGATACGCGCGCATGCCCGACAGCGGACTCGCATAGTCAAAGGGGGCGAGCGGCGGTTCGTAATGGTCGCGCAGAATCGTTCGCGTGGTGTGGACGGGCAGACATGCGCCTACGGCCACGGCGCTCGCAAGCAGCAATAGTGCGCCCGCACCGAGCCATCGTGACATTTCGAACAGTCGCCCGCGCCACGACAGCCAGACTATGACGATGAGCGCGCAGACCACGCCGCATGGCAGCCGAAGCACGCCTGTCGATGTGCCAAGAAGCGCGCAGACGGCGAAATCACCGATCACGACCAATACGCTCAATGCGCTCCATCGCCGTTGGGGAAGCACGGCCAGCATGCCGCCAAGTGTGCACGAGAGCAGGCAGAGCGTCCATACGGCCATGAGCGAGCCATCCGCGGTGCCGGTCGGCGCCGGCACGGTGATGAGGAACTTGAACGACGTGAACATGGCGGAGCAACCTTCGGCAAGGGTCTGCCACGTCGGCAGCACGTAGGCTACGCTCGTGTGCGGCAGCGCGACCAGCGGGCCGATCACGCATTGCGCGAGCACGAACGCCAGAATCTGCCACCAGAGCCTCAACCGGGGTACCAGCGTCATGAACGCGATGCCAGAACCGAGCGATGCAGCCGGAATCGCGGCGCGTGCCCAGCTGCCGACCGAGCCGTACACATCGATGAGATTCGCGCACGCGCATAGTACAGTTACCGTCACCACGGCGAGTGAGATGGCGGCATCACGTGTGGCATGGCCAGCGGCATGTGCGGCATCGGACCGATGCCCGTCGCGAGCGTTCGTCGTCAGCCAGACGGGCATTTGCGTGGAGCTGTCGTCGATCCACGAGGCGTCGCCGCGTGTACGACCGTGTCTTGTCGTGCCAAAGGAGGAGACAGGCGAGGTCATGAGAGCACCTTCGCGAGCAGTGGAAGGTCATCAAGCACGCCGACCGTGACGAACACGCATTCCGGCAGCATGCGCACCGCGCTGCTCGCGCCGGCGACGACCTGCACCACCACACAGGTCGCCGAATTCGGAATGGCGGCGCCAAGCCTGCGCAGATCGCCCACGTCATGCGCGGAACCGGCGACGAAACAGTACAGCGATGCCTTGTCACAGGCAAGTAGGGCCTCACGTGCCAGATTCGGCAGCATGGTGCTCGCCCGCACATCAGGTTCGATTTCACTGCATGTGTCGAGAAAGTCGGCGGGTTTGCGCGGCTGCACATGCAATCTGCCCGCTTGCGCATACAGCGCACGCCGTTCCACCACACACTGCACGCCAATCGAGGCGAACACGCTCACCGCGAGTTCGAACTCCTCGGCGCTCGTATACGAAAACGCCGCAACGTCAAGGCTCACCGACGAATCGGTGCGACGCGTGGCTTCGAATTGCCGAATCATGAGCGTTCCCGTTTTCGCGGTGCTCAGCCAATGCACATTGCGCACGTCGTCGCCATATTCGTATTCGCGCAGACCGAAGAAACTCAGGTCGTCGTTGACGAGGTCGTCGCTCGGATTGCCTTCCAGGTCACGTATGATGCCGGCGTGCAGTGTGTGCAGCGGCACGATGTCCGGGTGAATGTACACGCGGATCTGCTCGGTGAGACGATACTCGCGCCGCACTAGGCCGAACGGGTCTCCTTTGCGCACCGACAGCGGTCCCACTGTGACCACCGAACGATGCGTTGCGGTGAGGGGGATCGCCGTCTGTTTCGACTGGTGGGAGCCGAGACTCGGTATGGCGAAGCGTTCATGATGCCGCTCATCGCGGCGCTCGTAGCTGCTCTGTGATATTGGCAGATCGCCGCTTGCGCTCGCGGTGACGGAGGTGCTCGGATTCGACACGGTGACCATGGCGTGCATCGTCTGGTTGACACTCACCCGTGTGTTCGATACCGAAAGCGTGGCGCTGAACGTCGTGTTTCCCACCGAAAGCACTGCGGAGCTTACGAGCAACGTGGCGCACACCAATGCGAATGCGAGCATCTCCACCCAACCCAGGCATAGGAACAGCGCGAGTGTGAGCACGAACATGCCGACCACTGCCCATCCCAACGGCGATACATATTTCCGTATGATCATGTCAACGCTCGCCACGCGTGGATTCATGGGCTTCGGTAAGTCCTATCTGCGGCACCGGCACGTCGTCGATGATCGCCTGCATTGCACTGTGCTGGCTCTGGCCGGCGAAGGTGGCATCCGGCGTGAGCGTCAGGCGGTGGGCGAGCACCGGGATGGCGAGATCCTTGACATCGTCGGGAATGACGTAGGCGCGATTGTCGGCCGCCGCCCACACACGGGCGCAACGGGTGAGCGCGAGCGCACCGCGCATGGAGGATCCGACGGCGACGAGCTCGCTGTTGCGCGTCTGCTCCACCAGCCGCAGAATATACTCGTAGATCGCGTCGTCGATATGCACCTGTTGCACGGCCTTGCGCATGTCGAGTATGTCACGGGCGCTCACGACACTGCCGATGGTGCTGGCGCGGTCGGTGATGTCGGCCTCCTTGAGCAACTGCATGCTCCGGGTCCGGGATGGGTAGCCGATCGTGGTGCGCAGCAGGAATCGGTCCATCTGCGCTTCGGGCAGCGAGTAGGTGCCGAGCTGTTCGATCGGGTTCTGGGTGGCGATCACCATGAATGGCTGCGGCACCGTATGTGTGGTCCCGTCGACGGTGACGTGCTGCTCCTCCATCACTTCGAGGAGGGCCGACTGGGTTTTCGGTGAGGCTCGGTTGATCTCGTCGGCGAGCACGATGGACGCGAACACTGGACCCGGGCGGAATGTGAACTCGCCGTTCTTCTGGTCGTAGAAGGTGACTCCCACCACGTCGGAGGGCAGCAGATCCGGGGTGAACTGGATGCGTTTGAATGAGGTGTCGATGGATTGGGCGAGCGCTCGGGCAAGCTGGGTCTTGCCGGTGCCCGGGTTGTCTTCAAGCAGCACATGGCCGCCGGCAAGGAGGGCGGTGATGCACTCGCGAATCGTCTTCTCCTTGTCCACCACCACTTGCGATATGTTCGCCACGATGGCGTCGAACAGACTGTGGAACCGCACAATGTCGCCCTCGTGAGCAGATTCGCTCCGATCTGCCGTGACATCTCGCTCGGGTGGCATGTTCACCGTGCTCACGGTCTCGGTGACTGTGGGCACATCGGTTCGTGGCAGTGACGCATGAACGCCTCCCAATCGGGTGGCGTCGGCATCCGGCGCCATGTCCGCAGGCGCGTGGAAGCCCCGCTGTGAGAAGACGGTGGATTCGTAGCCCTCGTCCGTATGCTGTGCATGGGGTGCATCAGGCCGTTCATGCTTGGCTGTCATGGAACCTCTCCTTTGCAATATGATGCGGCTCGAGACTACGATGCTCTGCCGGAAGTCGTGGTGTCGTATGCCAGACGATTGTGCGGGTTGTGGCCGCCCGGCGAATGCCCTGTACCGTGTGCTCTTCGGTACGTGCGGCATAGCCGGCATCCTCGTTCATGGTGATGCTTGCGGTCCAGCGCAGATTGTCTGGGACTGTGCTCTCGCCGGGTGCCGGACGAACCGTGACATCGGTATCGGGATTCCATTGCGTGGTGAATCCATTGCTGAACGACAAGGTGATGGTGACGGGTTGGCCATAGTCAGTGAAGGCACGCCCTTTGTTATGCATCACGATGGCATCGCGGTTGTGCTGCGACCAGCTCACCTCGATCTCACCGGCGTCGATGGCGGGGGCCACACGGTACTGGTGTGTGCTCGTTGCCCGTGCCGGTGAGCTGTAATGGCCTTGGAGTCGGGTGCGTACCTCGCCTGCAGGGCAGCGCTCCCACGGACTGAGCTGCACTGTCTCACTGCCGGCGGACTCCCTGTTTGCATCGATGGAACCGAATTTCACATGGACGCCGTCATGTCTGCCGCGTGGCACCGACCATTCCAATGTGCACTCGTCATTCCTGCCCTCTATGCGCACACTTGGCTCCGCGATGCCGATGGTGGGCTCGATGGTGTTCGATTGTCCCGTCGTCACAGCTGCGGGTTGTCTTGATGTATGCACGGTGGCGCTCACGCTCAGCGGCTTGAAATACATGGCGTTGTCGAGGGGTACCCTGAACCGCAGCGATTCGCATGATGTCGTGCCGTGGGAGAGCTGGATGGAGGCGCACCCCGCCCTGCGCATGTTGCCGAGTGTCACTGTGCCGGTGATCTCATGATCGTTGGCCTGCGTGATGCTCACTTGCGGGGCATCGGGATCTCCCCACACGTCCCGGGTAGACACGGGTTGGCTCGGCGCGCTGGCCCCGACTTCGTTGTTCGCCACGACGGTGGCCGAGAAGGTGCTCGAGTCGGTGATCACGTTGTTGTCGATTTCGAAGGATGCGGCGAGCGCCGTCACTCTCGTGCTCGTCTTCGTCCAACCATCGGGTCCCTGTAATTGCACGGTGTAGGAACTTGGGCGCGAGCCTGCGTAGTCCGGCTCGTTCCACGAGACCTCGACACTGCGGTGACCGCCTCTCACCCGCACCTGCCCGGGGGGATTCGGTGCGCGATCCGGTTTGCCCGTCACCGCATTGGAATCCGGCGACCAGCCTATGGCGTTGCGTGCTCGCACCGTGAACGTATAGGTGGTGCCGTTGCTCAGATTCCCAATGCGGCATGATGTCACATTTCCGCAGGATTGTTCGCCTCCCTGCCACCTCACCAGATAGTCGGTGATGAGCGAGCCGTTGGCGCTGCCGGGCGCCCAGTTGAGCGTCACCGCTGAATCCTCGGGTTTTGCGGCCACGGGGGAAAGCAACGGGGCGCCGGGAACATTCTGCACGACGACCGTGAACGTGGCGCTCACGCTGCGTTCCTCGGTTCTGGTGGCATCCATGACGGTAACCACCACATGGTAGGTTGCGGCTGGCACCGTTGGCGCCGCGGAGAGACGCAGAATGGTGCCCTCGGTCTGCGTCTGCAGCGCCGAGCCGGCATCGCCGTGTGCCGACACAATGCTCAGAGGGGTCTCGGGGAACGGATTGTACGCTCCTTGAGTCACATCGATGCTGGTGCTTCCCCCGGGTTTGAGCCTGATGGTGGCGGCGTTGAGCCGGGCCAACGGACGCGTGGACGGCACGGCCCGAACGGTGATACCGGCGTGGAGCGCACCATTGCCATAGTCGAGCGTGATGGGAATCGATTGGGTGGCACCCGGTGTGGCGGTGGCGTCGGCCGCCACGGTGAGTTTGCCGTCGGCGGTGAGTGATGTGGTGAAGGGTGCAGACGATTGACCTCCGGTGAACGAGTATGGTTTCTGATTCTCATTCGCCCTGCCTGAGACCAGTGCGTTGAGGTCGATCACCGTGGCGGCCTCACCTGCAACGACAGCCACGGTGGTGCCTGCGAACGTCGGCGCGGGACGTGTGCTGCCGATTATAGTGATGGGCAATGTGATCACTGCCGTGTTGACGAATCTCACATTCGTGCCGCGGTTGCCGTCGGTCACGGTGAAGGTGATTGATGCCGGTCCGGAGTAGTCCTTTCTTGCGGTGAATCTGAGCGTGCCACTGTTCACCACGTAATCGTCGTTGTCGCTTTTCGTGGCGCTCACCGAATCCGAATTCGCCAGCATCGGTGTTTTGCCGGCCCCTACGCGTACGTGGTCGGCAAGCGGGATGGTGATGGTCTCTCCGGCATTGACCCGAAGAGGGGGTGCCTGGGGTCGTAGGGTTGGCGGGAACACGCCGTAGGCGGGAACATGGATGAACGCCGTCGAAGTGATGCCGTGCGTCGTGTTCGTCACCGTATAGGGAATGGCCCGTGCCTCGTCGGTGAGGTCGATGGAGAGCGTGGTGCCGCCGGTGGCACGTGCATACCGGGCTGCAGATTTGTCTACATTCACTGAGAGCTCGTTGAGGCTGCCTGACGGGTTGGAGATCCATGCCGAGACGTCCACGTTCACCGTCCTCTTGTCCACGGTGGCGCTTGCCGGCACCCGGTAATCGTAGGCGCTCGGCGGTTGGATGGGCGCATTCGGGTCGATGGTGACGCTCAGCAACCCGACATCCTTGACGCCTGCGGCGTTGCGTACCGTGTAGATGATGTAGGCGGTGCCGGCATGCTCGGGTGTGGTGAGCGAGATCATGCCGCCCCGCACTTTCACATTGTCGATGCCTTGGCATTGCACGTTGTTCTCGAGCACGAGATTGCTGTTGTCCGATGCGATGTCGTTGCGCAGCACAGGCACGGTGGTCGAGGTCCCCGGACGCAATGTCACCGAGTCGTCGCGGGCGTAGACTCCCGAATCTGTGCCGCTCTGGAACACTCCTACGCGAACCTGCGCCTGGGCGCGCCTGCCGGTCCAGTCCTCCACCGCATAGCTGAAGGTATCGGTGCCCACGGAATCGGCGAACGCCTCGTACACCAAATAATCCGCTCCGGTTTCCATCACACGGCCGAGTTTGGGCGCACTGTTGCCCAAGCCCAGCAGCTGCACGTCATCGCCGTCCGTGTCGATGCCGGTCACGCGGATCGGGATGCGGATCTTTCTGCCGGCAGCCACCTGTGCCTTGACATCGGTGGGTTTCGGCGCGGATTTCGATTCCGCGTCACTGGCGTGCACCGCGAAAGTAACGACGGCCGATGACGCGTTGCCGAGGGCATCGGTCACCGTGTAGGTGAGGGGGTAATTGCCCGCCGCACTGGGCGCTTGGTACCGTACGGTGTTCGCCGAGGCAAAGGCGAGCCCGCGGAACTTGCTGGCATCGGTCTTGAGATTCCGGTTCAGCGTGAGGGCCGAGGCGCCGGTGTACGAGACATGGTCGAGCACATCCACCGACACTATGCCCCCGGTGCGCATGGGCACGGTGACGTCGGAGGCCTTCGGCACGGAATCGGCACTGGTGAGCGCCGGCGGTTGCACCACGATGGTGCCGGTGGCAACGCCCTGTGCATTCGCCACTGTGTAGTCGAGCCTCACGGGTGCGGATGGCAGCGTCTGCGCCGTGATATACACGCGTTTATTCCCTACAATGCCCGCTTTGATGCCGGATTTGGCGTCGGCCCTGACATCGGTGACGGCCAGCACGCCGCCCATGGGATCGACATCGTTGGCGAGCGGTTCCACAATGGCCGTCTTGTCGGCTCCGAGCAACGCCACATCGTTGGCGGCGACCGGTTTTGCCGATTCCTCCTGGGCGGGCTCGACATCGATGCGCGCCAGGCCGGTGGCTTCCACATCGCCTTGGACAACCGTGTAGGGCACATGATAGGTGCCCGGTTCGCTCGACTGGAAGGTGAACGACATGTCGGTGGCGCGCATGGTGACGTTCGTGCGTTCGGGATTGTCTACCCGTGTCAATCTCGGGGCATCGGCCGAGGTGGCGTGCACGGCCTTGGAAAGATCGACGGTCACGCTCGTATTCGGCGCGGTGGTGCGGCAGACCGGATCGATGTTCGCCGCCAAGGTGCGCGCCGGACGGATGGTGAAGTACATGGTCGCCTCGGTGAGGTTCCTGCCGTCGGAGACCTGCAGCCGCACCGCTGCACGGCCTTCGTGCATCGAACCGGCGTGGAACACGAGTTCGCCGTCCGGACGTGCAGAGACCGTCGCCTCGTTGGTGTTCTCCACGCTGGCGCCGACCAGAGTGAGCGGATCGCCGTCTGGATCAATGAAACCACCAAGCGCGTTCATGGTGTATGTGGCGCCCTGCTCGACTTCGGTTTCCTCCGGCTGCTCCTTGCGGATCGGTGTGCGGTTCTGGTCGCCGGCAATCGTCAGCGTCACGGTTGCGCGTGAGGATTGCCCGCGCCCGTCGCCGATCTCATAGGTGAAGGTCGCGCGGCCGGGGTTGTGCGCACTGACCTGCAGGAACCGCCCATCATATATGGCAGATGCCTTCACCGAATCATTCTCCGGTGAGCTCACCGAGGTGATGCGCAGCACCGAGCAGTCGGTCTGCTCGTCGTTGCGCAACGGGTCGATGACGGTGTTGGAGCCGGCGCGTATGCCGAACTCGTCGTCCACTGCGCGAATCTGCCCTGATTTCGTGGAGCATTCCCGTTCGAACGTGTGCTTCGAACTCGTGCTGTCGGTGGTGGTGCTCGTCTGCCGACTGGTGTCGTTGCCGAGCCGTTTCCACTGGATCTGGATCACATCCGGCGAATTCGCCGGGTTCCATATGTTGCCGTTTGCGATGTCGTTGAGCACGACGAGCCTGTGGTTCACACGAAGACGAAGATTGGACGTCGCGGTGATCGCCTGCAGATCGAGCATGTCGGGTTTGCCGTTCGCCGAGCAGACGGTGGCGTAGTTTCGTGCGGTTTGGCTCCACGCCCCATACACGCACCCGTTCACCGACACGGGTTGTGTGGCTTCGCCGGTGCCTGTGGTGCGATGGACGACGGGCTCGGCTCCCTCGTTGAGCGGCATCGTGACTAGTGCTCCCGGTGCCGCCGCCGCGACCCAACCGCGTTGGGAGCGCTCACCGGTATCGGTTGGAGGCGCCTGCAACGCCAAGGTCCCCACGCCATCTACGGTGACATGGTTCCGACCGAAGTACAGGCGGTTGCCGCTGCTGGCCACCGGTTGGCCGTCGATCACGGTGAAGGAATCCGCGGCAATGGGCTCGCCTTGGTTCAGTGTGGCGATTCCATGCGCGGTGTTCGAACCGGCTCCGACGGCATACACCTTGGCCGTGCGGGCATCGAGCCCGTACACGGTGCCGTCCGCGGCAATGGCGATTCGGCCGCCGGCGCCGAGACTCATGGTTGCGGTGGCTGTGGCGGGGGAGATGTGCGCAACCCCGTCGGCGCCACCCACCCATACGTCACCTCGATCGGTGTCGATGATCGCGGCGGTGCGGCCGCCCACCAGCGTGCGCATCGCGGCGGTGGTCGCGGTGGAGTCGGCGGTCCCCATGGTGGATTGGTTGATACCCGAGGCCTTCTGTGGTTCCGCCAGAATGGCATCGCCATCGTGCTGTGCAATGTCGAAGTTCTGCGACTGCGCGTTGACGCTCGCATCCGGCTCACGCAGTCTCACGTTGTAGCGCGCCGCCTTCTGGTCGGCCTGCGAAGTCACCCAGACGGTCCCGTCGTCGAGTTGCAGATGCCGTTGCGAGACCGAGTGCATGATGAGGGCTCCCGCGATGACGGCGAGCACGATGACGAGCATGGCCACGGGCACCATCCACGTTTTGCCGCGACCGCGGAATATGCGCCGTGGCGAGAACTTGTGCATGCTGTTGCGTGGCGATTCGGTCATGTCACCTCATTTCCGCACCGCGCAGGCGGTGGCGGGTTGTGCCGACATGCTGCGGTCTGCCCGCACAATGCTCACGCGTACGCACACCTGCGCCTGATTGGTTTGGTCGGCCGGAATGTTAAATTCGGTGGAATCAACCACATGCGAGGCGCCCGGCGTGGTCGCGGCGCCGATACGCGACCACACGTAGGTGTCGCCTTCCCGTGGATCTGGATTCCTCCAATGGAAATGCGCGGCGCCGTTCTCGGCGAAGCTGCCGGAAAGCTGTTGGGGTGACGGCACAACGGATGCGCCGGGAGGCTCGTTGCCCGTGGGTTCGGGCCGTTCGCCGTTCCGGAGTGCGCCGTGGCTGCCTTCGACAACCGTCTGGTTTCCGCTGGCATGGGTGTCGAGACCGGGCAGCACGAACCCCATGAACACCGCGAGGAACAGGGTGAGCAGGGCGACAGTGATGCCCACGACCATCCATGCCTTGCGGTATCTGCCGCGTTGCCGTGCCGCCAGCGGACGTTCGGTGATCTGCCGTCGGACGATGCTGGCTGGGTAGGGGTCTGCGCCCTCGACACTCAACGACGTGGCGTGCCCATACAGTTCGAATTGTACCTGTTGGAGCGCGCGGGCGAAAGCCAGTGCGGAGGGGTAGCGATCGTCGGCATTTGCCGCCATTGCGCGTGCCAACGTCTCACACACCGCAGTGGGAACGTCGTTGCGCTGGATCGTCGGCAGCGGCTGCGTCATGATGAGTTTGGCCAACTCCTTCGCCGTCTTCGGGTGGTACCCGTATTCGAACGGGGAGGTGCCCACCAGTGAGGCATAGAGCACTGCGCCCAGCGAATAGATGTCGGCCGCCTCGCCTCCCGCACCGCCCGTGCGCAGCGTCTCCGGGGGTGCCCAGGGCAGGGAGTAGCCGGTGCTGCTGTGGTCGTAGGCGGTGACGGCGATGCCGAAGTCGGCGAGCGCGGGCAACTGCTGCCCGGTGATGAGCACGTTGCTGGTCTTGATGTCGCGGTGCACGATGCCGGCCCGGTGTGCGGTGGCGACTGCGCCGGCGAGATGAACGCCCATGGAGAGCATGTGCGGCACGTCGAGCACGTGGTCGCACAGTACATCTTTGAGCGTGCCGCCCGGTGCATACTCGAACACGAGGTAATAGCGGCCGTCGTCGGTGACGCCCGCATCGTAGGTGGAGAGAATGGAGGGGTGGCTCGGCAACGCGGCCATGGCGCGCGCCTCCGCACGGAAGGCATCTGCGATTCTGCCGTCCACCTGCTCGACGCTCACTTTGACGGCGACGTCACGTTCTATGCCCTGTTGCCGGTAGAGGTAGACGGTAGCGGTGGAACCGTGCCCGAGCACGCGCACATAGCTGTAGCCGGCAAGGCGCGGTGGCTGGGGCACCTGCTGGGTCATGGCGGCTCCTTCGCTGGCTGTGTACCGGTGTCGGGGATTCTCCCATATGTAGACTATACGAAATTTGCGCTCGACTGCTTGCGCGTAAGCCGGCAATGAGACTGTCTCAACGAAGTGCGGCGTTTCGTTGGTCGTTTTGCGGCAATAGGGGCAGATTGGCCAGTTTGCATGCTCGCATTCCTCCCCGCTTTCCTTTGAGACGCGCATGCCGCAACATATTGCGCGCCATATGAGCCGCGATACGATGCAAATGGGAATTCGAACGGACCGCGTCGTTGTATACGGCGTTTCTTTGACGTGCGTGCAGGCCGTCCATACACTTGGAGAATCGGTGTGGAGGATGTCGATGTGGGTGAGGAGGCAATGCATGGTTGAACATACCCAGGAGCGTGGTGCCGCCGGCATGGATGCCGTTGACGATGCGCCGCAGGCCAATGAAGGGGCTCGCCGTGCCATTCGTGAATTCCTGGAGTCGGCTCACAATGATGACCGGAATTCCAAGGCGCGCACTCTGCTCGTCTCGGGTGCACCGCGTTCGGGCAAGACGCAGCTGGCCGTGGAGACGACGCTCGCCGGTCTGCGAGCCGATCTGGCGGCCGGGAGCGACGGGTCGACGGTGATGCTGGTGCCGAACCGTCGTGTCGCAGATCTGTATTCCGATCGAATCATACGCGAACTCGGCTCAAGCGAACGTGTGCGT